>JAFDYG010000457.1 GCA_018267545.1 Bacteroidota bacterium
TGGTGTATTCTTTGCTGACCAATTTCAATTTTTCCTATGCGGCCAAATGGCTTTCGCAGCCAGATGCGAGAAAAACCATGGTCTATTCGCCCGTAAAAACGCCCGAAAAATCTGCGGGCACTATTTTTTCGGCCCCCGCCACCGTTTCTGCAACCACATCGACAAAGAACAAAGACCCTTATACTATTTTATATGAAGATTTCGACGGCTATCCGGCCGGTGGGTTATCAGCGAAAAAATGGCATACGGCGGGATATGGCTTTGCCAATTCGTCCTTGATCAATGTGAGCGGACAAAATGGAAAATGGGTAATGATCCCCGAAAAATTTACTTTTTATCCGGATTTGGATGTTTCGCTCACGCAAAGCTATACCGTAAGCTACGATGTATATTTTGGCCCTGGTATTTCGAACAAAAGGACGATGCATCATTTCAGACTGGACGCCTATGACCCCAGGGACAAATATCCTCAGCCCATGAATATCTCCAGCGCCGTCGACAAAGGAACGGACTTTTCCATTGCCATGAGCGGCGAAACCAATACGGAATGCAAATTCAGGAATGCCCAGATCAAGGAAATATACCAGGATGTGAAGCTTCCTGCCTTTAAAGAAAAAGACGTAGCGCACGTAAGCATATCCGTAAACGGCGCTGCGGTAGCCGTTTCGGTAAATGGAAAGGAAGTAATCAGAAACGACAACGCCCTGCCTGCCGGAAAATCTTTTAAAAGGGTCGGCTGGTATTGCGGCAATCCAAATATGCTGCTGGGGAATATCTATATTAAAAGCAATAGTCCCGTTCAAAACAGCAGCCCCAAAGAACCTGCCTTTGCAGGAGTGGTAAAAGACAAAAACCCTGCACCGCCGGATGCCGCTACTTTCGAAACCTCTGATTATGCTTTTAAACCGTTGGCGAAGCTGGATAATGTTCCGCCGCAAACGGAAGGAAGCAATAAAGCAGCAGCAAGCATTCCGACTATCAAGGTCCCGGCCCCTTCTCCTTTCTTAAGCGGATTATCCGCCACAGCAATGAGCGCCACGGCCTTTCAAAAATATATCGACGATTTAAAAACGACGGCGGCGGCAAAGCTGACTGCCGACAATACAAAGAAGATAGACGCTTATCTGAAATCAAAAAAAATAACGCTACCCAAAGCTATTGCAGCCGAAGCAATCGGCGTATGGATGCAGGGAAAGCCTACAGCAGCACTATATTTATTCTGCCAGGCTTTGCAGGCCGATTATGGCGATATGAATACGGCCAATAACCTCGCTTCACTCTTGAACGCCTATGGTTATTCCGAAAAAGCCATTTCGATTCTGCAATACGTAAATAGTAAAGTGAACGGCTCGCCAGCCGTGCTGTCAAATATGGCTACCGCTTATTACAACCTCGGTGATATGACTAGTGCGCTGGCTTTTGCCGATAAAACAATCGGCAAAGACAGTCTGAACGCAACGGGCAACAAAGTTGCTGCGTTGGTACACCTGAACAAGGCATCGAAAACCAACGACAAGGCCGAGGCGGAAAAAGCTATTGGTCGGCTGAAACAATCGCTGAAAGACCATTACGACAAAGAATCATCGGATTTGCTGACCAAAATCGAAGGCAATCATCAAAAGCTAAACGATTTTGTCAATACCAATTTCAAAGAGTTCCCGATGCTGCGGAGGATGGAATTACCCGTCGTGCCCGAGGACCTGGCGCAGGCAAAAGCATTTAATGTGTTTTTGGAAAAAGAAAAAAACAGCTTGTCCCAAACGGCTGATAACATACGAACTGCGATGAGAAAATACCCGGAGCCGGATCCAAAGAAAGTGGTGGCAGCCATCAACCAAAATCAGGGTTTGGGTCTGATGATGATCAAGGCAACCGCCATCCTGCAACAGAGCGGTGTGTTTTATATGAAAATGAAAAGTGATTTGGAACAGCTCTTTACCCAGGATAAAAAAGAATTGACGGCTGCCTATAATAAGAAAATAAGCGCAATTTCTAAAAAATACAACGATCGTTTAAATAAGCTGGAAGGCGGTGAAGGCAAAGCCGATGAGGAGGAGGAAATAGAACGGCTAAAAAAAGCCCGCTGCGAAGAATACAACAAGGAAAGCCAGGCATATCTTTCTGGTGTAGCAAATCTCACCAACCAGTTCGCCCAAAAAAGTGAGCTGGCGAGCAGAAACTACTTCAGGGATTACGCCAACTGGACACCGGTTCAGCTTAACGACAACAGCAGCCGCTCATTTCTATACGCACAGGCGGGATATCTTACGGATCTGAGGAAAATCCTTTCGCTGTACACGGTTGTAGAGCCTTGTATTTATCCCCCGCAGCAAACCAAAGATGACAACAGCCCGGGTAAGCTGAAACAGTGGGACGATAAATATTGTCCGGCTATTTTAAATCAAAACCTCAAGCTGGGGCCAGCGGCCATTCATTCAGACTGTAATTCCTTCAGCGTTGAAGGCGGCGAAGGATTGCTGGGCGAGCTCAGTCTGAATTATAATGACGATGGGACATTTAAAGACATTACCATCGGCGTAGGCGCGGGCGCCGGATTCGGCGTGGGTGTTACAGGAGCTTCTGCATCCGCCGGTGTTTCGGCAAAAGAATATATCACCCTTACTTCATCGCCGAACGGCGGGCCGCAGGTATCGGACTGGGGTGTAAAAGGAAATGTCGGCGCCGATGGAAATATCGGTTTTATAAGCGGTGATGTAAATATTGCCTCTGTCGATGTCTCGGTCAATACCGGTGTAACATCCGGCGGCGTTGTATCCAATGCGCTGGGGTTGGGAAAACCATAAAATAATTTCGATGAAGAAAATTTTCTTGTTTACCCTGTTATCGGCAATAAGCTGTATCGTGTCTGCCCAGCAAAGGCAAAACCTCGATGCAGTCAGCTATATTGCCCCCCAAGGCTGGCAGCAGGTGCAAAATGACGGCGGTATACAAGTATCCGTTACGGATTCAAAAACGGGCGGCTATGCCATTGCTGTCATAACCAAAACAAAGCTGTCCGGCGCATCGGTAAATGAGAATTTCAATACCGATTGGAACAGGCTGGTCAAAGCAGCCGTGCAGGTAAATGACGAGCCCGTTCTACAGCAACCAATCCCTAAAAACGGCTGGGATGTTATTTCGGGCAATGCCAATTATATCGACGGAAACAGTAAGGGAGTCGCCACTTTGCTATCGGCTACGGGCGGCGGACAAGCAGTCAGCGTAGTGTTGATGACCAATACCCGGCAATACCAGAAAGAATTGCTGGATTTTATCAATTCATTAGAGCTGGCGAAGATTGTGTCAAATACAGCCGGCGCTTCGATTGTCGGGCTGTGGGTCGATTATATGCTGGAAACAACCGGATATAATATCAACGGCAGGCCGCAGTATACAGCCGGATATCTGAGAAAAGAATATTCCTTTAATGCCGACGGCACTTACGTATTCCGCAATAAACAATGGCTCACAAAGACGAAGGATATTTTGTTTATATACGAATCAGGAACCTATGAGGTACAGGGCAACCAGCTCATCATTACGCCTAAAAATGGGAAAAGCGGCTTTTGGGGTAAGACTTCAACCACTAAAGACTGGGGCAAGTTGGTAAAAACTACCGACTATAAACCGGAAAAGACCGCTTACGTTTTTGAAATAAAATACTTTTCTTCATCGGACAGCTATAGTCTTGGCCTTAGTTCAGACAAACCCACTCAAAGAGATGGCGGACAATTCAACAGACCCGATGACCCTTTTATCTTTCATTACAGCTTTCGAAAATTAGAGTCCTTGATCGACAACCCGCCGGGTTTCAGCGTTTTTCCTTAACTTATGGGCTAAACGCCATTAAATGAATTCGAAAAGGGTTGCGCTGTCATTGCTAATCGTCTTCTGTCTCAATATTTCGACTGTTTTTTGCCAGGACAAGCCGTCCATCTTCAACGAGTCTTCGACCGCGAAGAAAGAGCGGATGAAGTGGTGGACGGACGCCCGGTTTGGCATGTTTATCCATTGGGGGCTTTACTCGCTGGGGGCAAGACACGAGTGGCTGAAGCATAACGAGCACATGACGAATGAGGAATACCAGAAGTATTTCACCCTCTTCAATCCCGATCATTTCGAGCCAGGGAAGTGGGCAGACGAGGCAAAAGCTGCGGGGATGAAATACGCTGTCCTTACCACCAAGCACCACGACGGCTTCTGTCTGTTCGACAGTAAATTCACCGATTATAAGGCGACCAATAGTCCGGCCAAAAGGGATCTGGTAAGGGAATACGTCAATGCCTTCCGGGCAAAGGGGATGAAAATAGGCTTTTACTATTCCCTGCTGGACTGGCATCATCCGGACTATACCATGGACGACGTACATCCCCTGACGCAGACAGATACTACCCAGGCCAACTACGACCGGCTGAACAAGGGGCGTGACATGGCGAAATATCGCAAGTATCTGCGCGACCAGATCACGGAACTACTGACCAACTATGGCAAGATAGACGTCCTTTGGCTCGACTGGACCTGGGGCGACGACTCCAAACGGGGTAAGCACGCCGAAGACTGGGGCGCGGTCGAGCTCATCAAGCTGGTTCGGAAGCTGCAACCAGGAATCATCGTCAATAACCGGCTGGGGTTGAATAAATATTCCGACGGCGGCGATTTCGAGACGCCCGAGCAGGTATCGACAGCCGAATTGGAGAAGTACAAGGGCAAGACCTGGGAAACCTGCCAGACTTTTTCCGGCTCATGGGGATACTACAGGGACGAAACATCCTGGAAAACCCATCGCAAACTGCTGGACCTTCTGATCACTTCCGTCGCCAACGGCGGAAACCTCATATTAAACGTCGGTCCAACCGCCCGCGGGGAATTCGACTACCGGGCCAAATATTCACTGGACAGCCTTTCGGTCTGGATGCACGAAAACAGCAGGTCCATTTATGGGTGCACCACTGCACCAGATGGATTCGAGGCGCCGAAGGACACGAAGCTGACGTATAATCCGGGGACAAAAAGATTATACGTTCATATTTATAATTTTGTCGCGAACTCGAAGCTGATCCTGCCGGGGTACGCGGGGAAGATAAAATACGCACAGCTTCTCAACGACGAATCGGAAATAGCGTTTACGACAGAGGGCAATGATGTGGTGTTGAAAATGCCGAAAGTGGCTCCCCCTTATGAAATCCCGGTGATAGAATTATTTCTTTAACGTGCCGCCGGAATCGGGGATCGTGAGCAGCAGCGCCTGCTGGGGCTCGCGCAGCAGGATGCTTTTCTCGTCGATGAGCTTCTTGAGGTTCTCGTCCGGCAGGCTGTCGAGAAGCTCGTTTCTTACATAGAACTTCTTCATCTCTCCGTTGCCTTGCCCCCACTCGACGATCTTGCATTTACAGCTGGCATTTTCCAGTGTATTGAGCACCTCTTCGGTAGCTCCTCCCCTGCCCTGCTTGATATAAACCTCTCTTATGCCGATGATATTGTTCAGCTTTCCGACGTCGAAGTTCCAGGACGCGGAGATGACGGGGATGTATTTTTTGTCGACGTCGAGCCGCATCAGTGAGTAGCGCGGGGATTCGATGGAGTCCTTCTGGTTGCTGACGTTCGAATAGACGGCTACCAGCCAGGGGGCTTCGAACTGCATGTATCCGCGATGGTTGAAGCTGGCGCCGTAGCGCTGGAATACAAAATAGCCATTCTTATATTTTACGTCCACCACGTTCGAGACGACCAGGTGGTACCGGTTGGGGTTGGAGATTCTGGCCTGGGGCGAGGCGGTATAGCATAGCCATACTCCCGTCAGGCTGTCGATCTCGGCCTGGGTGGGTTTGTGCGGCAGCAGTACGAGGTCGCTTTTGATGGAATCCCATTCGTTTTTCAGGGTTAGCCATTTATAAAGGAAGAAGAGTGTGGCGGCCAGCAGCGCCATTACCCCCACTACTCTTATGGAGCTGCCCGGCTTTTTGTCGATCCTGTGCTGAACGAGCACCGGCTGCGCCATTTCCGACTTCATCAGCTCCACCAGGTCGTTGTCCTTCGGAGCCTTTTCGAAACCCTTCCGGCCCGTACCATATAAATAGATATAAGCCGCATCGACCAGGAAAGGACGGGGGTTGCTGACGATCCCCTGGTAGGCATCCTTGATCTGGCTGGCGGTGATGTCGAACTTTCTATGGGGATATTGCAGAGAAGGGTCTTCGTCGCCGGCGAAATATTTTTCGTGGCCGAGCTGGTCGGCGGTATAGGGTAATTGATTGCTGATCTCGCTCAAATGCCTGGCGACATCCTCGTAATTTTTGCGGTTCGTGTTGCGGACAATGGACCTGCCGGTCTCTTTTTCGTACTTGTCAAAGACCTTCGAAAACAAATAACTTAATTCATCTTTTATATTTATTGAATTCATATAATTTTAAATGGCAATAAGTTATATTTTCCTGAAGGCTTATTCTGCATTTCGGAAACTGCTTTTTCGTTTCGGAAACCAAATATAAGTATTCGAAAAATATTACGTAACGATGAAATTGGATTACAACCTGTAGAGATTATAAATTTCCGGCTTGCTTGACTGTTTTACCCCCTAATAAATTCTGCTTGATATGAAAAAAAATCAACGACTGCTGCTTTTTCTTTTCTTGCTATTCAGCGTCTCGGTGAATGCGCAACAACGGACCATCACCGGACATGTAAGAAAAGACAACAATGAACCCGTCGCCAATGCGACGGTCGCCGTCAGGAATACCACGACGGCCACCCAAACAGATTCCGCCGGCTACTTTTCCCTCTCGGTCCCGGCAAGCGCCACTACCCTGATTATCAGTTATGTAGGCTTCAAAAACGAGGAAGTCTCCATCGGCAGCCGGACGGACATCGCGATCACGCTAACCCCGTCATCCGCCACCCTCCAGGATGTGGTGGTCACCGCGCTCGGTTTCGAGACCAAAAAGGAGAAGCTGGGCTATGCCACTTCCAAGGTCGACGGAGCGCAGGTAGCGAACTCGGGAGAGGTCGGGTTAACCGACGCTCTCGGCGGTAAAGCGTCTGGCGTCAAGGTCTCCCGCACCTCGGGCTCAGACCCCGGCGCTTCCTCGCAGATCCTCATACGGGGGCAGAGCACCATCACGCGAAGCACCGATCCTCTGATCGTGCTCGATGGCGTGCCCATCAACGGAAGCAGCCGCGACCAGGGCGGCGGCGGCACCACCACCGGCAGCCGGCTTAACGACATCAACCCCGACGACATCGCCACCATCCAGGTGCTGAAGGGAGCATCCGCCGCCGCACTTTGGGGTACCCAGGCGGCCAACGGGGTGCTGATGATTACGACCAAGAAAGGCTCGGGTCAGAAAACCGCCGTCAACGTTTCCAGCACCTATTCACTGGACCAGGTGAATATGAAATATCCTATGCAAACGACCTACGGACAAGGGCTCAACGGCAAGTGGACGCTCAATGCTCCCAGGAGCTGGGGGGACAAGATCGCAGACCGGTCCGGCGCGGCCGACGTCCTGGATATGAACGGCCCTTACTTTCAGGCGTATAACAATGGGCAGAAGTATTATAACGTAACGCAGAAGAATTCCAAACAGACTTTTGTCGACCAGAACTGGGATGAGGTCTTTCACAACGGCCACTACTGGGACAACAACGTTTCGGTCAGCGGTGCGGACGCCAAGTCGAACTACTTCTTCAGCGTCGGCAATATCGACCAGAAGGGCGTCATCCGGAGCAATAGTGACTACCAGCGTACGAGCATCCGGCTAAACGCGTCCAGGAAGATTGCACCCTGGCTCACCGTATCGAACAAGGGCACTTATGCGCTGACTAACTCCAACCGGATCCAGCGCGGCGTCAACACCTCGGGGTTTACAACCGCCATCCTTCGTACCTCGCCGGATTTCGACAATGCGGGTTATATCGGGGACTACTTCAGCTCGCCGACGGGTTCGGCCGTTCCGAACCGCCAGCGGTCTTACCGGAATGCGGTGGGCTCCGCCGCCGACCCCGGCTTCAACAATCCGCAGTGGGATATCTATCAGCTGACCAATAAGGACAAGGTGAACCGGTTTATCAACAGCGCCGAGCTGAATGCGCAGCCGGTCTCCTGGCTGAACCTGATCGCGCGGGCGGGGATCGATTATATGGAAGAGGAGGTAAAGAACTTTTGGCCGGTAAATACGGCGACGGCTACCGGCGGTTCCTATTCTCGGAGCGAATACAAGCAAACCCTCTTCAACGTAGACGTGATCGCGAGGGCGGAGAAGAATTTCAGCGACGCCTTTACCGGTAATCTATTGGTCGGTTTCAACTACAACTCCAACGCCAATACGAACCTCAGCGGGTCTGCATTGAACTTTATCATCCCCGGCGGTCCGCAAAGTCTCAATAACTTCCCCGCGGCCAATATCGGGGCGGACGACAGCTACTACCTCAGCAAGACCAATGCAGGTTATGCATCGGCGGGTGTCGGGCTATTCGACCAGCTATTCGTCAACGGAACGTTCCGAGCCGAAGCAGCGTCTACCTTCGGGTCCAGCAACAGCCGGTTCTTCTACCCTTCCACCGATGTCGCATGGATTTTTACCAAAATGAAACTTTTTGGAGACAATA
This sequence comes from Bacteroidota bacterium, assembly GCA_018267545.1. Classification (GTDB taxonomy): domain Bacteria; phylum Bacteroidota; class Bacteroidia; order Chitinophagales; family Chitinophagaceae; genus Puia. Next base: position 8,605 of record JAFDYG010000457.1, read on the forward strand.
GTGTCCTGTCCTTCGGCAAGCTGCGCGGCTCTTTCGGGATCGTGGGGATCCAACCAGCACCTTACCAGACTTCGAACCTGTTTGTCAGCCCGACCTGGAACGACCAGCTGCTGTCCTCCCTTACCGCGGGATTATATGGTAACGGCACCTATGTGCAAAGCAGCAACAAGGGCAATCCGCAGCTGAAACCCGAAAGGAAGCAGGAATTCGAGGTGGGAACGGACTTGCGATTCTTCCAGGACAAATTGATCCTGGGTCTCACCTACTATCAGAACAAGACCATCGACGCGCTGCTCAGCATCCCACTGGCCGTGTCGACCGGTTTCAGCTCCGTCTATGCCAATGCCGGTTCTATCCAGAACAAGGGCTTCGAGGCGGATCTTTCGTATAATATCTTCCGTAACAAAGACTGGAATGTCAATATCGACGTCAACTGGTCGAAGAACGACAACAAGGTCACCAACCTCAACGGAGTCAACTCCTTTAGTCTCGCCGGCAGCGGTGTCGCCGGCGCTTCTGCCGCCATACAGGGGTATCCGCTGGGTGAGCTTTACGGGATCGGCTGGCAGCGGGACAGCAAGGGCACGCTTATCCTCGACGCCAATGGCTTTCCGAAGGCTGACGTCGTGAGCAAGCCGCTGGGCAATCCGAATCCCGACTGGCGGGGTGCGGCCGGTATCAAGATCGCCTACAAGAACCTCTCCTTATATGCGCTGGTCGAGCATTCGCACGGCGGCGTAATCATGGATGCTACGGAAGCGGTGCTGCTCGACTATGGCACCAGCGCTACGACCGGGCGTGAGCAAACGGCGGGGACGGCGATGAAGACGCTGAGCGGCGCGACGATTGCTGCGGGGACCAAATTCAGAGGGAATATCCAGAATTTCGGCGGCGGTCCGGTGGCGTTGGAACAGTCCTGGTACACGGGGATTGGGGGATGGTTTGGTAATGTATACGAGCAGTTTATCCACGGGAACACCTGGACCCGGTTCCGCGAGCTGACGCTGGCTTATAATGTAAAAAGCGTCAGCCGGTTGACGAAGGGCACCATCAGCTCGGTCGTCGTCGAGCTTAGCGGGAGAAATCTTTTGCTGTTCTCGAGCCTGAAGGGCATCGACCCCGACACCAATCTAAACAGCAACTCGTCGGGCCGCGGTGTTACCTATTTCGACAACCCCGGAACCCGGTCTTACCTGGCTTCGCTGAAACTGAATTTCTAAGACAATCAAAACTTCTTTATGAAAATAAAATTTGTAATCATCGTCCTCCTTTTGACGGGTGCGCTCGGCTCCTGTAAGAAAATGGTGGAAGGCATCAATGACAACCCCAATCTACCCACCGATGCGGACGCTCCTACCATGCTGCCGGGGGTGGAGACCGCGGATATGATCCTGCAGGGCGGAGACGTAGCACGTACGGCCAGCACCTGGAGCGGCTATTGTACGGGAGAACTGTTACAGTCGACCCAGATTCAACAATACAACGTCATTGCAAGCAATTTCAATGCGTCCTGGTTTTTGGTATATGGCGCGGTGTTGAAGAATGCGCGGATTATGCGCGGAAAAGCGCTATCCGTCAACAATCTGCGGCTCGTGGGCCTCGGCCAGCTGCTGGAAGCGCATGCGATCGGGACGGCGGCAGACCTCTGGGGCGACATACCTTTTACCCAGGCTTTCAACACGCAGTATCCCGCTCCGGTATACGATGCGCAGGCTTCTGCCTATAAGAGTGTACAGACACTGCTGGACAGCTCCATCACGAATATGAGCTCGGCTTCTTTTACGGACTTCTCGACGCAGGAGGTATTCTTTGCCGGAAAGATGCCGCCCTTTATCCAGGCGGCCTATACGCTAAAGGCGAGAAACTATCTCCATACGCGGAACTACGACCTGGCGCTGGCGGCGGCAAAGAACGGGATCAACGCGGCGGCCAATTCCTGGCTCGCCCCATATCCCGCTACTACGAAAGGCAACACCAATCCCTGGTATCAGTACCAGGCGATAGACAGAGCGGGGTCGCTCGACGGGAAAGGCGCTTATGCGGTGGGGCTGCTGAATCCGGCAAGCGCGAGCTATAGAGGAAATAGCAAGACCAATGAAACGGCACGATACAACTATCTTTATTCCGGAGCTGTACCCGCATTGAATGTCGCTGTCGGGGCCTTCTTTTACAGCAAGACATCGTTTCCAATGGTATCCTATGCAGAAAACCTGCTGATATTAGCCGAGTGTGATTTTCGGTTGAATGGATTTGCCGCGGGGCTGTCGAGACTCAACGACTACAGAGCCTATATGACGACGGGCGGGTATATCGGCTCGACCTTTCTCACGGCGACCAACCATAACTACGACGCATACATCGCGGCGGACTTCAATGCCGGGGGTATCGCGAACAAGAAGTCTTTGTCGCCCGACAATGCGCTGCTGGCGAATATCCTGGAGGAGCGGTATCTCACATTCGTCGGACAAATCGAAGGGTTCAACGATATTCGCCGGACGCAAAAAGAGAGTGCTGTTACGGTATCGGTGCCGCCGAATACGGGCAGTCAGATTCCGCAGCGGTTCCTCTATCCTCAGAGTGAGGTGGATGGGAACAGCTCGGTGCCGAAGCCGATTCCTGCACTATTCACAGCTACCCCTGTTAATCAATAATTTTTCATGAAGAAGTATTTTGTCATTTCGTTTTTTTTGATGGCTGTTTCGGCGAGTGCGCAAAAAATCGTTCCGTTATACGAGGGACGACCACCGGGCAACAAGACCGATGAAAACAAGGAGGAATTTACCCGACCCGAAAACGGACGGCCAACCGTAAAGAACGTCACCATCCCCACGCTGACCTACTATCTACCCGCTCATGCCGATGCAGGCCGCGGCGCGGTGATCATCTGTCCCGGCGGAGGCTATCTCAATCTCAGCATCGAGGACGGCGGTTACGACATCGCAAAAGAATTTGCCGCTGCAGGCATCAGCGCCTTCGTCCTGAAATACCGCACCTGGGTCAGCGGCGCATTCGAGAACTACAGGGACATTCCCCTGCAGGACCTGAATCGCGCGATGGAGATCATCCACGCCCATGCTGCCGAGTGGAAGATCGATACGGCAAATATTGGACTGATGGGCCTCTCCGCAGGGGGGCATCTGGCGGCCATGGGTTCGATACCGGGGAAGATTGGCCGCAGAGTAGCCTACACGATGCTCATCTATCCCGTCGTCAGCTTCCAGGATTCGCTCACCTCACCCCGGTCCAAGACCAGGAAGACACTGCTGGGGGATAACCCCTCGGCCGCGGAAAAAATTACCTTCTCGCCCGAGCTCCACGTCTCGAAAAATACCCCACCGGCGTTTGTCGTGCAGGCAGAAGACGACAGCACGTCCATGGTGGGTAACAGTCTCGCCTACTACGAGGCGCTGGTTGCTCACGAAGTGCCGGGGCGTCTGCTGATCTATCAAAAAGGCGGTCATGGTTTTGCCCTCCACAATAAGGCCGAGGGCGCAGATTGGATGCCGGATGCGATAAAATGGATGGGGCTCAATGGGTTTAGGAAGGCTTCGAGTGCGGCGGCAGCGCCCTTCTGGAACGAGATCGCGGCCTTCAAGGAGCAGGACAAGATCAATCCTCCGCCAGCCTCCCCTATCCTATTCGTAGGCAGCTCGTCCTTCCGAAAATGGACGGATGTGAATCAGGCTTTCCCCGGCTATCCGATCATCAACCGGGGGTTTGGCGGCTCGATATTAACCGACGTCATCCGCTATGCCTATGATATCATTATTCCCTATAAGCCAAAACAGGTGGTGATCTATTGCGGGGAAAACGACCTGGCAACGCCGGACCATATCCCCGCGTCGGAGGTGGTGAACCGTTTCAAGACCTTGTTTACGATCATCCGGCAAAACCTGCCCGCAGCCACTATCGACTTCGTCTCCATAAAGCCGAGTCCGGTGCGGGCGGCTATCCAGGGGAAGGTCATCGAAGCGAACAAGGCCATCGGGCAATTCCTGCAACGTCAGCCCAACGCCCATTTTATCAACGTATACAATGCCATGCTGGACGCAAAGGGCAACATGAGAAAAGAATTATTCCTGGAAGACATGCTCCATATGCGGCCTAACGGCTATGCGATCTGGAAGGAAATCATGCTTCCATACTTAAAGAAATAGGAAATGAAATATTTACGTTTACTGTATGTACAGGTGCTGCTTGGCATGCTGGCGGGAGCGCTGGTCGGTTGGTTGCTGCCGTCGTTTGCGCCCACGGCGAAGCTGATCAGCGACATGTTTATCAACATGATCAAGATGATCATCGCGCCCGTTATCTTTTTTACGATTGTGCTGGGAATCGCAAGCGCCGGGGAGATGAAGAAGGTGGGCCGCATAGGGCTTAAATCGATCATCTATTTCGAAATCGTCAGCACCTTGTCGCTCGTGATAGGTCTTATTGTCGCCAACCTCGTCAAACCAGGCGCCGGTGTACAATTCCACGCGGCGGCAGGCGGTCAGGTGGCGGCTATCTCTAAAGACGCGGAGCATATGAACTGGGGCGATTTTGTGTCGCATATCGTGCCTTCCAACATTGTAGACGCTTTTGCCAAAGGGGACATTTTGCAATTGCTGTTCTTCAGCATCCTCTTTGCAGTGGGTCTGAAATGGATGGGTGCAGAGGGCAACAGCCTGCTGAGCTCCTTTACCAAAATCAACAAGGTTCTCTTCAATATCCTCAAGATCGTGGTACGGCTCAGCCCCGTCGGTGCGTTCGGCGGGATGGCCTATACGATCGGCAAATTCGGCTTCGGGACACTGGCGGTGCTGGGGAAGCTGCTCGGAACCTTTTACCTTACCGGCATTCTCTTCATCTTCATCGTCCTGAATCTTATCTGCCGTTATTACAAGTTCAGCCTCTGGAAGCTGCTTCTCTACATAAAAGAAGAGCTGCTGATCGTCCTTAGCTCCAGCAGCAGTGAAGCCGCCCTGCCGCTGATTATAAAAAAGCTCACAGACGCCGGCTGTAAAAAGGATGTAGTAGCGCTCGTGATCCCGACGGGCTATAGCTTCAACCTGGACGGAACGACCATCTACCTGAGCATGAGCGTGATCTTCCTCGCACAGGTCTTTGGCGTCCCCCTTTCGCTGGGGCAGGAGATTACGTTGATCGGCATCCTGATGTTAACCAGCAAAGGTGCCGCCGGGGTAACCGGTAGTGGATTTATCGTACTAGCCTCCACCCTCACCGCTCTAAAAGTCATCCCCGTCGAAGGCCTCGCCCTGCTCATCGGCGTAGACCGTTTCATGAGCGAAGGAAGAGCAATCGTAAATTTTATCGGCAACACGGTGGCTACAGTGGTAATCGCCAAAAGCGAGAAAGAAATCGATCTGATGACTTATAAACAAGTCGTGGAGCACGAATCGGCGCCAATACAAATGGAATTGAAGCGAGAAAGGGTTTAAGGCTCTGGTATAAATAAAAGCCCCGGCCTAAGCCGGGGCTAACTTTTTTGCAAAGGCGAAAATTATTTCTTAACGGCAACTACGAAAAGAATGACAGACATTGCTATGCCTACTACCCAGTAAACGGTTTTTATCTCGTTGCTTACATTGATTAGCTTGTCGTTAACAATCTGAAATTTTGCTTCGGTTTTGCTCTCCAATCGTTTTATCTCGGCAATCACTTCTTTCATATCATTATTAATTTTCGCATCAATCAGTTGCAATATTGCTTTCTTTTGATCCGATGGCAGGGAAATTTTTTCTATGCCATCACTTACTTCTGATATGTTCATGATCATTCGAATTACTTATTAATTCGAATCGATGACAACACAAAGATAGCAATTTTTATACTATTTATCATTTTTTCAGAGCTTCAATACCGGGCTCATAAATCTCTTTATAGCGAAAAGTATTCTTCGTGTCCGGAGAAAGAGCCCGGGCTTTTTTGGGCTGGCTGGAAAATAGATAGTTTATTAACGTATATTGTCATAGCCTGGCGGCGCTCAAACGGCCGCCGGACGATCAGCATGACAACGGAGCAGCACATAAAAGCCATATTGAAGCCCTTCACCTCCAGGAGTCAGAAAATCGATCTCTACTCTCATCTGATAGACGACTCTGCCAGCCGGCTATTTCGAGTGACGTTTACGGACGGCAGGAAATACAGCCTGACGGCCTATTCGAAGCATATCGAAATCGCCTGTAAAATCGATAGCGTCCCCTACTTTTACATCAACAGAAAAGATCCATTCGACTCCAGCAATAAGCGTCTCCCCGCAGGAGATTTTCCTTATCCTGTATACTATCGAAGTAAGAATAAGGAGATCGTGATGAAATGTATGGAGAAGATAAAAAAGCCGATGGCTCGGTTGGCGCTGCAAAAGGGCGAAGGAGTTTTCCTGTTCAAGGGAGCTGTCGAGCTGGTGCTAAATCCGGAACGGTCTATTCTCCCGGAGCTCGCCATTGCATCCAGCCTTGCGCAAATCCTTGAACGCCATTTTCCGCAGCGTCAGGAGGAAATCGATGCGTCAAAGATTCCTGCCCGTTTACAGCCGCTGGTCCCTTTTTTAGGCGAATGGGCAATTTCCGATGACCAGGAAAGGGAAGAAAAGGTTGGAGCCGCAACGAAGGCGCAGCTAAAAAAGCTGGTTGCGACAGTCAATCCTCTCTTTGGAGAGATCAATGCATGGCTCGATAGCTTTAAGAAAAAATCCATGACAAACGAGGCTACGCTGGTTGGAAATCTTGCCGAGCTGGTGGCTGAGCTGAAAGTCAGATGAATGCGTTTCCCAAGAAAAAAAATTTTGACAATCCAGCCTTGCATCGTAATATTGCAATGAACAAATAAATAATGGGCCTTACCAAGTCTGAAATATTTACCGAAAAACAGAACAAGCTAGCGTCAATGATGAAGGCCCTGGCTCATCCTGCGCGAATCGCCATCATTCAGCATTTGATCAAGACCAATGCCTGTATCAACGGCGACCTGGTCGAAGTACTCGGCTTGGCGCAGCCGACTATATCCCAGCATCTGAAAGAGCTGAAGAACGCTGGGCTCATACAGGGAACGATCGAGGGGACCAGTGTATGTTACTGCATCGAGCCGAAGACCTGGGCGTTGTATCAAAAGGAGATCGGCGCTTTGTTTGCCGCTTATAAAGGAGATGACAACTGCTGCGGGTGAGTGTGGCGGCGACCTGATCATTTTTTTTGATCTCATTCATCGCAATATAGCAATATTAAAATACATAAACCATGGAAAAGACAGAACAAATAAAGGACATGGTCCGCGAAAAATACAGCGCCATCGCGCTCCAGGACAAAGCCACCAATGAAGCATCCTGCTGTGGCTCCGGCTGCTGCTCTACCGACGTCTATAACATTATGTCGGACGATTACAGCATCCTGGAAGGATACAATCCCGATGCTGATCTGGGTCTGGGATGCGGGCTTCCTACGCAATTCGCACAGATTAAAAAGGGAGATACGGTTATCGACCTGGGCTCGGGTGCGGGAAATGATTGTTTCATTGCCCGCAAAGAAACCGGTGAAACCGGGCGCGTCATCGGCATCGACTTTACCCCTGCTATGATCGAAAAAGCGCGGGCTAATGTCGATGTTCTCGGTTTCAATAACGTCGAGTTCCGACAGGGTGATATCGAAAAGATGCCCGTCACGGCAAACCTTGCGGACGTCATCGTGTCCAACTGTGTTTTGAACCTGGTGCCCAATAAGGCGGGTGTTTTCCAGGAAATCTACCGCGTCCTGAAACCCGGGGGACACTTTAGCATATCCGATATCGTCCTCGTCGGTAAGCTGCCGGATAAAATCCTTTCGGCGGCCGAAATGTATGCCGGCTGCGTGGCCGGGGCTATTCAGAAAGAAGAGTATATGGGGATGATCGAGGATAACGGTTTCAAAAATATCACGCTGCAAAAGGAAAAGCCGATCATCGTTCCCGACGATATATTGTCCCAATACCTTACGGCGGAAGAAATTGCGTCATTCAAAGCATCCGGCACCGGCATCTACAGCGTAACGGTGTATGCGGAGAAGCCCAAAGAAAGCGCGGCCTGCTGCGGACCTGACTGCTGCTGATAAAATCAACAGGGGGGCGTTTGGCCCTTCCCTGCTTTAACCTTCGATATGAGTGCAAACAACTGCAACCCCACACAACGCAAGCGGCTGTCTTTTCTGGACCGCTATCTGACTATTTGGATTTTCGCCGCGATGGCCTTCGGCGTAGCTCTCGGCTACTTCATTCCCGGTACCGCAGCCTTAGTCAACGGCTTTCAATCCGGCACCACCAATGTCCCCATCGCTATCGGTCTTATCCTGATGATGTACCCGCCTTTGGCCAAGGTCAGGTACGAGCAGCTAGGCAAGGTATTTAAGAATACAAAGGTTCTCACCCTGTCCCTTGTTATGAACTGGGTCATCGGTCCTGTGCTTATGTTCCTGCTCGCCATCATTTTCCTCCGGGATAAGCCCGAGTACATGATTGGCCTGATCATGATCGGCATCGCCCGGTGCATTGCCATGGTCATCGTATGGAACGAGCTGGCAGAAGGCAATCGGGAGTATGCAGCCGGGCTGGTGGCTCTGAACAGTATCTTCCAGGTTCTTTTCTACAGCGTCTTTGCGTGGCTGTTTATCACTGTGCTGCCGCCGTACTTCGGTCTGAAAAGCCTCGCGATTCATATCAGCATCGGCGAGATAGCCCGCAGCGTGGGTATCTACCTCGGCATTCCCTTCGCCGCCGGTCTGATCAGCCGGTATACGCTGATCGCGGCCAAAGGCCGGGAATGGTACGAGACTAAATACGTACCTTTTGTCAGCCCCATCACCCTAATCGCCTTGCTGTTCACCATCATCGTCATGTTCAGCCTGAAAGGCCAGCTAATCGTTGCCCTGCCGGTGGATGTGCTGCGGATAGCCCTCCCCCTGGTGATATATTTCGCGTTAATGTTCCTGATAACTTTCCTGTTTGGAAAATCGCTGGGCGCCGACTATTCCCAAAACGCTGCATTGTCCTTTACCGCGGCAGGGAATAATTTCGAGCTGGCGATCGCCGTCGCCATCGGCGTCTTTGGCCTTAACAGCGGTCAGGCATTTGTGGGTGTCATCGGGCCCCTGGTTGAAGTCCCGGCTCTCATAGGCCTGGTCAACGTCGCATTCCGGCTCCGTCGTAGATATTATTCCACCATCCAATCCTCATAAACAAATAAAAAAATGAAAATAGCGCTGTTTAGTGATATCCATGCAAACCTGCCTGCTTTAGAAGCCTTCTTCGCCAGCGTCGAGCAGCAAAGGCCCGACGCGATTTATTGTCTTGGTGATCTTGTCGGCTATAACATATGGCCCAATGAGGTGATAAATGAAATCCGCAAGAGGGGTATTCCGACGATTGCGGGTAACTATGACTTCGGCATTGGACGCGCGATCGACGATTGCGGCTGTGCATATAAGACAGATGAGGAGAAAGCCAATGGCGCCGTTTCGATTGCCTTCACCAATGAGATCGTAAAACCCAATGAACGAGCCTATCTGCGTACCCTTCCTGTTCATATCAAGGTCGAATTTCAGATCAACCAGGACAAGCTGAACCTTTTGCTGGTTCACGGCAGTCCGCGGAAGATCAATGAATACCTGTTCGAGGACAGGGATGAAAAGAGCCTGCTCCGGATCATGAGCGATGCGGATGCTGACATTATGTGTTTCGGGCATACGCACAAGCCTTATCATCGTATTATAAACGACAATGGAAACTATCGGCACGCTATCAACATTGGCTCGGTGGGCAAGCCAAAGGATGGGGATCCGCGGGGATGCTATGTGCTGCTTCACATCGAAGAATCGAGCAGCATTTCGAACAGGGATAGCATACGGGTGGACATGGTCCGTTTTGTCTACGATGTCGAGAAAGCCGCAAAGGCCGTCGAGGAAAGTAAGCTTCCAAATGCTTATGCAGAAAGTCTGCGAAAGGCGAAATAAACTTTAAATTTGAGGATATGAATATTACCGCCTTACTCCCCGAGCACTGGCAATCCGTCAGGGCTATCTACGAAGATGGCCTGGCCACGGGTAACGCCAGCTTCCAAACCAGCGCACCCAGCTGGGATGAGTGGGACGCGTCTCACCTGGCGCATAGCCGCATCGTTGCGCTCGACGGCGATACCGTTGCCGGATGGGCTGCGCTTACGCCGGTCTCGGGGCGATGCGTATATGCCGGAGTCGCGGAGATAAGCGTCTATATTGCGGCCAGCTATCGGGGAAAGGGAGTCGGTAAAATTTTACTACAAACGCTGATAGCCCAGAGTGAGGCCAATGGCATTTGGACGCTACAAGCCGGCATCTTCCCGGAGAATGCGGCCAGCCTTCGTCTTCACGAAGTCGCTGGATTCAGACAAGTCGGTTTCAGGGAAAAGATCGGCAAAATGGGAAATCGGTGGAGGGATACGATCCTGCTGGAAAAGAGAAGCCCCAATACCGGCCAATAGCTACTTGCCTTTATACGCCAGCAACCGTAATGCATTAAACACCACTACGACCGTCGAGCCTTCGTGGCCGATCACCGCGGGTCCGATATCCGCAATCCCCAATAAAGTCAATGGAATCAGGATTACTACCATGCCCAGGCTCATCACCAGGTTCTGGCGGATGATTCTGTGCGCCTTACGGCTTAGCCCGATGACGAATGGCAGCCGGTTTAGCTGGTCGCCCATCAGGGCGATATCGGCCGTTTCGAGCGCCACGTCGGAGCCGGCCGCGCCCATTGCGATACCTACCGTGCTTTTGGCCATTGCAGGTGCGTCGTTCACTCCGTCGCCTACCATTGCGACCTTTCCTTCGGTTTGCCGCAGCTTCTCGACGGCTGCAACCTTCTGCTCGGGCAGGAGATTGCCCCAGGCTTCGGTCAGGCCGATGCTTTTTGCAACGGCTTCGGCTACCTGCTGGTTATCACCGGTCAGCATTATCATTTTTGGGATGCCGGCGGACTGCAATGCGTTCAGTGTTTCTTTCGCTTCGCTGCGGGCGACATCCATCAGGGCGATGATGCCCAGCAAACGACCATTCAACGCTACGAGCATTGCAGTGTTTCCTTTTCGTTCCAGCTCCTCCATTCGTTTTTTTATGTCTTCGGGAACGCTACCCTGCTCCTTTAACAGCTCCTTGTTGCCGATAAACACCGTCTGTCCTTCATATGTGGCCTGTACGCCGCGGCCGGTCAATGCTTTGACGTTGGAGGCGGGCGTCACCGATCGGCCGAGCTTCTCCTCTCCTCCCCTTACGATGGCGGCGGCAAGCGGGTGGTCGCTCAATTTTTCTACCGACACGGCTACGGTCAAAAGCTCTTCTCCGGAAGATTCATTCGACGGATACACTTCCGTCAGCCGTGGACGGCCTTCGGTCAGCGTACCCGTCTTATCGAAAGCAATCGCCTTGAGCGCTCCCAGCTCTTCCAGCGGTCTGCCGCCCTTGATGAGCACACCTGCTCTTGCTGCGCGGGCCACCCCGCTGAGTACCGCGCTTGGCGTGGCGATAGCCAGCGCACAGGGGCTTGCAGCAACCAGTACTGCCATAGCCCTGTAGAAACTTGCGCTGAAGGCTTCCGGAAGAATCGCCCAGGCAAAGAGCAGCAATGCTACCAGGCCCAGCACTGCAGGGACGTAATACTTCTCCAGCCGGTCCGTAAAATTCTGCGTCGGAGATTTTTGCGTCTGTGCTTCATTCACCAGCTTGACGAGCCGGGCGATAGTCGAGTCTTCGGATAATCGGGTTACGCGTACTTCCAGCGTATCGCCGCCATTGATCGACCCGGCGAACACGCGGAATTTTGTTTCGAGCCGGTCTGCGTCTTTCCAGTCTGTGCCCGCTACCGCGGCTTGTTTGTCCGCCGGAATACTTTCACCGGTGATGGGCGCCTGGTTCACGGCGCCGGCTCCTTTCACCACGATACCATCCGCGGGCACTTTGCTATTGGGCTTTACGACGATATCGTCGCCGGGCTTCAACTCGCCGATGCCAACCTCTTTGAGCTGGTCGCCCTGTTTCAACAAGGCTGTTTTCGGCGCGAGCTCTGCCAGCGCAGCTATCGACCGGCGGGCTTTCTCCATGGCATAGTGTTCCAGTGAATGTCCCAGGCTGAACAGAAAGAGCAGCAGCGCGCCTTCTGCCCACTGCCCAAGACATGCCGCGCCCACTGCCGCCACCAGCATCAGGAAGTCTATTTCGAACCGGCCCTTAGCCACACTCTCCGCCGCCTCTCTGGCCGTAAAAAATCCACCGAAGGAATAAGCTCCGAGATAGCAGCCCAGTGAAACTCCGGATGGTATGGTCTTTACAAAAGACAGTCCAAAACCGAGACCCAGGCATACTCCTGAAAAGATGGCAAAAATCAGTTCCGACTTCCCGCCAAAAACTCCGCTATGTTCGTGCTCGTTAGCTTCTTGTTTTTCTTTGTTCATTGAACATTTTTTTAGTTTACTCTTCGCTGCTTCCTTTCGTCGCTTCGGACAATAGATAATACGCCCCTTTCGTTACGATCTGCGCCCCTTTAGGCAGGGGCGACAGAGGGACGATCTCCGTATAGCCCAGATCAGAAGCGCCCGTTTTTACGGCCACCTGGCGGTATGTCCGGGGGGCGGTTTCCAGGTAGATAAAGTGATCGTCGCCGCTGCTGACTACGGCGGCGTCGGGCAGGGCCGTTGCTTCATATTTATCGATTTGGATCCGCGCTTCCACGTACATTCCCGGCAGCAGCGTTTCCGTTCTTTCTCCGATTTTGGCGTGTGCGATGATCGACTGCTGGTTGTCCTGGAAGGCTTTGTCCAGGCTATAAACGTTGGCGGGGTGGTCGTGGAGGGGATCGTTGGCATCGGTAAAGAGCACCCGCTGCCCCACCGCGAGCTTATGTACGTCTTTTTCAAAAACGGTCAGGTCGAGGTGGAGGGCCCTGTTGTCGACGATGTCAAAGAGAGAAGCATTGGCATCTGAATATTTACCCATTGTAACATTTACGTGATGGATATAACCCTCGATGGGTGCTACGACACCGATCTCGTTTCGTACGGTTTCAGGGGTCAGTCCTTCGGCGCGGATGCCCACTCCCTGTAGGCGGGTACGGATGCCCGTTCGGCGGGCTTTCGCCACGCCCAGCTCGTTCTCCACCTGCTGCAGGGTCTTCTCCGAATTGATGCTATCAGCGCGGAGGCTTTTCTGACGAGCGTATTCGGCCTCGAGGTAGCGCAGCTGCGCGGTGTTCTCCAGATAGTCCTGCTGCCATTGCACCACCTCATTGTTCTGCAGGGTCGCCAGCACCTGTCCTGCTCGGACAAAGTCTCCTTCGCGTACGCGGATGCTGCGGACGATTCCTCCCGACAAGCTGCTAACCTGCGCCTGGTTTTGCGGGGGTAAGACGAGCTTGCCGTTTACCTTTAGCGAGGTACGGAGGTTGCGCTGCTCGAGGCCGCCGGTACGAAGGTCGATGGCTTTTATCTGCGCGTCGGTGAGCTTGATCTCCACGGGCTCCGATGGTGCCGCCGTGACGGGCTGCCGGGTTGTGGTGGTAGAATCTTTCTTTCCCTCATTTTTGGGCGTCCCGCCGCCGCAGGCTGTCAGGCCCATTATCATCGATGCGTATATGATGGTACTTAATTTCATTTTGGTCGAAAGTTTATCGGTTCAAAAAATAATCGATCTGGATCACGGCCTGGTTGTATTCGTTTACCGTACGCAGGTATCCCTCCCGGATGGTTGCTGATTCTTTTATATTTTGTACGTACTCGACATACCCTATATTACCGGCGCGGTATCCCTTCGAAGCTGCGGACAAAATCAACGCGGCATAACGAAGTCCTTCCTGGCGGTAGTAGTCCAGCTGACCCGCGGCTCGTGTATACTGCTCCCACCACTGGCGATAGGTCGCGGTCAGTTCCAGGCCCGCTTTTTCGACGCCCGTCTCGGCCATCTGGCGGCCAATCTCGGCGGCTTTTACACGGGACTTTACACCGTTTTTGAATAAAGGGATATTTGCTCCAACCGTCAGCATATTGTAAGAGCCGACCCTGTCGAGGCTTTGTGTAGCCGCTCCAATGGAAAACGACGGCAGCCCTCTCGCCTTCTCTACTCTAACGGCGGCGGAGTTTACCTCTACCTGTTGACGGGCATATTGCAACAATGGATGGTTTTGCGAGCCGGCGGAGTCGGCAGATGTCAGCGGCGGCAACGGCTCGAAACCGCCGGGAAGTCCAAGGCTGTCCGTTCCGGGCAGCCATTGCTGCAGCTCTGCGGAATAAGCCGCTATATCGGCACGCGCCTGGCGCAGCTGGAGCTGCACCTCGGCGCCTTGTGCGCGGGCGTTGGTTTTTTCCAGGATGCCCGTTTCGCCTGCGGTAAATCGCTTATCCGCTACCTGCTGGAAGTCTTTCCAGGCGCTGTCCAGCGACAGCAGCAGCGCATACCGCTGCCAGACGTAGGACCAGCTCATATAGGCCGACCGGACATTACGGGTCAGCTCTGCGCGGGTAACGGAGCGTGCCGCTTCGGCCACCTTTACGTTCTGCTGCAGCAGTCCCCGCTCCGCGCGGTAGACGCCCGGCAGCTTGAAGGCCTGAGACACGCCGACATTGTAGTCGAAGAGGCCGCTATTGATCTGTCCAAAGGTGCTGTTAATGCTCAACGGGTCCAATACCGTCGCCGTTCCGAGCAGTACCTGCTGCTGACGGACCAGCTGGTCGCCCTGCCGCACCACCGGGTGGCGGGCATAGGCCCTGGAGAGTGCGGTGTCGAGCGTCAGCGTTTGCGCAGAAGCCTTCGCGCCACTCAGCACCAATACTGTTAACAATGCAATGGCCGGCCCAATTTTTCTACCCTTAGTTCGCTTCACATGGAAAAAGCTATACAATACCGGCAGCACGAGCAGGGTAAGCAGGGTCGACGATACGAGGCCGCCGATCACCACTGTGGCGAGAGGCTTTTGGACCTCGGCTCCGGCGCTCGTGCTGAATGCCATCGGGAAAAAGCCCAGGGAGGCTACGGAAGCGGTAGCCAGCACCGGCCGCAGGCGGGCCAGGCTGCCCCGGATGATGCGTGTCATGCCATCCGTCACCCCTTCGTCCCGCAGCCGGTTGTAATAGCTGATGAGTACGATACCATTCAGAACGGCTACGCCGAACAATGCGATAAAACCGATACCCGCGGAGATGCTAAACGGCATACCTCGAAGCCACAGAGCTATGATGCCGCCTACGGCAGCCAGGGGTATCGCGGAGAAGATGATCAGGGCTTCCTTTGCCGACCGGAATGTGACGAAGAGCAGGAAGAAGATCAGCAGGAGCGCTACCGGTACGGCTACCATCAGACGGCTGCTCGCCTCCTGCAGATGCTCGAACTGGCCGCCGTAGGTGACGTAGTAGCCTTCGGGTAAAGACAGCTTTGCTCCCAGGATGGCGCGTATTTCGTTTACGACGCCCTCTACGTCACGGCCGCGTACGTTGGCTTCGATGACGATCCTGCGTTCGGCCTCTTCGCGGCTGATCTGTGCCGGGCTTGTGGTAAAGCCTACCTCGGCGATCTCGCTAAGCGGGATCTGTTTTCCCGAAGGCGTAGGGATCAGCAGGCTGCGGAGCAGGGCCGGATCCGTATTGGAATCTTTGGGGATGCGGACTACGAGGTCGAAGCGGCGTTCCCCTTCATAGACCGTTCCTGCATAGCCGCCGGCGTAGGCGGTATTCAGCACCGTATTTACGTCGGCGATGGCCAATCCGTACTGGGCGATTTTGCTGCGGTTATATTTTACGAGCAGCTGCGGCATCCCTACGGTCTGCTCTACTTTTACGTCGACCAGGCCGGGCACGCCCCGGATGAGGCGGGATGCTTCGTTTGCTTTTGTAAATAATCGAGCCGGGTCGCTCCCGAAGAGCTTTATGGCGATATCGCTTTTTACGCCTGCCACCAGCTCGTTAAAGCGCATCTGGATCGGCTGCTCGAAGGATAGGTTTACTCCCGGGATCGCAGACATCCGTTCTTTTATTTTTTCGGCAAGTCCGTCCTTGTCGTGGGCGGTTACCCAATCCTTCCGTTCTTTCAATACGATAATGATATCTCCGCTTTCGATCGGCATGGGGTCGGTGGGGACTTCGCTGGTTCCAATCTTGCTTACTACTTCTTTTACTTCCGGGAAGGATAAGGCTACCTTCTCCAGCTGGGTCGCTACTGAGATCGACTGGGGCAGGCTGCTGCCCTGCCGGATGGCAAAATTGACCGCAAAGTCCCCTTCGTCCAGCTCGGGGATAAACTCGCCGCCCATCGTACGGAAGAGGAGCACCGCTCCTACCAGCAGCGCCAGGGCTGTTGCAACTACTGCTGTCCTGCTTCGAAGGGCCCACTGTAAAAGAGGCTGGTAGCGCCGCTCCATCCAGGCAATGGCGCGATCGGTGAGCGTGTCCTTCGACGGGATGTTCCGGTTCAACAATAAGCTGCTCATCAGCGGTACGTAGGTCACGGACAGCAACAATGCTCCAATGATAGCAAAGCTCACCGTTTCAGCCATCGGCTTGAACATCTTTCCTTCGATGCCGCTCAGGGCGAAGATGGGAACGTATACGATCAGTATAATCACTTGTCCGAAGGCAGCGCTTTTCATGATGCGGCTGCTGCCCTCGATCACTTCGCCGTCCATCTGTTCGCGGGTCAGCGCAGCTCCCCGGAAATCGGCGTGAAAACGGTGCAGCAGGCTCTCTACGATGATCACGGCTCCGTCGACGATCAGACCGAAGTCGAGGGCGCCCATGCTCATCAGGTTAGCGCTTACCCCGAACAGGTTCATCATGCACACCGCAAAGAGCATCGACAGCGGGATGACGCTGGCTACGATCAGGCCCGCTCGGAAATTGCCCAGGAACAGCACCAGCACAAAAACGACGATCACCGCTCCTTCCAGCAGATTACGGCTAACGGTGGCGATGGTGCGGTCGATCAGCTTGGTCCGGTCGATGAAGACTTCGATGGATAGGCCGTCGGGCAGGCTTTTTTCGATCGCGGTCATGCGTTCCTTTACACTGTGGATCACCTTTACGGCGTTCTCACCTTTCTGCATCAGCACTACGCCTCCTACGGTCTCACCTCCGCCGTTTCGGGTCATTGCGCCATAGCGCGGTGCAAAGCCGAAGCCTACCGTTCCGATATCTTTTACCAATACCGGGATACCGCCGGTGTTTCGCACCACGATATTGCCCATGTCTTCGAGGTTTCCGATCATCCCTTCGCCCCGGATAAAATAGATATTCGGTCCTTTGTCGATGTATCCGCCGCCGGTATTGCCGTTATTGCGCTGCATGGCGGCAAATACTTCCGCGAGTGTGAGGTTCATGGCGGCCAGGCGGTCCGGCCTGACGCTTACCTCGTATTGCTTTAGCTTCCCGCCAAAGCTGCTCACGTCTACTACGCCTGGCGTCCCGAGCAACTGGCGTTTGACGATCCAATCCTCGATGGTCCGCAGGTCCATCGCGTTGTATCGATCCTCGTAGCCTTTTTTAGGAACGATGACGTACTGAAAAATCTCTCCAAGACCAGTGGTCGGAGGTACCATGTCCGGTGTTCCGTACTCGCGCGGGATTTTTTCTTCGGCCGTTTTTAGCTTCTCCGCCACCCACTGCCTGATCGTCGTCACGGGCATGTTGTCCTTAAAGACCACTGTTATTACCGATAGACCCGATCGGCTGATGCTTCGCAGCTCGGTCAGTCCCTGCAAGGATTTAAACTCCATCTCGAGAGGTGTCGTCACGAACTGCTCTACTTCCTGTGTCGCCAGGGAGGGACAGTTGGTAATTACCTGCACCTGGTTATTGGTCACGTCCGGCAGCGCATCCACGCTCAGCCGGGAAAAAGAATACAATCCTGCTGCTATAAATAACAATAGCAGTAGACCGGTCACCGGTTTGTTACGTACCGATAACCGTATGATTTTTGAAATCATAGGTAAATGTGATAGATTAAATAATAACTGCTCCGCATCGGTCATGCCGGCGCGTCATCAAGAATCAATAAAGGGGGAACTAGCCTATCCGTGGCGGCTGCCAGACGGCGCTACGCTCCGCGGCGTAGTCGGGAGCGATATAGATGGGAAACTTTTTGGATGCTACGGGCGATGCGACACCTTCCACAATCGGAACATAAATCACGGGCGATACCGATGCACAACAGGAGCAGGTGCAAAGCGGAGAGCAGTCATCGTCTGCAAGCCCACTGTTCGGTGTAGCCGAATGAAGCCGCTGGATATTAGTTTTTCCAACACCCTGGCTTGCGTGGTCCCGGCAGGGCGCCAGGATCATCATCAGCATGAGCAGGTTCAATATGAATGCATAAAGCCGCATCGACGCAAAGGTACTCATCTCCTGCTGAAAACAACTATTTATTACTGATACCTTGTTGCATGTTAATTGAATACAGCCTTTGGGCCTGGAATCGCCGAACAGCAGAATTAATCGCCAAACGAATGAGAAAGCAGCTTCTTATGGAGTCATTATCACGGGATTCGGCTTCTGAAGCGCCGGCAAGGCCAGGAAAGGTATTTTGGAATTATAAGCCAGCTTCTTCGAAACGCTCTTATGGAACGAAAGCATGCCGTGTTTTTCGGGAACCCCGATAATCATCGAGGCCTTGTGGTCGTCGGCAAAGGCGAGGATGCTTTCGACGACGTCGTCGCCCTCGATATAATAAAATGCCGGCTGGTATTTTGCCAGTCGGTTTTGCAATTTGGCCATCGCCTCCTTGATTTCGGGCGAATGATTCTCGTGTTCGGAAGGAGTTTCTACGTTCACCACCGCCAGGCTGGGTTTGAAGGCATCCAGGAAAGAAAAGAGACGAAGCATCGGTACCTCTTCCATGTCCTTTAGCGCAGAGGTCAGGACTACCGATTTTACGCCGCTGCCGATAACGGCTTGGGGCGGGACTATCAGCACCGGAAAATCACTGTTCTCGAGCATTCGCGACGTGGTGCTGCCCATGACAGTGCGTTCGATACCCGTCTTACCGGATACCCCCATGACGATCAGCACCACGCCTTCTTCGTAGCAGAGCTCGTTGATGCCTTCGGGGAGAAAGCCATCATTGGCGAGGAGGGTGACGCGAATATCACTTCCGATAAATGGTTTTAACCGTTCGTGCTGCATGGCCAGCAGGTCCATACTGTCCTCCTGAATGACGAGATTATTCTCCACGGAAGACTGCGGTATATCTGTTATGGATACAATAGTTTGATAGGCATGATACAGGATGATTTGATCCGCCTGTAAAAGTTTGGCTATTTCGCAGCCATATTGGGAAGCCCGGAAGGAGTCTTCCGAGAAGTCGGTGAGTATGAGTATTGTTTTCATACCGATATTCGCAAAAAAACCATGCCAGGGCAGGGTAAAAAGCAAAGGCCCCGGTTACCCGGGGCCTTTGCTTTTAATTTCCGTACCCAGGATTCTGGGTGATATTGATATTGGCGTCTCGTTCGGCCTGCGGAATCGGCAGGATCCTGCGGATATCCGTCTGAGAAACGGTCGGATACGAGGGATATGCCTGGGGCTGGGCCGGGCGGGTGAAAGCCAGGTTGAGCCGGGTAAAATCGAAGAAGCGGAGTCCTTCGAAGGCCAGCTCCTTTCTTCTTTCGTTGAGAATGTCGGTGATCAGCTGGGCGCCGGTCGAGGCGAATCCGCCGAAGGACGGGTCGCGCAGCTGGGCGATCATGTTCAGGTACTTCAAGGCGTTGGGCTCGTCGCCGGTGCGGGCGTAGGACTCTGCAGCGGTCAGGATGACTTCGGCATAGCGGATCACCTTGGTCTCGTCCTTATCCGTATTGGTATAGTTCGAGAACTTGTTGATGATATAGGCCTGGGCTCCGCCGCGGGATCCGTTAATCATAAGAGTTTTGCGGGAGTCGGTTGCGCTATAGGAATTGTAGAGATCGTTCGTCGCCTGGATGTCGCCATAGCCGGACTGCGAGAAGATCGCGTCGAGACCGGTATTGCCGATATTGCTGGAGGCGTTTTGGTTCAGCTCGAGGATCGTTTCGAGTTTGGTCGTCGTTGCCGTGGGACTGGTCCAGAAGGCCGAAAAAGCCGCCGGTGTCTGGGCGAGCGTGTAACCGCCGTTGTCGATGACCAGCTTGGCCGCGGTGAGGGCGTTCGCATAATCACCCTTGTACAGATAGGCCCGCGACTGGATCGCCTTTGTCGCGTACTTGGCGATATAATCCGAGTTGGTCGCATGGAGGGTCGTGCCATTGGTGCCGTTTGCGGGCATCAGCGCATAGGCGCTGTCCAGGTCGGTTATAAGACGAGCGTAAACTTCCGATACCTTCGAACGGGAAAGCTTCAGCGAGAAACCGGTCACATAGGAAGGCTGCGTAATGATGGGAACCCCGTCGGCGTTAGGGTTCAGGGCAAAGGGCGCGCCGAACCAGTTGACCAGCTCCAGGTAGCAAAGCCCGCGCATCGCATAGGCCTCACCGATCAGCTGGTTGTTGCTGGCGGAGGAAGGGAGCTTCAGACCTTCGTAGATGATACGATTAGCCTGCAGGATGATATAATAGCCCTGGGAGAAGATATTGCTGGCCTCGGCGGTGGTGGCGATATAGGTGTAATTGTTCTCGACCAGGTAGCGGCCGGAGTTGGTCACGTTCACGTACGTATTGTCCGCGAGCAGGTCGCCGAGAACGGGGATATCACGGCCGAAAAACGTGGTGGCCTTCGACAGGTTATACATCCCATTGACGGCATCGGCCAGGTCATTGGAGGTCTTGATTGCATCGGTCACCACGACCGCATTGGAAGGCTTTTCGTCGAGGAAGTCCTTTTTACAGGAGGACGTGAGCATCGTCGCAGCCAGTAAGTAATATAGTGTTTTATTGATTTTCATATTATACATTCTTTGAGATTTAGAAACCTACGTTCACACCGACGGTAAATGTCCGGACCTGGGGAACTTCTTCGTTGAATACGCCGGTGACAGCCGTTTCGGGGTCGAAAGGCAGGCGGTCGTCGAAGATCTTCGTCCAGAGATTGGTCGCACGTCCGTACAGATACAGCTTGCTGAGACCTGCTTTCTTGAACAGCGAAATGTTCTTGAAGTCATAACCCAGCGCCACATTCTTCAGACGAATGAAGTCACCCTTGTACAGGAAGCGGGTGGAGAAGCTCGAAGAGCTGGAGGAGCTGCCGCCGCCATAGACCATCTTGGGTACATCGGTAATTTGTCCCTTCGTAGTCCACCGCTTCATATTATACGAGTACTTGTTGGAGCCGGTGATATAAGCCCCGTCATTCAGATAGTACGACCAGTTGTCGTTGATGCGGTTGCCGAAGCTGCCGTAGAAGTCGAAGGTCAGGCTGATGCCCTTATAAGTCAGGGTATTGCTCAGACCGCTGGTGAAGGTCGGGTCGGCGTGGCCGTACTGTACGCGGGCTGCCGGCGAATAGTTGGTCGTGTCCTTCGTCTTGCCGGCATCGTACCACCAGAGAGCGTTCCCGTTGTCGGGATTGACACCTTTATATTGGCGGGCGTACCAGGTATAATAGCTATACCCTACCCCGAGCCAGTAGTTGCCGTTGGGCGCATCGGCCGTGGCGAGCTTGGTCATCTTGTTCGTATTCTTGGCGACGTTGAAATTCACGCTCCAGGTGAAATCCCGGGTTTGGATCGGAAGGCCTTTAATAGTGATCTCATACCCTCTGTTCGTCATGGCGCCGATGTTCTGCGGCTGCCCGGAAGTCACCGAGGTCGAGGCGAAGCCCAGCTCCATCGGCAGACGGACGGTCTGGATGAGGCCGTCGATCTTGTTGTTGTAATAGTCGACCTCGACAGCCAGGCGGTCGTTGAAGAAGCCCAGGTCCAGACCGATGTCGAACTTCTTGGAGGACTCCCATTTCAGGTTGGTGTTGCCGATGGTATTGTAGTCCTGTCCGTTGGCCAGGTTATAGTTGAAACCATAGCCGGCTGTGGGGCGCCAGGTGTAGTTGTTCAGCGCATTTGCATTACCGGTAGTACCATAGGAGCTGCGCAGCTTCAGGCCGGTCAGGATCGACTGGTCCATGAAGAACTTCTCCTGGTCGATATTCCAGGCGCCGCCGACGGACCAGAAGGTCCCGTACTGGTTGTTGCCGCCGAAACGGGAGGAGCCTTCCCTTCTGATCGAACCGCTGAGTGAATAGCGGCTCTTGAAGTTGACGTTCGCCTTGCCATAAAGGCCGGCATAGGTGAAGTTGGAGAACAGCTGCGAAGCCGTCGTGGGGGTAGCGGCTACGCCAACAGCGGTCAGGTCGGGCTGGGTAGCGGGATAGCCCGTCGAGTAGGCGTTGTTGTAATAGTTGGTCGAGCGCTGCGCTTCGTAACCGACGGCGGCGTCGACGTATACGTCTTCGAGGCTGGGGATCTTATAGCGATAGTCCAGCTGGTTACGAACGAGCCAGTTGAAGAAGCGGGTGTACTGGCTTCTGCCGCTACCGTTGAGGCTAAGCGCGTCACCGACGGTGGGGTTCAGGAAGGTGGTTTCTTCGAGCGACTGGAGGTCGATGCTGACATAGCCGGTATACTTCAGCTGGTCCCAGATAGTCCACTTGACGGTCTCGTTGCCGAGGATACGTGTCTGGGAAAGGAGGCGTTTGTCGTGATCGGCGATGTAGAGCGGGTTGTAGTTCCCGGAGTTGGGGAAGTTTCCGTTACCGACGATGCTGGAGTTGACGCTTCCGTCGGCGTTATAGGCCAGCTGAAAGGGACGCAGGAAGAAGGCCGAAGAGCTGGCGGAGCCAAAGTAGGCGCTGCCGGCCAGGGGCGTATTCTGCTGGATGTTGGAGAAGTTGAGGCCGGTCTGAACGGAGAACTGCTTGTTGATGTTGTGCTCGATGTTCAACAGGCCGGAGATACGGCGGATATTCGATTTGAGGATCGTGGCGTTCTGGTTGAAGAAGCCAGCGGACGAAAAATAGCGGGTCTTCTCGTCGCCTCCGGAAAGGGAGATATTGTACTGCTGCTGGGTACCATTGCGGGTAACGAGGTCGTACCAGTCATTGCCGGCCGAGTTCAGCGCATAGGTGGAATCGACGGTTGCGATCTGCGCATCGGTATAGCCATAGTTTTTGAAGGCTTCATTGAACAGCTCCCTGTATTGTGCGGGGGAAGCCATCACGCCGGCCTTAGGCAGGGGCATATTGGCGCTGGTGCCGTACTCCGCATCGGCGCGAACCTGGGTCTTGCCGGAGCGGCCTTTCTTGGTGGTGATGACGATGACGCCGTTGGAGCCACGTGAGCCATAGATGGCGGTAGCGGCGGCGTCCTTCAGGACGGTGATGTTTTCGATGTCGTCGTTGTTGAGACCCGACAGCGCATTGGAAGTGGAAGCGTTCTGGGCCAGGTTACCCGTGGTCACGAACATTCCGTCGATAACGAATAGCGGCTGAGCGGCGTCCTGGCTGGTGATGGAGTTGATACCGCGGATACGGATCTGGTTGTTGGCGCCGGGCTGACCACTGTTGAGGGTGACGGTAACGCCAGCCATTTGTCCCTGAAGGGCCTGGCCGATCGTCGAATACGGCTTGTTCTCGATGGCCGCGCCTTTGACCGAGACTTCGGAACCGGTAAAGGCCTTGGCGGCGTGGGAGCCGTAGGTGTCCCTAACTACGACCTCTACCAGCTCTTTGGAACTGGTCTTGAGCCGGACCATGGGAAAGGGAAAATTGCCAGCGGGCACTTCGAGCGTCTGGGGGGTAAAGCCGACATAGGAGAAAACGAGCTTCTGACCGGGATTGGCAACGATGATGAAGCTGCCTTCTACGTCTGTCATTACGCCTCCTGTTTTGGCGCCTTCGACTTTTACGGAAACGCCGGGAATGGGGGTGCCGTCATCGGCGTTTACAATCTTCCCGGTCACCTTCTTTCCTCCCTGGGCAAGGGCGTGTTGAGTCAGCCCCATGCCGAGGAGGAGAAAAATCAATAGAATTTTTCTCATGAGTAGTTAGTTAATTGGTTAAGGACAATTTCCAACTGTTACGAGAAAATCGATTTGCAAATTTTAGCTTTAGATAGCTAAATATTAACCCGAATTAAAATTTTGCACTAATTTTTAAGAAAGTGCACAACATTCTTATTTTTTATTATATATTCTGTTATTTAGATGCAGCAATAGTTTAAATATAGCAATGACAAGCATTTCATTAAAAAGAAGGGCTATTTCGAACGAAATAGCCCAATCATATTATAATTAATTTATACTTTAAAAATTCGGGTCGAAATTGAAGAAAATGGGGTTTGACAACCCGATCATATTGCCGCTGAGGGCCATGGATTCGGGAACCTGCGGATAGGGATTTTGGGGGCCTTCGACGGCTACGCGGTAGTAGGTGCGGCCGAGGCCGGCGGGGCTGTCGGTAAATTCGACCATGGGGGTCTTGCCGCCTCCGGTAATAGTATATGTACCGAAGGGGTTCCCGTTCTTTATGACGGAGACGGTATAGGTCGCGCCTTGTGTGGTGGTTCCGTTTAGCTGGACGCGGAATTTGACGGGTTTGCCGGGGGACTTTGTGTTGTCGCCCATCATTATGTCCATTTTCCCGTCCTGGTCGAGGTCGGCGTAGAGCTCGACGCGGGGGTCGTAGGGATTGGCGGTTACGCAGACCCGTCCGTTGGTCAGGGCGTCGATAACGGCCTGCGGAGTGCGGGTAGCGGCGTATACCCAGGTGGTGGGTGTGCCGGCGTAGTTGGCTTTTACTTGAGGGGTGTTTTTTGTCGCCTGATCGGGGGAATCCGGGACGCCGTGGTGAGCGTCGCTTCCTCCCCTGCCCGTTAGCTTTCGTCCGGAGGAAAGCATGTCGTCCCAGATCATGATGGCGTTGGCGTTTTTGGACCAGATGCAGGAGTTCCAGACTTCGATGGAATTGACCATGTCGTAGGAGTAGCCAAAGTGATCTTTACCGCTGGGATGATTGGCCGACAGGTGTACGTCGAGCTGCTTTTTGATGGCGCCGACGACGACGTCGCGCTGGTCGCGGACATCATAAAGCTTCTGGTGGTCGTAGGGTTTTGCGGAGAAGACGTTGCCGTGGCCGCGGGTGGTGGTCCATTCGGCTCCGTAAAGCAGGAGGACGGAATCCGACTTGAGCTCGGGGTCGGTCCAGGTGTTGTGGGCTACGTCGCCGCCGACGTGGTTGTCGTGGTCGGTGATGGCGATGTAGTCGATGCCGACGGATTTGCAGAAGGCGAGGATTTTGGAGATGGGGTTGTTGGAGGACTCCTTGCTGTGGCGGGAGTGCATGTGGAGCTCGCCTTTCAGCCAGACGCCGCCGGCGAGGGGGGCGACGGGGGGAATGTTGTTCTGCTCGGCGGGCGCCCAGGGGTTGACGTGCCCAGGCGGCACGGGCTCGGTAGACTGAGCGAATGCGCCGATAACGCTTGTCAGGGTCAATGCAAAGGAAAATAATTTAGCAAACAGGTGTTGCTTACAACGTCCGAAGATCATCATATCAGAATAATTAGTGATTTTTTAGAAAGCGGAGATAGTCGTGAGGCGGCAAAGATAGCCGAAGATGCAAGCGGGGCGTGTTAAGTCTGTATCAACAAATAAAATACAGCAAGGGCATTTTATCCCACTGAGCAGAGCGTCGGACAGATGCATCAGACAGTTCGGCCAGCCTTTCGCTACTCCCGGATAAACGAGCTACATTGGCCGCCCACTGCATATGAAATACTGTCTTTACCTGCTGTCGTTGCTTGCATTTACCGGGTGCACAGAGCATCAACCCTTTTATAAAAAATTCGATGCCGACTCCTTAAAGTCGGTCAGACAAACGGAAGTATTTCAGCTGGTATCCGTGCGAAAAGATCCCTGGAAGGAACACGACCGGCAGGACGTGGTGGTATGGGTAGCAGACAGTCTTACGGTCTATGCGATCAAAGAAACCAGGTATCCGCGTAAGGAAAACTGGCAAGATTCCTCTGTTATTTTCCTTGAAAAGTCAACAGATGGGGGGAAGAGCTGGTCCAGGCCGATGAGGCTCACCGGCGTCGATGCATACAGGGGGCCCCGTCACTTCTATGTATCGGAAAAGTATCTTTACTGCCTGGATCATCAGTCGATTTCGTATATCGATCTATCGACGGGAAAGACAGTCAAGATCGACAACTTCTTCGACCCGGAAACAAGCTCCATCAGCCATCCTTCCTTCGACCGGCGAAGCGGCATTCTGTCGGTGCCGACAGATGGAGGAACGTTTATTCGTATTCACGATACAACGGAGGAACGAACCGTTACGTGCAACCATCAACTACTCGAAGAATTATCGATCGATTATAGAAATGATACGCTGTTCCATCTTCATGAAAGCTCGGACAGGTATATCCGTGTGGTGCGTCATCGCCTGCGATCCGGCATGAAGCAGACGAATCTGATAAACGATACTGTTTTTACGACACGGCAGGAAAGCAAATATACCTTCAGGCCCGAGTCTAAGCTGGTAGTATTCGGCAACGCCTATGTAATCAGCTACCGGGAGCCTTCACTCGGTTCCGACTTTAAAAGGATATACCAGGTTTCTTACGATTATGGAAAGCACTGGGAACAGTGGAAGATACTCGACGAGCAGATAAGGGACGATCTCGCCGAATTTATCAAGTCTTACCGGGACAGTCTTACGATAGCCTTTACCCATAACCCGGCAACCTTTATCTCTCAAAACGACTTTTCTACCTATGCCTATGTAACGGACTCGGTCCTTTTGTCGGACAAAATCCATAAAGCCGAGTGGCAGCATCAGACCGATCAAATCCTGGTCTACGGGTACGACACCGTTCATCATACCTGCGAGATGTTTTACCCGGTTCGGATGGGCTTCGACAAAGTATGCAAACCGGTGGATTATGAAGTTATCGAAAAACCGGGCCGGATGATAGTCCGGGTAAGACTATCCCAAAAGCCAGGGCCTGTCAACCGGATTAACGCGAAATTATATGCGTCGACGACCTACAATTATAACCGGTCACATGGGAATCTGCTCAATCTTACCAATACCTATGTTTTCAAGCCGGTCGATTCTTCCGGTACCGTGTGGGAAATGGAATTCCCGGTAAAGGAGATCGACCTGCTGGAAGGACAATCCTACCGGTTGATCCTGGATTATTACGACAATACCTATCATGAGCAATACGCCCTTCCGGCAAAAGTCTATACCCCGATAACCTGGGCCGAGGCGCATCCGCAAGCATTCAAGATCATTATGGCCGGGGGGATCATCCTGGCGGTTTATTTCCTTTTGCTGCTGGTCTACTTTATCCGCCCTTTCCTGATCTACCGGCTATACACGGCTACTCCCTTCCTTAGGAACCTGGCAGGGCGGTGGGGAGGGCTGGACAAAGTGTTTTACCTGATCGATTCCCTCACGTTTACGCCCCTGCTGGTAAGGAGCAACCGGGTTGCCGATGCCTGGGTCCGTCGGAACATGGCTATAAAGGATTATTATTGGGAAAGTGAGGAAACCGTAAAGACGCACGAGGAAAAAAGCTATGTTCCCCTTCCCGTTCGTATTCAGTCTGAAAACGGGGAAGAGATCGAAAAGCCTTCTCCCGCAAATCTGTCGCGCCTTTTCCAGGGGGACCGCGTTTGTATCCAGATCGTGGGTCCCGGCGGGATTGGGAAGACCACACTGGCACTACAGATGGGAAGGTGGGTTTCCGATCCGGTAAATGCCGGTTATTTCAAATCGCATATCTGGCTGCCCTTGCTTATACAGGAAGAGACCACGGATATTCTAATTACGATACGGAATAAAATTCAATCCATTGCCGGCAAGGCGCCGGACGAAGCATTTGTCAGGCATCTATTAAAACGAAGGAGAATTATCGTCATCATCGATGCTTTGTCGGAACGAAGTAGTGCCATGCAGGACCATGTCAGGAGCATTTATGGAACCCTACCTGTAAATGCACTGCTGATCTCGACACGAGCACGGATAAAGATGGGGATTCCCGGGATGCTCCACCTCTACCCTCGCCCGATCGATTCGGAGAATGTCTACCAGTTTTTGAACCGGGCTTTACTGAAATCCGGGAAGCCCTTGTTCGCAGACGAGATTATCCGGGCGGAAATCTTCAGGAAGGTGCTGACGGTATTCGACATCGAGGGCAGGAAGATTCCGGTCAGTCCGATCATTATCAGCCTGCTGACCCGAAAGATCCTTCAGCTGGGCCTGGAGGACGGGGTCGATGCGGCGACGCTGCTGCCAGCGATACCTGCGTCCATACCGGATGTGTTTACGGATTACCTGATCCGGGTAAATCCCAAAACGGGGACGAACCTGATATCCGACGAAACTATGCTTCTATTTGCCGGGCTAGTCGCAGAATGCAGCGTAGGAGAAAACTATATTCCATCGGATGCCGATCTGAACAACCTGGTATTCCCCCGGATACAGCAAGCGCTTGGGATGGGCCGGGAAGAGATACAGCGGGTCGTCGATAGACTAGTCGCCAACGGCATCCTGCAAAAGCCGGTGTACGCGAATACGGTTTTTGTGCGGTTCGACCTGGACCCGCTGGCGGAATGTCTGTCTGCGATTGTCAAGGCCAGGAGCAGTGGTAAAGATGGGATGAAATGGGTGCAGCTATATGGCGATGTTTCGGCACATGGTGCTGCGGGGTATTTGCAGATGCTGGAGATCGTACAGGATACGTATGCGGAGCGGCTGGGCTGGTGCCAGCGGCCGGGAAAATAGCGGATCAAGTCTACAGCCTATTTATTTTTATTTGTTACCCCAGTTTCATATACTTGCTTTATCAATATTGATCAATGAAACAATACTTCTCCGCCGTCGCTATACTCTTATCCATTACCAGCTGCACCTCCAATCCCGACAAAATCACTACCGACGACTCCACGATAACCACTCCCCCATCCGTCCCCCTTATCAGCTTCTCAGCCACCCGCACCCTCCCCCACGACACCTCACTCTTCCTCGAAGGCTTCCTTATCCACGACGGCCGCCTCTACGAAAGCACCGGCTCCCCGGAAGACCTCCCCCAGACAAAATCCCTTATCGGCCCTCTCGATACTACAAACGGAAAAATCCAGCCAAAGGTAGAAATCGACCGGAAGGACTTCGGAGAGGGCATCGTCTTCTTCAAAGACCGCCTCTACCAGCTCACTTATAAGAAGCAAACCTGCTACGTCTATGACGCAAAGACGTTCAAACGCGCCGGCGAATACAAATACGATAACAAGGAAGGCTGGAGCCTGACCCATAACGACAGTCTGCTCATCATGAGCGATGGGACCGACCGCCTTACCTTTATCGACCCGGCTACTTTCAAACCGGTCAGGCAGATCGCCGTCACCTTGAATGGGGCAAAAAGGGACAGCCTGAACGAGCTGGAATATATCAAAGGTTATATCTATGCCAACATCTGGCTCAATAGCTATATTGTCAAGATCGATCCCTCAAACGGGAAAGTCGTCGGCAAGCTGGACCTTAGCTCCATCATTGCCGACGCCCGAAACCGATATCCCGACGCAGAAACACTCAACGGCATAGCCTATGACCGCGACAAGGACCGCGTCTTTGTTACGGGGAAGCTTTGGCCCGCTATTTATGAGTTGAGCTTCTCACACTAGGCCTACTTCCGTTTATACAAATCGAGTCCCACAAACACCAGCCAGATCACTACCGTCGTCACGAAGAGACGGAAACCCATGAGGTGGTTCACCGCCACACCCATCGCCAGCGTAACTATAGCCGCCGCCACCTGCGCAAGCCCCAGCCAACCTAACCAGGAGGCAAGCAGCTTTGTACGTAAGATCGTAACCGACCAGCAGCCGATCGCCAGGCTAAACGCGATGGTGTAGACATAATCGAAGGCCAGGTTGATCATAAAGCTGTAGCGCAGGACGGGCTGGATGGAGTCGAGCATTGCAGGGTCCGCATCCCGGTAACGCTGCAGGAAGAAGGGCATGATCAGGCCATTGGCGGAGGCCGCCAGCATTGCGGCCACGAGCCCGAAGCAGGCCATGATAAAGGCCAGAAGCGGCAAGAATTGGTCTTTTCCCAACTGGCGGGTCAGTCCCCAAAAACCCAGCCCACCAAAAGGCAGGGAGAAGATGGCGAGGGAGTGAACGGCAATGATCATACCCGATAGACGAATCAGGCGCTCGACGTTCCCTCCGACAGGATGGAGCACCATGGTTAGCACTAAAAGGATGGTAAACGCGATCAGCGCGATACCGGCTTGTTTTTGCAGGTTTGTATTCATGCCCCAAATCTAGAGGGGCGTGTCGAGGAGGGTCTTGATTCTGATCAAGAATTGAGTTTTCTTCTGATTCTGCTCAAGGTTTCCGGGGTCATCCCCAGATAGGAGGCGATGTACTTCAAAGGAAAATACTGCACCATCTCGGGTTTGCTGGCCAGCAGCTGCTCGTATTTCTGCTCGGGCGTGAGTCGGTTGCTTTGATAGTCCTGGTTACGGACCGTCAGCTCCATGATATGGCCCAGCTTGAAGAAGCCATCGGAGATCTTGACCAGCTCGTGGAAATCCCAGGCGCTGAGTACGAAAACCTCACCATCGACAAAAGCCTGGATGATTCCCTCCGAAGGCTGCTGGCTCATAAAGCTCTTGTATTCGAAGGCCCACTCACCCGGCATAAAGAGGTTCAGGATCGCGTCCTCGCCGTCGTCCTTGACGATATAATGCCGGAAGAGGCCCTGGTTGATAAAGAAGAAGGACTGGCAGACCTGCCCCTCTTTGATGAGGCATTCGTCCTTTTTTACCACCCGGTGCTTTAGCCGGGAAAGAATCTGCGAGACCTGTTCGGGGTTGAAGGAGCCCAGCTTTTGGATGGAGGCGGTCACTTGCTCGTACATATATCAAATCTACAAAAAACCCCGGTAGACACCGGGGTAATGAGTGAATGTAAGAGTCCATCCTGTCTGTAAATAAAATCTAATCCGATAAACTGAAATGTTTGCGAGTGTTTACACGGGATATAAACGCACAGGAGGAGCGGTCGATTGCGAGGGCATCTCTCTAATCGATTGAACGGCAGGGATTTTCTTCCCAACGGCGGCACCTGTCGCAAAACGCCTTTTAAATGTCGCATCCGAACCTTTTTTGGGCAGTGCATTGCGTCTAGATTTGTATAAAATAATTCATATGCGAAAGATCGTCTCCTTTATGCACGTTTCCCTGGATATGTTTGTCGCCGGCCCCCAGGGCGAAATGAACTGGATAAAAGTCGACAGCGAAATCTTCAAATATGCCGGTGAGGCTACGAACGCCTCGGACCTGGCGCTTTACGGACGAAATACCTGGGAGATGATGGACTCCTACTGGCCGACGGCAGGGGACAAGCCGAACGCTTCCGACCACGACCGTGAACACTCCGCCTGGTACAATAAGGTCGAAAAGATTGTGCTGTCCAGGACGATGGCGGGACAGGAACGGCCCAAAACGACGTTTTTGGGGGACAAATTCTCCGCGGAGATCCGCCGCTACAAGGAACAGCCCGGAAAGGACATCGTCATCTTCGGCAGCCCCCGTGCTACCCATTCCCTGATGAAGGAAGGGCTGGTCGACCAGGTCTGGCTCTTCGTCAATCCTATCCTGCTGGGAAAAGGCATTCCCATGTTCGACGGCATCGAAGACCGAAAGCCGCTGAAGCTGGTTACCGACGTACGCTTCCCTTCCGGCGTCATCGCCCTGAAGTACGAGGTGCTCCATTAATGCGGGGCTTTCAGTACCTTAGTCCGCTATGGACGAATACGAGGTCTTCAAACAACATATCGTAAAGCGGGTAGCCCTGACCCCGGAGGAGATGACCGAGCTGCTGGGCGGTTTCAGGCTGAAGAAGGTAAAGAAAAAACAGTTTATCATCCAGCCGGATTTCAAGGCGATGCACCGGAATTATGTTGTGCAGGGCGCGTTCCGCTCCTATGTGATCGGGCAGGACGGCGGCGACCATACCATCCAGTTCGCCATCGACGACTGGTGGATCTCGGACTACAACAGCTATACGTATCAGCGCCCGGCCACGATGTTTGTCGTCGCCCTGGAAGACAGCACACTCCTGCAGATCGACTACGAAACCGAACAAAGATTAAAGGCACAGTATCATAAGATCGAGACCTTCTTCCGGATCGGGGCCGAACGAACCGCTGCGTATCATCAGCGCCGTATCATTTCGGCCCTGACCCAAACGGCGGAGGAACGCTACGACGCCTTCCTGGAGGCCTATCCTTCCGCGGCCCAGCGTCTGCCCCAGTACGCCGTCGCCTCCTACCTCGGCATGACAACCCAGTTCCTATCACAGATCAGAAAAAAGCGTCTTGGAAAAAAGTTAAACTAGTTTCATCGTTTTTTGTAAGCTACTTGATTTTTAAGGCGCTGAATACGAGGCAATTTTGTGTTGTAAAAACACACAGAATATGTCACTTAAATTAAACAACAAAGTAGCCGTCGTCACCGGAGGTAACAGCGGCATCGGACTGGGAGTAGCAAAATTATTCGCAGCAGAAGGCGCAAAAGTAACGATAACCGGCCGTAACGAGTCGACCATCAAAACCGCCGTCAAAGCCATCGGGCACGACGCGTTGGGACTGGTCAGCAACGTAGCGGATGTCGAAAGCATCTCTCCCGTATTCGAACGCGTGAACGATACCTTTGGCAAGATCGATATCCTTGTCGTCAACGCCGGCATCGTAATGATGGCTCCGCTGGAGCAATTTACCGAAGCGATGTTCGACCAAGTAACCGATATCAACTACAAAGGGGTATTCTTTACCGTCCAGAAAGCGCTCCCCTATCTGAACGACGGCGCTTCGATCGTCGTAACTTCTTCTACCGTGGCGGATAAAGGGCTGGCCGGCGCTGCGGCCTATATCGCCACCAAGGCGGCAGAGCGGGCGCTCGTACGTGTTTTTGCGGCCGAGCTGGCTCCGCGTAAGATTCGCGTCAATGCCCTGTCTCCCGGCAGCATCGCCACGCCGATCTTCGAAAAAGCGGGGTATAGCAAGGAGCATGCGGATGGTATGGCGGATTTCTTCGCGAACTCTGTGGCCCTGAAGCGCGGCGGGACCGTCGATGAAATGGCCAAGGGCTTTTTATTCCTTGCGTCCGAAGATTCTTCTTATATGACGGGAGGAGATTTGGTGCTCGATGGTGGATGGAGGGACCTTTAAGGCTTTTGCCCCCGGCGGTAACGTCGGGGGCTTATTGTTTATACAAAAAAGGGTGTTTTAACGCTTGACCGGTTTTTGAGGGTTTTGTATTTTAACTAAAACCTGACTCTGATGAGTGACGAACCGACGCCTCCTTCCGAACAAGAAGACATAAAGATCTTAAGGGATTATCGCGATACGCTTCAGAAGGATATCGGAGAAAAAGAAAAGGAATACAACACTACCGTAACCTATATCACGGGCGGGGCCCTGGCGCTGTTCCTGACCATCAACGAGAAGTTTTTCAATATCAGCCAGGCGCATTACAAATGGATGTTGTTTGCAAGCCTGCTCTGTCTGCTTCTGTGCATGCTGATGCACGTTCTTGCCAATATTATAGACGTAACGGGGGACAAAGAATTATTAAACAAAACCGATGCCATGATAGAAAAACAAGAATACGACGACGTGAGCCTTACGACCGAGTGGAAGAAGTGGCTTAGAAGGTACGAGACGATCTATTACACCCGGTTCGGTCTGATGATCCTCGGGGTTGTATTGGAAGCGTTTTTTATTACGCTGAATTTGAATGCAGCTAAGGACAATGCGGCGGCAAAAACGCCTGTTGTAAGTCAGCTGCTCGGGAGCGAGTATGTATCGCCGGAAAATGACGCGTCGTTTAATTTTAACGATGGCGCGGTTACTGCCTGGCAGACACCGGCACAGCCCAAAACCAGCCCCAAGCCTCCGGTCAAGACGAAACCCAAGCCGAAGAGCTCGCCTAAGCCTCCTCCGAAACATCCGCCCACCAAACCAAAGCCCAAGCCTGTAATAAAAAAGACTCCCAACGAATAAAAGAAAAGCCTCCCGTTATTCGGGAGGCTTTTTAATTCGATTTTCGATCTCTGGTAAGATCGGGACTTATATCTTGCCCTGACGGACTTTTTTTACGAAATAAACAGAAACACCAGCATAGACAGCGATCTCCTCCATTGAAAGCTTTCCCGCCGCCAACATGTTTTTTATGGTAGCTATCTGATTTTCCTTGCGCCCTTCCTCTTTTCGTCTCTCCGCAATCATTTCAATAATGCCCATGGAATTCTTTTTATTGGTTATTTGGTCAACCTCTTACCCAAAAATACGATTTGTTTCGGGGTTTTCAAACCGTACATAATTATTCAAAAAATACCATACCTGCAGCAGCTTTCTCTTATCGGCAAAATCAAGTATACGCAAAGTATTGTATCGATAGCTCAACATGGTTCCAGCATATGAATACTCATAAGAGCTGGGAATGCTTTTACCATCCTTACCGGTTAAGATAGCAATAGCCGTAATTGGTTTATTGTACTTGTCGAATATTCTACAATAGTACTTAAACATGCGCTCCGCAAACCCTTTCTCATTTCGCCCCTGTACTTCAACGTGTACAAGTATCCATTCCTCACTGCCGTCTTGCTTATACACTTTTACCAATTTATCGACCAATCGCGTATCCGATCCTTTTTCAGGTTCAGGATACACTTTAACAAGCTCCTTATCCAGAAACTCGAAGCCCTGGGAAATGTTAAACAACTCATCAGCATTAGGAAAAATAAAACGCAGAAAATCGTCGAATGTATCCTCCAGCATGCCCTTCCATAAACTATCGTCAGTCCTTCTCACAGGCTGTCTCAGTCCCATACACAAAATTTAAGAAGTAAAAAATTCCATGCCTATTATGGAATTTCTGGGACTTATCGGGAAGGGTAAATGCGGAAGCCGCCTTAAAGATACTACGAATTCAACCCCTCAAAAAACGAAAGTTTAGTAAGAGTTTAATATTTCTTAACCTGCTGATTCTGGTAAGGAGTAGGATTGCTTTTATATTTACTCCATGAAAAAGCACCTTCTTCTTGCCTTTACCCTCCTGGTCTTTCTTTCTTTCGGCCACGCGCAGCAATCCCGCAACGTCGTCGTCTTCCTCATGGACGGCTACCGCTGGAAGGAGCTCTACGAAGGCGCCGATTCAAGCCTCCTGTTCAACAAGAAGTACAACCACCACGACTCCGCCTGGACCGTTACCAAATACTGGGACGCAAATCTCGAAACCCGCCGGCAAAAGCTCATGCCCTTTGTCTGGGAAACGATGTCCAAAAATGGGCAGCTGCTCGGCAATCGCAACCTGGGCAATTTCGCCAATGTTACGAACAAGTACTGGTTCTCCTACCCCGGCAGAAGCGAGGCCTTTACCGGCTACTACGACAGCGCCGTCAACTCCAATGAATATCCGGACAACCCCAATACGAACGTCCTCGAATTTATCGACAAGCAGCCCGGCTTCCACGGCAAGGTCGTAACCTTCTCCTCCTGGGACGCAGTAGCCCGCATCCTCAACCGAAACCGGAACAAGATGTATGTCAATGTCTGGGGCGAAGATGTAAAGGGTGACAATCTGACCCCGCAGCAGAAAGAAGCCAATCTATATTCACACCTCCTGCCCGAGCTCTTTGGCAAGGGAGAGCGGGTAGATGCCGGAACATATGTGATGGCTAAGGCGTATTTGCAGGCCAACCATCCCCGGGTTCTGTATATCGATCTCGGCGACAACGACGAATTCGCCCACGCCGCCGACTATGCGGACTATCTCGACGCGGCTCACTACGACGACGCCATGTTCCGCGACATCTGGACTACGCTTCAAAACGACCCCTTCTATAAAGACAATACGACCCTGCTGATCTTCCCGGACCACGGCCGGGGTTATGGGCCGGGCTGGACCAGCCATGGTGCAGCCGTTGCGCACTCTAACGAGATCTATTTCCTGGCGATGGGTCCCGGCGTGCCGGCAAAAGGTGAGGTAAAAGATTCGGGGCAGGTTTACCAGGCTCAATACGCCGCTACTATCGCCGCGCTGCTCGGGCTGAAGTACACCGCCGAACATCCGGTAGCCGATCCGATAAAAAGTGTGCTTAAATAGATTTATTCGTGAGGAGAGAACAGCGGTCTGTTGGGGAATAGCCGTTTGAGAAAGGTATAAACATGACAGCCTACGCAGATCCCCAGCGCCGACTCCAGGAAGGCAAAGAATGCCAGAGTTCCGGCAAGCACGTTGGCAACCGTCGTTAGCTCGAAGATACCCGCAATCACCAGCAAATCGGCAAAAAGGAAGCCCAGCTGTGCGGCAAAAATCTTCGGGGCCCTATCCGTCCAACGGGGCTTGAGTGAAAACAGCCTTTCCAGGCGGCGGCTGATCAGATTGAAAGGGCTATAGGCTCCAAAGCCAAATGCACGAAAGAAAAAGTCCAGCGTCAGGATCAGCCCAATCCACCAGTGCTGGACGATCAGGTAGGCGATGGCCGTCAGCAGGACCAGCAAGGCCGTCAGGCGGACCTGGTTGGCACTGATCTTTATGTGGTCTACCGGGCAGGAGATATTATCGGACATAGTGATATTCAGAGTTATTAGTCTACAAATTTGATGCACTAAGTTACAGATTCCTCCCCTCCCCTACAAATTTTTTTCCGGCGCTGTAATATTTCCCCCGGTCAGGCTACCAATGAGTATCAAGACCATATCATTATGCTCCAACTGCGAAACATTAAAAAACTGTACAACAGGCGGCTGATCCTGGAAATCCCTTTCCTGCAGCTCGACGGCGGGATCTATTGGGTCAAGGGTGCCAACGGCTCGGGCAAGACTACCCTTCTCAAGATGATCGCCGGGCTCATTCCCTTCGAGGGTGAGATCGTATTCGGAGAGACCAGCCTGAAGGACAAGCCCCTGGCCTATCGCCGCTCGATCAGCTGGGCAGAGGCCGAGCCGCTGTTCCCCACGTTTCTGACGGGAATGGAGCTGGTCGTCCTCTACCAGGACATCCGGAAGGCTACGGCCCTGGAAGTGGACGAGCTGCTAAAGCTCTTTGCCATGGAAGACTATATCCATAGTCCCGTAGGCTCTTATTCGGCGGGGATGATGAAGAAATTGTCCCTGGTCCTGGCGTTTCTCGGAGACACGCCAGTGATTGTCCTGGACGAGCCCCTGATCACACTGGACGAGGGCTCGCTGGCAGCCGTCTGCCGGCTTATCGCCAGCCGAAGCACCAGGACCCTGTTCCTGATGAGCTCGCACCAGGAGCCTGAAACCGGTCTGCTGCCGGCGGGAACAGAGCTTATCGTCAACCACCAGACAATCTCTAACTAAATGCGCTCGCTACTATTTCGCTCACTTATTGCTCCTTTCTACAAGGAAAATCTCAATCTGTTCTTCTTCCTGGCGACCGTGCTCGTCTTTTCCGTGGGAGAGGTGGATGGGGCCGAACTTTTTCAGTTTCATTATTCGCTGGCGCAGGGAATGCTGCAGAACAGCGGCTTCCAGCTATTTGTCTTTTTGTGCTGGCTCCTATACGCCCGGAAGTGGGTAGGTTTTGTGCTGGGAAGGATGCAGCAGCCGCAGTACGGTTTCCTGTCGATCTATAACTGTCTGGACAGACCGAAACGGTTGGGGTTGTTCCTGACGGTTGCGGCCTGGCTGATGATGCCGGTCCTGCTATACTTTTTGTATCTAATCGTCATCGGTTCCCTTCTGCACCTCTATGCTCCGCTGCTGCTGACCGCAGCGTACCTGGCGGCCATCTGCCTGGGAGCGGCGATATGGCTGGTATCTCGCCTACGCTATCGGCACGAAAGCATGGGTGTACGCGTAGGCTTGCCGTTCCGGATGGGGGCGGCTTATCCCATCGTCCTGCTGCGATACGTATTTCACCGGCAGAAATGGATCTGGCTGGGGCTTAAGGTCTTTACCTGCGGCCTTCTCTACTTCGCCGGTCTCAACAATACCGGCGGCTATTACGAAACGACAACGCTCTTTCTGTTCTTCAATTTCGGCATCCTAGGCAACGGTCTCATCGTACACGGCGTCCGCGAATTCGAAGAGACTCAACTCCAGGCGTATCGCGGCGCACCGGTGTCTCTCATAAAAAGACTGCTGCAATATGCGCTTGTATACCTGGTGCTGCTATCACCGGAAGCGATCACCGCCTACCGGCTCGGCCCGGAGCACCTTCACTATGGAGACGGCGTCTTATTCCTCCTCTGCGGCTATAGCCTCGTGCTCGTCATGCACACAATCAGCTACCTTCAGCACTTTACCCGCCGGGAATACCTCACCCTGCTGCTGATGATTTTTTCGGTGCAATACTTTTTTATGGGCTGGCTTGGGCTCTGGCCGATGTTCGGAGTGCTCCTGGCCGCCGCCGGGATTGCTTTCTACGCGGGTTATTACCGATTTGAGCGGAGTTGAGCCGTCACTAGCGGGATGTTGCGGAACTAACCTACCTTTGCCGGATGTTATTGAATGCCGCTACCATCCGGAAATTGACGGAACGTCTCGAGATCGATGAAATAAACGAATTACAAACCTCCGCGCTGGAAGCAGGCAAGGCCGACCGCGACCTGGTATTGCTCTCGGATACGGGTTCGGGAAAGACGCTGGGCTTTCTGCTGCCCGTTCTGGAACGGATGGACGAAAACGCTTCCGGCACCCAAACCCTCGTCATCGTCCCATCCCGGGAGCTGGCCATGCAAATCGAAAAGGTCTTCAAGACCCTGGGCACCCCCTTTAAAGTCACCTGCTGCTATGGCGGGCACAAGCGGGAAATCGAGGAAAATAACCTGACCGAAGCCCCCGCCCTCATCATCGGCACCCCCGGACGCCTGGCCGACCACCTCCGCCGGGACAATATCCACCCGGATACCATCCGGACCCTTGTCCTGGACGAATTCGACAAGTCCCTGGAGCTGGGCTTCCAGGACGAAATGGCCGAGATCATCGGCGCCCTGCGCCGTCTCGATAAGCGGATCCTCACCTCCGCAACCGCCGCCGCCGAAATACCCTCCTTTGTAGGGCTGCGGGACCCGCAGACACTGGACTTCCTGACCGGTGAAAAGTCCGAGCGGCTGGCCCTGGAGCAGGTGCTGAGCCCGGAAAAGGACAAGATCGAGACCCTGTTCCGGCTGATCTGCCGTATCGGGGCGCGTTCGGCCGTCGTTTTCTGTAACCACCGCGAGTCGGTGGAACGGGTCAGCGAGCTTTTAAAAGAACGTGGCATCACCAACGTCTTCTATCACGGCGCCATGGAGCAGAACGAGCGGGACAGCGCCCTGGCCAAGTTCAGAAACGGCACCTCCGACGTCCTCGTCACGACCGATCTTGCTGCGCGGGGCCTCGACGTTCCAAACATCCGCTACATCATTCACTATCACCTTCCAAATACCGAAGAGATTTTTATCCACCGAAACGGCCGTACAGCCCGGATGAAAGCCAGCGGAACAGCCATCCTGATCATTGGCCCGGACGAGCGCCTGCCGGAATACCTGCACGACACCCCCACGACCATCACCCTGCCTCCCGACGCCATCCTCCCGGCCAAACCCAAGTGGACGACTCTCTTCATCTCCGCCGGTAAAAAGGATAAAGTCAACAAGGTCGATATCGTCGGGTTCTTTTCCCACAAGGGACAGCTAAAGCAGGAAGATATCGGGCTCATCGAGGTAAAAGACTTTTTTAGCTTCGTCGGCATCAGAAAGTCGACCGTAACCCATATGCTGCAGCTTATAAAAGACCAAAAGCTAAAAAATAAGAAGGTAAAGATCGAGGTGGCGAAATAGTTGCCAACTTCGATCAAAAAATGACTACCGCGAACCGCCCGCGCGGGATAGCTTTGTGCCGAAAGCCTTAACTTGCAGGCAGATTTCCTGTCTGTTTTACACTTAAAATTAAACGATTACATATGTCCGAAGCTATCCTCTCTCCCACCCCCGCGGGGGTCGACAAAGACCAGTCCCTTGTCAATAAAGTGATGGAGAATGCACAGTCCGCCTTCCAGCTCTACAAAAGAATCCCTGCCGAAGGCCGTGCGCTGTTTTTAGAGACGATCGGTAAAGAAATCGAAAAGATACGTGAAGAGCTGGTTGCGACCGCAGGTCAGGAGACCAATCTCCCCCCAGCCCGTCTCAACGGCGAGATCAACCGGACCATCGGTCAGGCAGGACTCTTCGCCGCCCTCCTCCGGGAAGGCAGCTGGGTCGAGGCCGCCATCGACACCGAAGACCCCAATCGCGTCCCCGCCAAGCCCGATACCCGCAAGATGCTGATGCCCGTCGGCCCCGTCGTCGTCTTTGGCGCGAGCAATTTCCCCTTTGCCTTCTCCACCGCCGGCGGTGACACGGTGAGCGCCCTTGCTTCCGGTTCCTCCGTCGTGGTCAAAGGCCACTCCGCCCACGCCAAAACGTCCGAGCTAGTCTTCGGCGCCATCGAAAAAGCAATCGAAGCAGCAGGCATGCCACCCTATACCGTCCAGCACCTGCTGGGCTCCGGCCGTTCGGTCGGCACTGCACTGGTAGTGCATCCGCATACCCGCGGGGTTGGCTTTACCGGCTCCTTCGCCGGTGGCAAGGCCCTCTGGGAAGCAGCGCAAAAGCGCGAAACACCCATCCCCGTCTTCGCAGAAATGAGCAGCATCAATCCCGTCGTCTTCTTCCCCGATACGCTCGAAAAGAACGGCGCAGCTCTCGCAAAGAGTTATGCCGGCTCGATAACGCTGGGTATGGGTCAGTTCTGTACCAACCCTGGCGTATTGCTCGCTATCCAAAGCCCTGCCCTCGACAGCTTCCTCTCGCTCCTCTCGACCGAGATCACCGCAATCGAGCCCGCCAAAATGCTACATAAAGGTATCCACGAAGCCTACTGCAATGGCCTCAACCACATGCTCGCCCAAAAAGGGCTGCAAGTCGTCGGTCAGGCTACAAAAGCCCCGGGAGGAATGGAAGCGCAGCCGGTTGTCGCGTCAGTTTCCGCCGCAGACTTCCTGGCTAACCCTCACTTTACCGAAGAAGTCTTCGGCCCCTTCTCACTGTGTGTTGTCTGCGAAGACAAACAGCAGCTCGCAGAAGTTTTGAAAAGCTTCAAAGGCCAGTTGACAACCACCATCATGGCCACCCCCGAGGACGTAAAGACCAATACCGATATCATCGAGCTCCAGCAAACGCTGGCCGGCCGCATCATTCTCAACAACGTCCCCACCGGTGTCGAGGTCAACGCCAGCATGGTACACGGCGGCCCCTGGCCCGCCACTACCGACGGCCGTTTTACCTCTGTCGGCTCCTCCGCCATCAAGCGCTGGGTACGCCCGATATGTTTTCAGAACTTTTTGGATGAGATGCTGCCGGTGGAATTGAAGAGGGGGAATCCAAAGGGGATTTGGAGGGTAGTTAATAATGTGACGACGAAGGAAGGATAGTTCAATTTTTGTTTTAAAATAAAAGATCGCTCGATATTAAACCGAGCGATCTTTTATTAAACGCAATATTCCATTACTTAGAATTTCACCAACATTCACACTTAAATATTTTTAAATAGCTCTCTTAGTTCAATGGGCAAGCACAATGATGGTCGATCATGCATGCCCTTCCATTGTTTATCGGGCAAATAAGTTTCGACTTCAATATCTTCAAACGAACTCACAAACAGTTTCTCATCAAAGTCTATGTAAAATCGAAGGACTATTTCCTC
Source organism: Bacteroidota bacterium (assembly GCA_018267545.1). Taxonomy (GTDB): domain Bacteria; phylum Bacteroidota; class Bacteroidia; order Chitinophagales; family Chitinophagaceae; genus Puia. The sequence continues at coordinate 50,312 of JAFDYG010000457.1, forward strand.
TGGAATATGCTCAAGACTTGACTTAAGTTCCTTCAAAGAGGTTTTATCCTTTTCAATTGAAGAAAGAAAGTCCGACACAAAATCATCTGTGACGTTCAAAATATTATCTCTGAATACAAATGACCACTCTTTGGGATCATAAGAAGGATCATATTTTTTATAATTCAATATCCAATAGGCAATAGGCATTAAATAAAAATTGCCTACCGACTTGAATTTTATATACCCTAGCAATTCATTATTCTCAAACCTTTCTTTTATGTCCTTTAACTCTTCAATGTCTTTCATATTTATGGTGTTTTGATTTTGCCACTTCCCTGAATCGCTTGCTCGCGCAATTTTTGAATATACGCTTTGGGCAATCCATACATGTTATTTCCTTTGCTAGGATCTGATATTTGAGGTTTTGTAGGATTTGCACGCCCTTGAGCATCCGGAACAGCATTTGCCTTTATATCATCCGCTAGACTTTGGGGTATTTCAAAAGATGAAATATATGCTCCCTTACCAGCACCGCCTCTCTTATTATAAAAATATATAGCATGATGTTCTTCGTCAAGAGACACATATAACATATTATTCCCTTCTATTTGAACAGTTCCATTTTCTCCAATAATGACTCTATCTTGGCTGGCATTAGGCAACTCTCCACCTTGTGTTCTATACACTGTTACCGAAGGCTCCTCAGGAAGCGGTGGCTCCTCAATAGGTAAACTTCTGGGTAAGGCACTAGCCGCATTAACTCTAGGCAAAGTGCTTGCGTAAGCAACTCCCAAATTCATCCAAGTCATCGGATCCGAAGCTTGTCTTTTCCACATGTGCCAATAATCTTGCGACAAACTACCCATGCCAGCCTCTGGATCTATTGTTCTAGCAAATTCAAGCAAATTAGCCCTCCAGAGATAGTTTTCAGAATTCTTTATAAAATCAAAAACACCATCTGTGCCAACAATATAATCATCCCTGTACATACCTTTATATCTCCCTTCTGTGTATGTATAACGAGCGACCCAATAACTTTTTCCTTGAGGATTAACCACTCCCAACAAATCATATTGCCCTGCATGCAAATGAGGACTAACAAACATTCCCCCCGGAATGGTTGATTTCTCAAGGAGGGTAACTCCCGTAGGTCTTACATTTGGATCAAATCGTTCTGCTCCGTCTAAATCAATAAATTTAATAGGAGTATTTCCAGCATATTGATATGGAGTTAATTGTGGGAAGTTACGACTTAATGGGTCCACACTCAAAAACTTCCCTACCCTCGGGTCATAGACCCGCATCCCATAATCAATTTGATCCCCAACCCCCTTCACCTCATTATCATTTTCCTTCCCATTAAACCCATACCGATAATTCCCCGCCCCCGCAGCTGTAACATTTCTCCCCGGCATGATCATCCCGAAAGGATAGTAATCCTGAACCGTCGCTACGTCCGGCTTGTAATAATCGATCAAAGAGCTGCTGCTGCTTGAAGATACACCAATTTTCTTGTCTGTAATAGTCGCAAGCACGTTACCCAGGTGGTTAGCCAGCTCATAGGTCTTCAATCCGCGGGTGAATGTATTGACATAGGCAAACTTGCCGCCGCTCAACGCTATCTGAGACGGTGCTGCAGGCGATTTCAAAGCTCCAAGCCGGCTACTGCCAAACAAGTCGATCTCCTGTTGTACGAAACTCCCACTGGTGCCTCGCAGGTAAGTCGTCAGCACATTACCCAAGGCGTCCCGAACGTATAATGTGGTGCCAGAGCCCGTCGTTTTGGTGATGCGTTTGCTCGCTGCATCATACAGATATGACATCGGCCCGTTAATACCCGTCTGCGTAGCAATCTTACCGTATACCGTCCAGGTGAGTGCATTCGAACCATCCCCCGTCAGATTACCGATATTATCGTAGGAATATGAGGTGGTTCCCTTGATATCCCCGGTATAGGAACCATCCAACGCATTGTCGGTCAATGAAGACAATTGGTTGCTCCCTGTCGGGTAGCTATAGACCAGCCGGTCCATCGCCTCATTGGATGCCTGGTTACCATTTCGGTCATAGGACAGGATATTTCCGTTAGGGTCATAGGTCACTTGCTCCTTGTAGTGGTCCAACTGTACCGGAGAAAATGTATTATTTGCCGTGTTGAGACCATCGAACGCATCCATCGCCACCAACCGATTCAGTTGGTCATAGTGATAATTATAGACTTTCGAGCCATTGTCGGCAAGGGGGAGGCTTACCGATGAACCGTTCGAGCTAATTGGCAGGTTAACCGTCATCGCCGCAATATTGCCGTTAAATAAAGGCGCCGCTTGCGAAGAGAGGGCGTCCAGCACTCCCGTTACAGGTGTGGTAGCGCTAATCGGCGTATAATCATTGAGATAATAATGCAAAGAGTAATTAAAGGCGTCTTTGGCTATCGGGAAAGATACCGGATCGGTCGGTATCCCCCCTCCGCCCGGAGGTGTAATGACGCAAACAGCAGCATTGGGGTCAATGACTGTAGCCATCTCGTCGCCTACACCCGTCCCAAAACCCGGTTCGAAGATGATTTCACTACGTGCCGTATAGGTCGCGGGACCTCCCGAAACCGGCCTGCTATTGATGGTGAGAATATTGGGAAAGGTTCCGGGCGAGCAAGCGGATCCGTCATTATTCTCGGACGAAGGGACATAGTTGAACAAGCCGCCCGAGTTGACTCCTTTTATCCATCCCTGTAATGTGTATGAATTTCGGAGCTCCTGCGTCTGCATCTGGCCTAAAACCGTCCTGGCCAGCAGACCATGCTTGTAATAATTATAGGTTGCCTCCCGCTCCCACATGATGCTGTCCCGGCTGGTCTTTACCTCTACGATCCTGTTCTCTGCATCATAGAAGTAACGGTGGTAAAAAGTCTCTTTCTCTAACGCAAGTCCATGCTGATAATCCACTCCATTTACCTTATTGCTGATAAGATCATAATCATACGTGATCCGTTTATAACGATCGGTCTCTCCAATGCCGGACACAGCATTATAATCCTGTAGTACAGTATCTACATTCCCATGTACATCATATGAATAGTACGTCGCGTTCCACTCCCCATCCGTTATGAGGTTCTGCGTAGTCGTATAGCTCACCCGGTTACGTAAATTGAGGCCGGCTATAAGATCTGTCGACATATAGATGGGCAGCGCATCGTAGAAGGTCGACGTCACCTGCTCCCTGGTACCGACTGATCCTATCAGCCAGGAGTTAAGCGTCGACGGTGACTGGCTGATCGCCTGGGTCATCAGCTGCGACTGCGGTTTTTGCCCGACTTCCACTATTCGGCTTAGGTTATCATAAGTGGTATAACTGTACTTACCATCTCCATCTACCGCCTGCTTCGCATTCTGACTGACGACCAGACGCCCCAGATTATCATACCAGAATTTAGTCATATGGGCATCTGGGGTATACTGTGCAACCACAAGATTGAGACTGTTGTAACGATAGTCAGTAGCCAGGATGTGGGCCGGGCGTATTACAGTCGTTCCTCTATACTGCTCTACATTACTGATAAAACCCGCCGAAAAATCAGGCCGGACGCCTTTGGGCGGTACCGTCCTGACTAGATTACCCGCCTGGTCATAGTAGTATAGGGTATAATGGAACTCTTTCACGTCATACTGCACGCTAAAGTTCTCCGCTGTACCCGTATTCAGGCATTTGGAGGTGTATAAGGCATCGAAGTTCGCCCCTATTTCCGCCTTACGCTGTTCATAGATACTATGCCCCATCGCTATGGCCATCTGATCGGCCTTCTGACAAGGACTTTCTGTTTCTAGAAGCGGTGCTCCGTCACTCAGGATACGAGTATCACAGATAACTGTCTGCCTTTGAAGCAGATTCCCACGGGGGTCCGCCAAATTACATCCCGTCGCTGCAGCGGCAGCAATATAGTCTTTCCAGCTCAGCTGTAATCCTGTATGATAGTTAACAAATTGGGCCCAGGTATTATTATAGCTTATCTGGGCATCCGTCAGATCCGTTCCTGTAATGATCGGTGCATCAGCACAGGGCTGACCCGAGAAAGTCGTTTTATAACTTGTAGTTATCAAACTCAGCTGCGAACAGATAACACAATGATTGCTTCCAGAGAAACCACAATTCAAAAATGCCGGCTTTGGCTGCGGGCTTGGAAGCGGGTAGGAGTCTACGACACGACAAACATTGGTATAACAAGTACAGGTGTTCGGATCATTGAGAAGATTTGTGCTACTCTTACCGTTCTTACCTGCAAAACCATCTACTATCTGACAAGGGCATTCGCCATTAACAAACGCAGCCTGATAGGGAACATCCTTACACTTCGGCTGGCCGTCGATAATTCCGCATTGCTGCATTGCATCAAATTCGACCTGCGTAAGGACGTCACCATAGGTGTTTTGCAGATAGGTATTCAGCTCCGTAAAGGTCGACACACCGGCCTCCTGTTTCAGCTGTGCAAACCGGTCACATGCGCATTTATCTACAACCGTCATCATTTCCTTATTCACCTGCGGATTCAACCCATAAGGCTTCGGATAGTCTATCACAAAGGGATTGCATAACTGACTAATTGGTATATTCTTTTCAGCAAATACACTGGTGATGATTTGTTCGAAGGTAACGTCACCGTAGACTGATGAATCGGTCGGTTCAGAAGATGACCCGTGCGGATTAGAGGCGTCCAGCCCGTCTTCGCATACCGCTACCATCCGGGTAGTGATCTCGTTTAGAATATCGTTCACATCCGATCTCGCAGCCAGGGTAGGACATTGCAACAAGGCATTTCTCCATCGCTCTATGTAACTGCTGCATTGTGTAACATGTGCCGCAGCCGCCTTATCTGTCAAAGAAACAGTGGGCGGGTCGCCAGCCACTGCAGGGAACCCATCGAAGTGGTACTGACTTGTCATCTGTCCCATACTCGACGGGAATCGTAAAGTGTAACCGTCATTTACAAGCCCATCCTGATCCGGCGCCTGGCCATTGTTCTTGATATAAACATTCACCAGCGAATCACGCACGAACGTATACAATCCTTTGTAGACATTCCATATCTGATTCTTTATGGGACCGGAGAGACTATTCCAGGTGGTCCCGGTCGGGCTCCTTGGGGCCCCATTGTAACAATTATCTACGGCCTGCGGATAAGGAATAGCTGAAGTCGGCGGATTGGGGAGCGGGTTAGGGACAATGGAGCAAACAACACTTCCATATGCAATCTGCCAAAGACTAAGATCGTTATAATATCCCCCCACATGCGCCAAATTGTGCATATAGGTCTTCTGCGCTGGCCATAGCGAAAAGAAAGGGTCCAGGTCCTCGGTCGTATTGGATGAATTATGATAGGGACCGGTGATGTCAAACGTGGTCACATTATTCAGCCCATCGATAAAAGTATAGGCGCCGGCGGTTCTTAAATTCTGGGCCACCAATAGCTCATTGTATTCCGGATGATAGGGCAAAAGCTGCTCGGCCCAGGAAGGAACAAACGCGGCAGTGAAGTCTGCAGCCGACATGCCTGCCAGGCTGGAAGAAGAACCCGTTGGGTCCGGATTTCCGTTTGCATCCAGATAAGGCCCGCCGCTTGGAGACTTATATGCGTTCGTATGGAAAATGTTATAGAGATTGAACGAAGTCGAAGCCATCGGAGGGTTTGGATCCGATGCATATTGGCCGTTCATAGGCATCATATCCGCCAGCATCTGCGCCTTTATGACCTCTACCTTATCCACTCCGCAAGTCTGACAGGCCGAAGGAGGTAACTCACAACCGGTCTGTGTATGTAAGACTGTAGCGATCGAATCGATGATCCCCTGCTCGTCTTTACACATGGCGCTCGCTATATACTGATCTCTCAAAGTTTGTCTGTACAAGTCGCTTACTGTTAGCGTTTTCCTGACGGAATATGACCCTGCAGCCAGCTGCTTGGAAAAAGTAATAGTGTTATCAGACACCGTCGAGGGATATATATTCGATGCGTCTTTCGCCAAAAAATTCGGAGTACAGTTATTTGCAGCAGAAAGACTGACATTATTGAACTTCCAGATATAAGGGTCATGGTCTCCGGACTCATCGGTAATCGCAACTTCCAGGTCATACATACAGTCATAGCAAGTTTCACTGGCCAAATGACAATCCTTTAGTTTCAGCGCATCCGGCGTCAGTCTGTAGGTGAAATTGTATAGCTCCCCAACCGGGACCAACAAGGTCGTCAACCCTTCAAGACTGTTGCCCTTCACCACGTTCGTTCCTGTACCCAGCAGATTCTGCGTCAGAGTCGACTGTCCCTGCCCCGGGTATTGAGACAGATCCAGATGCGCCAGATTCGCTGTCGGGTCGCCGGCAAGTGAGGTCGCAATGGTTCGCCCATGCATATCCACATATGAGATGCTCATCTGACCATTGGCATCCTGGGTCATATTCTTGAAATAATGAGGGCTGATTCCTACCTCAGTGCCAAATAATCCGTCCAGCTGCTCCTGCGGAGCATTACCATAGAAATATTTTATCTCATGCCCGCTCCCCATCGTCATTGCCTGCCCTACCCCACTTTGCGACATTATCCTGCCGGTCGCATCCGGGGTATAACGCGTCACGGTATAGGGAAAACCGGCTGCGTCGGGGATATTCCCATTTCCGTCCTGAGCGATCTCCGGGTTGGCAGAACTGTAATATTTAGCAGAACCACTATTTGTCGATAATGGCGGGGTTGAGCTGTTCCCGTTGCTGATAGGCTGAAGATCGAACAGCATTGCCGGATCGGATGCAGGGGTCTGGCCATTGAAGCTATTTAGCTCACGCGTGTAGCTCACAATATTATCAATCCCTGGTGTCGGCAGTATCTGGATGGCCGGTCTCCCCTGTCCATCATAAAATGTCTCCGCCGTTACCGTCGTATTCGTCGAATTATCTTTTGTAACCATCTGTCGCATCCGCAGGCTTCCATCATAGTACTGCATGACGGTCTTCCTTTTTCCATCTTCGGCAAAGGAAGTATTTACCTGCCAGTTTAATGACGGACTATGTCCGGTAAATGGAACGCTTGTTACGCTCGACCAGGGTGCATCGGTCCGGTTGCCCAGTACCAGGTTATTGACGGCCCGTACACGGTAATACAATATCCCAGTGCCATCGTAAAACAGTGGGATATTATAGGAAACGACCCCAAACGGCAGATCGACCCGCGTGCTGTTATTCCTGAAAAGAAGTGTATAGTTCGGCGACCCGTCCGGATTCAGATAATCGCTCGTCACATCCCCCGGAACGAATGTCCATTCCAGCTGGGAACCGTTATTCAACGAACCTGAAGGCAAGGTCCAGCTCACCGGCAGCTCATCGGGCATGATATCGCATCCCGAGCAGGGCGCCGTCGGCAATAAAAGAGTAGCTATAGTGTTAGGGGCAAGATCAAAGTACAACGTTGCTTCCAGGTCGCTCTTCAGCATCAGCAGAGACAGCACGTTTACATTATTCGACAAGTTCTGCGGTGTCGTGCTGATCGTCGTTACGGTTGCCTTTATGAATCTCGCACCGGTCAAACTGACATATTTCTTTGTATCATAGCTAACGCCAGCATCCTTACTGTAATTAACCGTAAGGGTCACCGGGTCCATCGGAGTGGTCGAGGTGGAATTATCCCCGTAGACTATATTGAGTGTTACCGAAGCGGTAAAGTTATCGGGCAAATAGGCATTGTCTTCTTCCCTAATGTTGAACGAGATCACGTCCTTTATCGTCGCTGCTACTTCGCCCTGCGACGGACAGGCGGATTGGACAGAAGCATTGTTAACAATATCGGCTCCAATCAGTTTATTGGAGGATAAAAATGGAATGCCCGCGTTCTGTGCAAGCACGTGGCTTCCTCCAGTACACCATGACAGGAGCAGCACAATAATCGTTCTGCAAGCATAAGACCTCAATAATAACGATCGTGGCGTGTTCATTTTCCGCTGATATTAATTTTCTTAAATAATCGTCTTTTTAAAGCTCCTTTGATACCCCATACCCTTCGTATTTACTTACCGGCCGATAGTTCCCCTCATTATCCTTTCGAATCCGGTCGGCTACAGTCACCGGCAATGCACCATTCTCCTGATGCGAAATCCGGTCATACCGGTACACCGATACCTGCTCCCGTACGATATAATAGCTGCTATCTTTCTGCAACAACAAGCTCCCATCCGCCCGTGCAGATAATTCCCGGTAACTCTCAGCAGATATCGGTACCAAGCTCCGTTTAGTTTGTCTGATCTCATATGGCTGCAGGCTGACCGGGTCATATCTTACCCGGATCGCTTCCCTGGGCACATCTGTCTGCCGAACCATGGTTTTTCCTATAATTTCGATCTCCGCCGTATCCTTTGCTATTACCGACATCCCAACAAAATATCTTGTCGCCAGACGTTCGAGAGACGAATCCTTCAGCTGCCAGCCGATGGAATTCTTTAGCTGCCCGGCTATAGTATTAGGATGAGAATAGACGAGTATCCTTTTCATCCTCGCACTCACCAACAACAGCATACTATCATTGGCAATCTGTTCTATTTCACCATATCCGATATAGGTCCCCTCCTTGCAAAGAACAAACCTTGCCTGGACATGACCCGTATCTCCCTCATCCATTAAATAATTGCAGGTGTTCACGATATCCATATCTACCTGCACAGGAAGCTGCTTGTAATTGTTACAGACCTTCATGAATAGCTTCAGCGATTCCATCTGGTCTTGTTTCTGGGCCCGGCAGAAAACTATCCCAAGCAATAATATCGGCAAAATCAGCATCTGTTTTTTCATAGTTCATTTTATTGTACAGTGGTGATAGTCTTTTGTTTCGCACTTCTGGATTCCTTTATCGTCTTAATTCCTTTCTGCGTTTCCGCCTTGGTCCGGATCAACGTCCCCTCCTCGTCATATTCATAGAAGGCCGCATAGTTATTGTTGTCCAGTTCCGCCACTAGCCTGAGGCTCACCGGGTCATAGACATAACTCTTCATTTCGGCATTGAACGGATGTATTCGTATATCGTCTATATATAATTTCTGAGAAGGATTGTTATTGACAAACTTAAACGTCCCTGACGTAATCCCGGGAGAAGGGGTAAAAGGTCCTTCATAACGCTGCCATCCTTCGATGACAGGACCTTCGGGCTTCAGAACGACATCACTCTGCACACCATCGCTGAACAGTATCTGATTATGGGTATAAGGAATGCCCGTATTGGTAAAGCCGCTGGAACCGGATTGTTCCTCCCTAACCCACGTGCTAAGCAGCATTTTCTTGCCGGCCGGCAAATTAAATCCGGGATTGAACATGCTAGCATCACCAGGGATCGCAGTAGTCGTTGTGCACCCGTTTTCCGTACTCAAGTCTATATACAGAGGAAGAAGCGCATTGTCACATTCCCATGTCAAGTCAGCCTCCGCAGTCCCATTCAAGTCTTTAGCACGGGTAAAAGCATATCCGGTCGCATGGAGTTGGTAAAACCCGGGGCATAAAAAGATATGCGGAGGATGTGCATCGGGATAGTCTACAATCCCGGGAGTCGTAATATCCAGGTCAACGGAATACTCGTTGCCGCCTACTACATAGGTGTTGTTATTTTGATCCGTTAAAGTCACGACAATGTTACCGACGAAATATTCACCATTATTTTCTCCACCCAGGTTAAACTGCACCCTTATGTTTGCACTGAAATCATAGAATCCGGCTGAAGGTATCTGCGTCCAGCTATCCCAGGTAAACTTCCCCTCCCTCTCGCTATTTGTCGGTGGATCGCTAGAGAAAAACATAGGTACGTGAGCTTTCACAACATTATGCCCACCAATATTGCTGTAAGAAACAGTATGTTCCTGAAAAAAAGTATTAGGCAGATCGGGGTCCGCATAGACACTTCCGGTTATACCAGGATTATTCAACACTTTTGACGTATTGCTACCGAAGGGCAAGCTAAAGCTTGTATTATCCGTCGTCACCACCGGAACATTAACAGATGCCGTCTGCCCCTTAGTCACAGCCAGCACATATTTACCCGTATGAGCGTTAAAGTCGGTCGTATCCGTATTGACCAGACCGGTATTCGCCATTCCAAGCCAATCGACCTTATTATCTTTCGGACAATTAACAACATGGTCATTATCCAGTCCCTGGTCAAAGCCATTGTCCTCGAATCCTTCATAAACCGACTGGTAGGCAGGTGAATTGTTTGTTATCGCTAATGGCAGGGACTTTCGGTAGCCATACTGCGCCGATGTATAGATATTATTTGCATTCTTGGTTTCCAGCTCCAGCCCCCTCGAATTCATCCTTGTAACACGATTGCTTTCTATCCAGTTGGTCAATGTGGTATTTGGCACCAGCGAATTCGGACCATCGAAGTCCCAATAGGGAGTAAATCCCAGTAAAAATCCGTTTTCCATCAAATTGGTTGACACAGTCGGATCGATCGGCTTTGACGGGTCCGTCGTCCCCATGCGGTTGTCATAAAAGGTCAAAGTCCGATATCCCCTGAAATTTCCCAATACCCCCTTTTGATAAGGATTAATATGTTTATCGAGATATCCGTTGCAGTCCGGTACCTCTGTATAAGTACAGTTAGCGGAATTGTAGTCCATTCTATAAGTCCCGATCACTCCCTTGTCGATTTGCCATTTTTCGTTGAATTCCAGAGCGGTTGCAGCCAACACCTTGCTTGTATTCACCAGCGACAACACCCTGGTCGTACCGTTATCTACGATAGGGCTAACCAGGCTCGTCGCCGAAGCGACCATAGCATCCAGCATATTCCGGTGACCGCTGCGAATAACACGCAGTTTCCCGATCTGTGTATTCGTATACGGCTGACCAACACTGTCGATAAACATCAGGTCACGGGTCCCTGCCGGAAAAGGGGGGTTGACCTTATTCTTGTCCAACACCCAGATTCTACCCGTAGGCAATGAAGCCGGAGGACAACCCGGGCTAGATGGATTGTCTCCTGTGTAAAAAAGCTCGTCCCCACTCTCCAGCAGGTTCAGATCTACCGAGCCGCTGGTAAGTCGTCCGTCGCTGATAGAGAGAGGCACGGATGGGGTACTGGTGAAGGAAACCCCGGTATTTTTGTATGCCAGCGCCATCCCGCTATACGCCCACCAGGCGGGATAGTTAGTCTTGTAGATCGGCTTGTCGAATTCATTGTTTGTCCGGGTGACGATCACCTGGCCGGTTTCGGCATCGTACAGCAGATTCTTTGTACCTACCCTGCTGCCTTTGTCCATCACCATCACACTATCCAGGACACTGTGAAAGTTTACAACTTTCGTTGTGGTGATCGCCCTGTAGATATTGTGGCTGGTGCCACTCACCGGCCATATAAAAGGTATCCAGAATGGGAGAAATACAGGAAAAAGGTCCACCTGTGCCTGTACCTCGATACTGCTGCTACTGACATTGAACTCACGCGTGTCGGTCATCAACTCGACGTCGATCCCGAGATTCCCCGAAGTGATAGTCCCCCCGGAAGACGATACGAAGTCGAACTTTTCATCAAGTCCGTTTATTCCCGTATTGCGATAGTAGTTCTCTGTATAGCTCACTTTCAATGTAGGATCGTTCTCCGCATACGAGGTCTGGCTATGCATCTTGCCATGCATATCGTTCGTAGCTATAAGGAAACCTTGCGAGATGGTCCGGCTATCGAAGGCATATTTGGAAAAGAAATTCGTGGTGGAAGCATCATGAGCTACGAGATTCGTAGTTCCATCCAGAGCCGTATTGCTATAGAATACAGGATAATCCTTTGCCGTATAAAACTCCGTAACCTGTCTGCCGATACCCGATCTCGTCTTTTGCTGACTGTTCGGCAAATTGGACGGTAACGAAGTCACCGTCACCTTGCTATACCCAACGACCGGCGTAGGAAAAAGCGCGTCCAGCACCGGCATTTCCACAGCACCATAAGAGGTGGGCCCCAGTGGCAGCTTGTCCGCCACCTGAATGATGGTCTGGAAAGGATTCTCTTCTCCACCTATAGACGGTTCATACGAGGCCACGCCGCTGCTGATCGTCCTGGTCGCTCCATTAAAAGTCTCTGTGGTCGTATAACAATATTCCTGGTCGTAAACTGTAGTATAGCTGCTTGAAGTACCGTCAGGCTTTTTCGTCATAACATCCCAGTTATCCTTCAATTTTATGGATTTGACCCGTTGCCCTCCGCCATATTTGTACCCATCGGGGTCGTTTAGTCTCACAAACGAATGGTCCAGCGCAACAGACTTCGCCAATCCTTTGCTGCGAAGATGGCTGATCGGGTCCGAAAATGCGCTCGCAACAGCATCGATCATCCCCACCAGAGCATCTCCTATCGCATCCAGCGCGCCATCCTGGGATACGTCATATCCGGGAAAAGCCTGTCCGGGCAATTGCTCGCGTAGATACTCCAATGCGCTTAACGAAAGCGGGCTACGCCCATTCACCGTCTTCAGCTTGATCCAGATGATATCGTCATGACCACCATACAGGCCATAATTGCCCGGGGCGGGGTCAAAGCTGGCATAAGAAGTTACGTACTCGGTACCTGCCGGCATATTGACTAGCATCCTGACCGCCAGCTGATCGACCCCTGCCAGATATTTCGGATAGACGTCCTGCTCGGCACAAGGTCCCGGTATATTCACAAACAGATACATGTTCTCGGAGCTGGCGCTCGTTGAGACAGGGTACAAGCTATTGCTAAAAGCCCCCGACGTCGAACCAAAACCGGCGATGCTCATCATGTCCATAGCTCTCTTGTTCTGAACGAACGCATAGTCGTCGCTTTCATAGGTGACTTCGATCTGTCCCCCGGAAGGCAGCAGTATCTTCTTCAGCGACCAGGCGCCGGCGTTCTGGTCCAGTGTCGTCTTTGCCGATGCCTGCTGTGGCGTGTAAGGAAACTGTCCATTCGTCATTCCGGCCGGATTCATCGACTTTGGCTTGTAAGTTCCCCAACGGTCAGAAGCATTACGCTCATAACCGGGGTTGCCCGTACCGCTCCCATAAGAGAAGACATATTTATCCTTATTCGTACGATTGACCTGACCGTTATAGCTGAATGTAATCCCCGTAAGCGTCAGTCTTCCCGTACCCAGCGGGTCGGCACCTGCCTTATGATCCGGCGCATTGCTGCAAAGCGAATAATCATAGGAAAAATCGACCGTCTTTATCGGCTTCGCCTTCGAATAACCATTCCGTTTCAGATCGGCCTTATTATAAAGCCTTATCTGTTTTAGTTTTCTAAGAGAAAGATTGGCAGTGGTCGGTACGTTACCATACTCATCCATTACACTTTGCCCGTCATGCCTGTCGTCATCCAGGTAAAATATAGCAATCATCGTCTTCGACTCGATGGAATGCATGAACCACGATTCCCTTTCTCCATAAGAAACCAACCCCTTATCGTCTTTTTTATTCGTCCGGTTACCGGGATTGAAATTGGCCTGCCCCGCCTCAAAAGGAGTACGCCACTTATGATTATCCGCCATCATGGAGTAGTTGAACTTGACGGCATCACCCAGATCGTCGTCCGTGATTCCATCACCGGTAACGTCGACATAATCCGGCGATAATAATCCGGACAACAAAAAAGAGTGCGCATAAGCCGGCGTCGTAACGACCTGTGCATACCCATCCCTTGTGCCACTGCTAATGGCTGGTGTCTGAGACGGACTAGCCTCATTGGCATTATAGTGTACCTGGTCATCGTCCAGCGAAATGTTATCGCTCAACATACTCGTGAACGTAAAATCTTTCTGAGTGACATTATAAACAGGGATCCCGTATATATATCTTTTCCCATCGCCTTCCGTTACATTGATTTCTGAGATATGATTCCGACGCCGGTAGCCCGTCTCAGTCCACCTGGGGATGGAAAGAGGTGTCGTCAGATTATGCGTTACAGCATCAAAAATCGTCTGGCCGTCATAGCTTTTAATAGATTTGTCCAGTCCGTAACAAGAAGCGTCTGCAGCAGTCAGAAAATCCACCATCTGCGTGCGCTTCTTCCTGCCGATATTTACCGCTCTCGGAGCAGGGGTAGAGTTGTTTGTAAAGCTGCTTGTATGGGAAAAATTATCCAGCTGGTTCGCAATCCCCGGGTTACGCGAATCACCGGACAAATGGAACCGGGACAAATCCAGACCGCCAATCGCATCGTACTCATGCGGGTCCAGCACGCTGCTTTCTCCAGGATTGCGGAAATATACATTCTCCCAGCTGGTATTCGACTGGGGCGCCTGAAAAGGTACGGAAGTACGCATCAGGTTTCCGCTTATCCACTCCCCTATGGCTGAAGGCGTCCGGATCATATTGAAGTTACCGCCGTAATGACCGGGAGGACCAATATCTGCACCGATCCCGTCATCGCTATCCGTAGTACCTGTGGAATTATCCCGTATATAACCCGGATCGTTTCTATAAGCCCGGATCGAGCCGCCGGTCCCCTCTCCCTGTATGGTAAAGACATCATAACTATACTGGGGGGCTGAGATTACAGGTGTATTAGGAGTCACTTCCCGATCGTTCAGACGTGTAAAGTCCATTACCTTATTGGGATCGTTCATAGCGTTTTCAGCATACAGATACCCTACCATCGGTTTGTTTTGGACAATTTTACCAGGGTCTATCACCGAAGTTTGCTTGTATACTTCTATTTCTCCTGACCCATAAGCACCCAAAATACCTCCCCCCAACTGAAAATGTCCGGCAAAAGTTTTGTTTACCAACGGTACACGAATGGATGGAATATAACTCGGCTTTGCAAAGCTAATCGAAGTAGAGAAGAGGGTAGCTGAATTCTGACTATGTATTTTACTAAAATTAAAAGTACTGCCATGAAAAGAATACTTGGTCGATATTTTACTGACCGACAACTGATCCGTGATCTGCAGGGCCTTTATACCGACCCGCGAATTGTAGCTCGTCGAAAGACTTGCCCCCAGATTAAACGTTCGGTCATTCATAAACGAGCTTCCGATCAGCGATACACTTGGTGACAAAGTCAGACCGGATCTGGAGTTCAGGTCGCCGGCCAGGTTCAGTCCAAGACTAAGACTTGTACTCTTCTCCGAACCCGACTTCCCGGCAACTTTAAATTCCACGCCGCCCTTTACTCCAAGGTCAAGCGCGATACCCAGATAGTTATTAAAGGACACACCCGTGTTGATCGTAAACGAAGGCGGCAGCCATTTGATCCCAAGCAGCTCCGCATCCGCGGCAAGTCCAACCCCTACGGTAACATTGGGTTTCATGTTCTGCTCCTGTCTCAACATTTCCTCTCCATTGAAATCATCCGGCACACCCCGCATATTCCGGTTGATATTTCCCGGGTTGATGTTCCAGCCCAATCCCACCCAGCTCGCTTCCGTCTCCGGCCCGATCTCTCCGTTGTAAAAGATATTGACCGGATAGCCCCCTACGTCCAGCAGCGGGATATTATACGAGAAATCTCCCGTAAAGAGATTCACCATATTGTTTATCCCCACAGATTTGAAAGACGTCATCTCCGGTTGGTTCGGCCCGCCGATGGCTACTTTTTTCACTGTCGCAGGCGTTGCACTGCTATCCACCTTTGCCGGCGCAATAGCTTTCACCGGCATAGCCGCCTTCATCGTTTTAACGTCCTTCCCCGCAGCGCCTACCGGCGCAACACCCCGCCCCGGAGCCGCCAAAGGCTTAAACCCACCTTTCCCATAATACAACGGCGCATAGTTCCGCCTTTCACCGGCACGCCACCTGGCCGTACCCGCACGCGCCGACAAGCAAAAAGAAGCTTCGAACAACAAGAACAAGACATAAGCAATGCTCTTCCGGTATTTTGTAGCAAGTAACTGGATCATAATACTATTCTTCGTCTGGGGTTATTGTATGGTAAAGCTGGCAGTGTTTTTATAGGACCGTTCATCGATAACTTCAACACGATAAACCTTCTTCTTCTCGAACGCACCATCTATCTTGAAGGTCCAGAAGTTCTCGCCATACAGGACCTTCCTCGTCACCGACCGTATAACCTGTCCATCCTGCCCGTAGAAACTCACGGTCGTATCATGATCCTTTGCATAGGAATAATACCGCACCGCCAGCAAACCATTGGTGATGGTCCGAACTCCGATGGCCTGCTCGTTGCTCCGGCGCAGCGGGATATAGCTGTCATAGGGAATCACAACGCTGTCTTTCTTTGGCGTAGCCAATCTGAACGTCCAGACGTCGGATTCATCGATAAACTCGCCTTCGTTCTTCGCGATAATCCGCCAGGCGTAGACACGGCCCGTATCCAACCGGCGGCCGGAAGCAGGATACAGGTGCACCATATCCTTGTAGCGGCTCATCGTATATACAGGGATGTTTTGCTGGATTGCCTCGTTTGTCGCCTGCCCGGGCAGGACCTCCACCATGATCAGGTCGAAGTTTAGGTTGCTGAAAATATTCAGCGGCGCCGGCGGAATCCAGCTGAACTGCGGATAAGGTGTTTGAATGGTGTCCTTATCGGCGGGCGTCACCAGCTGCGGAGGACTCAACGGCTGTACTTCGATAGGAATACATTCCTCTGCCAGCGCCGCGGCGCCCTTGTCCGAAGTGATGACCGTATAGCAGGCTTTATAGTTCCCCGCCGGCAGAAAGCCGTTGGGATCCCTGTCGGTGAAAGCGGGAGAAAGATAATCGTACCTTACCGGCGCCACTTCCCTCGGTGTCACGACCGTCGTCCCTTTCGTCAGGAAGACGGCCCTCGTCCTCGCCGTCATCACCGGCTGGTTGTCCTTTGCGCTTACCAGCGTCAGCTGTATGGACACGGTGGCTGAATTGCCGGTATATACCAGGGCCATGTTCCACAGCTGCGCTTTTTGCATCACCCCCAACGGAGGCACCTGCAGGACCAGGTTCAGCTGTCCAAAAGAAACCAGGACCATCAGGAGCCCGGGAATCATCAGCAATAAGATCTTCTTCCGCATATATGAATTTTAAAAGACTTTCGAATAGGTCAACCTGCCGGTCTTGTTTTCGACCAGCTGTTTATTGTTTCCGGGAATAAATGCTTTGTCGGCCGTCAGCCGGAACTCTCCGATCTTCGGGACGATAATGCCCGCGTTGCCCGAGTATCCCCACTGCTGGATATCATAACCCGTCTGATCGTTGTACTTGACACCCGCCCCCACCGTAAGCCAGCTGAGCAATCTGAAGTCGGCCTTTCCATCCGCCACGTATAGGTTGTACGCGTCGCTCATCGCCGCGGATAGATTGACCTGCACGGTAAGCCGCCCCAGGAAGGCGCTCTGGCTAAAGAGCAGGTTTTTCGTATTGTAGTATACGAAGCCCGTATCCCTGAGCTTGTTGTAGAACTGCGTATACATGAGCATGCTAAGCAGCGAGATCTTGTCCACCTTGTAGGTCTGGCTCAGATTCGCCGTCAGCGTATAAAAAAGATTTTCCTGGAATTGTCCGTCTCCCAGCTTGATCACCTGGGAGCTTGGGAAATAACCCACCGAGATCACCGGCAGGTGCTTGGCCCGCAGGGTAGCCTGGAAGGTCTCGAACAAGGCCGTGGTCTTGTAGGCAGAGGAGAGCAGGGGATTGGTAAAATCGTTGGTCCGGATGCCCGCCACCACCTGGAGACGACGATTAAAGAAGGGCTGGCTGACTTTGAAGGACCAGGCGGTCTGCTTGGCGCCCGTCGTAAACAGGCTAAAGGACTGGAAGTTTGCGCCATATTGGCTAAAAGAAGCATCTACCTGTGTCCTGGTCTTGGGAATGAACGAATTGACCTTGACCGACCAGGCCTCGTTGGTATGGTCGCCGAATTTCAGCGCGGTGCCGAGCGTATTGTGGCCATGCAGGCTATCCAGGCTGTAGTATGGAGACGAGGACTTGGCCGCCTCGGCGATCAGGGTTGTCGTACGTCCTACTTTATACCGCGCCTCCAGGGTGAAGCCCATGAGGTTGTAGTTCGGTATATCCGTACCCTGCGGAGTGGTATAGGCATTGTACAATTGACGCCGCCCGTTATAGTAGGTAAAGATCAGGCTGTTTCCATCCTTCTTTCCCCAGCCATACCGGGCCAGTCCGATATATTGTCCCTTGACAGCGTTCTGTACCGTATAATCGCGGAAACGATAGTCGACCGTGCCGATGGCAAACGCCGCATAGTAGGAAGGATTGTATTCCACCTGCATGCCATTGATGCTGACATTTTTCGCCGAGAGCTCCGAATAGTTCAGCAGGGTCCGGCCAATACCGAACGAGCGTACCGAATAAAGAGTGGAATATCCTTTCGGTAGAGAGCTGTCCGAAATGTTCCACTGCCTCATTTTTTCTTTAAGATCGTCTCCCGTGGTGATATGGTCGACGTCCTTCAAGGCGCTGTCCATGTTCTTGTCGTGACTGGCCTTCAGCAACGAATATTTCTTTTCGAAGGCGGCCAGGTCGGCGGACAAACTATCCAGGGTACGCCTCGCGCTATCATAGCGCTGAGCAAAGGACGAATCCAGCTGGTATGTTTTCGACGAATCGCCTCCCTTCCCCGAAGGCTTCGAGAATTTGTTCTTCCCGATCGAAGACAGGTCGGGCAAAGAGCTCCAGTCCACCTTCTGCCCGGAATCCTTCCCCACCCCCATTTGCTTAAGTATCTCCTGCCGGCGGCGCAATAAAAACAATCTCTCCTGCTCGGCCACCAGGCGCTGCAGCTGGGAAGGCTCGCTCAGCCAGTTCTGCAGGCTGTCATAGCTTTTTCGTTTGCCAAGCAGCTGCCTTTCCACGGAAGGCAGGGAATCCATCAGCATCCGTTGCTGGAGGAGGTCTTTTACCTGGCGTTTGACGCGGTTGTTGAAATCCGTTGCGTTATAAAGGAAGTTCAGGTCGGTAAAACTCTTGAACAGCGACGAATTGCTCCACCTCGTCGTAAAAAAGACCCGGAAGGGATAGTTGTCTTTATACGTTACGTCCAGGTAGGTCTGGACGGTGTGCTGGTATACGTTCTGCTCGGCAAACGGCGTATCGATCCTCGACCAGTAGTTGAGGTCATACGTAACGTTGCCGTGCACCTTGACCAGCGAATGGTCTTCCCCACCCGACTTCTTCGACCTGCGCCCGGCGTCGGCACGCTGTACCTCGCCGAGCCTGTAGTAGACGGCTTCCATCCCTTTGCAGGAGTTCCTGAGGGGTAGGAGTATGTAATCCCTGCGGCTGCCCGTGTCGGCATTTCGCGTTTCCGGCTCTGCACGGCTGAGCGATAGCTTATTCCCGGTTCCCGGCATCCGCTTTTGCGCGGCCGCCCAGGTCGGAAACATCGCTATCGTCAGCATCAAAAATATGTATGCGATTAACCGCAATTGATATGGATTAAAGATTTATCGATTTACTTCTTCTTCAACAAAGCCTTTAGCTCGTCTATCTCCCGCTGCTGCTTTTCGAATAAGGCCTTCTGCTCGGCAATCTGCCTGCTTTGGTCGGACAGCCGGTCGTTCTGAGCCTTCAGCTGCTTGTTTTCCTCGATCAGGTACAGTGTCAGCTCCTCTACCTTCTTCAGGATCGATGACTGGGCAGCCGCCATGTTGATCCCTTCCTTATCCACCTTAGCCGCGGAGGCGATCTCCGGCAGGTGCTTGTACTTCCGGATGTAGCTCTCCAGGTCTTCCAGGCTTCTCAGCCGGTATCCTTTGGCGAAGACATAGTCCGGCCAGCTGCCGGCTGCCATCACCTGAACCCTCGTAAATAAGGCCGAGCCTTTGACCGCGAGCTTATAGCCCGACGGCGTGCTGCTCGTTCCGATGGCGACGGTGTTGAGCGAATCGTACTGAACGCCATTATTGAAGAGCCATCTGCCTGACCCCGAACCCGTGCCGCCCGCCAGGGAATTCCATGCCGTGCCGTTGTAGTATTGGAAGGCGCTGGAATCGGTGTTGTAAAGCAATAGGCCGTTTTGGAGGTCGCCGGCGGCGATTGCGCCCCGCTGAGTATTGGTTAGGCGGGGGAGCAATACGCCCGTATTCGTGCTCACCACGTCGAGCGCGGCCTTGGGTGTCGCATCGGTCGCATTCAGGTTATTGGTTACGCCCGTCGTGTTGATCTGTGTACGCCCGTTGTTTAATATGGTCAGCGCATTTGAATGGATCGACAGATTACCGGAGGTGCTGTTTCCCAACGAGAACAAAGGATATTTTTCGATATTGGGGACCGCAACTCCCCGCAAACCTGTATACGGCATTCCAAAATCCACATTGCTTCTGCCCAGTGCGGTACCAAATGGAGTGCTGTTAGTCAGGTGAGAACCCATAACAAATTGAACCAGACCGCCAAATTGGTTATTCTCGCCGGCGATCAGGCAGGTATAAGCAGTATCCGCCCCGTAATTCTGGTAGCCCGTCATTATGCCATACCCGAGGGGCTTGGGAATATAATGACCTGCTCCATTGGTGATTTCACAATCCATCGTACCGCTGTAATGACTGTCGTATCCGCCAACAAAGCTTCTGATCAAAGAAAGATCAGGTCCCGGACCATTGTCGAAATGCAGCGACTCGCCGGCTATAACTGCTCCCTCCGAACGCCATGCGGAATCGAAATTGGTCAGTGTAGCCAACATCAGGGTGTTCATCAATCTTCCCTTGATTATATTGGGCCAGTCCGTGTTGACAATCACTGCCGAAGTTGGGTAAATCGCGTAAGCGGTATCATTCAGATTAGCGCTTATCCTGTCCGAAGTTCCTATCTGCAAAATATTCGCCCTGGAGTTGAATCGCACACCCTTATTCAAATCGGTGTTGACCGAAGTATCCATGGTCGAGCTCGCCGTAAAGTCTCCATTCTCATAAACCTTGAAGGACGGCTTGCGGATGGAATCGGGCTTCGCACCAATAACGGTAAAAGCTCCATTTTTCGAAAGATTCATCCGCTCTTTGTTATTGGTCCGGAAGGCCAGCCGGTTCGTGTCCAGCGTTCCCACGAAATTGCTGTCGCCTTTGGCATTGCTGTTTCCCTTCAGGGACCAGAAGGAGCTTAACGATACAATGGTGATATTGGCCGTGTCCGAAGCGGTGGTTCCCGCAGGATCGGTTGCCTTTGCGACAATCACGTGGGCGCCTTCGGCAGGGTTTTGCCAGGTATAGGCATAGGGCGACGTGGTAGACTCTCCCAGCTTGGTTCCATCGGCAAAGAATTCCACCTTGCTGATGGTTGAGCCTGTTTCGGTGGCAGTCGCATTGATTGCTATATTGCTCCCTTTGATAACCGCTTCATTTTTAGCCGGACTCGTTATCGATACGACAGGAATGCCTACGGTAGAGCTGCCGGAGATGATCTGGATACCGGAGATATACGCTACATTTTTACCGGTGGTCGTGTTTACATACACGTTGATCCGCCCGTTAGCGTCCGGGTAAATATGCTGGAACGTTACACCCGTAGCGGTGTTGTTATTGGAGTACTGGAACTGGCTCGGCGCCGTCGTCAATCCCGCCACCGTATACTGGGTAGGATCGCCGAACGCGCCAAAGGCATAGCTGCTCGACATCCGGAGGATATAGAAGCTGTCCTTGTTCAGGCCGCTGATCCTGAACTGAGGGACGGAAGCGTTATAAGCCGCACCGCCGCTGCTGCTTGCCTGGTACCAGTGACATCGTAGGATGTGGTCGGGGAAGAAGGTGCCGCCGGTGGCGCCTACCGCGTCTTCCGCACAGGCTCCATTATTGGTCACCCAATTGCTGGTGCTGATGCTGCTGATGGTAATCCCGTTTGCCGTTGCCGTCCGGACTCCGGTGAAGGGGTCGCCAAAAACGTTGGTCCAGCCAGCGTCGGACCAGCCGTAGCCGGCTGTCGAGTTCTGGGAAAAGCTAAAGCTGGCCAGCACTTGTGCATCCAAACGGCCATCAAGTACGATCAGCAGTAGCATTACAGTAAAGATTCGTTTCAGTTTCATGTCGGCTTCTAGTTTTTCTTTATTAGTTTTTTCAGCTCTTGACCTCATCCTCATCGTGTAAGCCAAATAGATAGCCTTACCATTTCCGGTTTGTTCGCCAAACGGAATAGTTCAGGCACGGCAATGCCACCCAGGCATAAAGCCTGCTTTTCAGCACGCGAATGAAAGCGAGCAGCAGCGCGCTGTTACGAAATCAGAAGCCGGTAAAAGTGATTGGGAAAGTAACGTGGTCGTAGCAAGCAAGCTACAGCCATGCGTATGGGAGCACGCACACGTAATTTGTGTTGTCTCATGGAAGCTAGGTTAAGAGTTTGGAATGGTTATATTAGTGCGGGCAGGATTCTGTAACGAAATAAGGGAATGTATTCGAAATTTCCTAAAAGAATAGTTAAAGGTTTTATTAAGAATTACAACAAGTATTTTAAATCAGATGGTTAGGTGAAAAAAAATTACCTTGATGCATAACCGAAGCAAAAAGGACCACATCCAGCACGGCAAGGGGCTTATAGAACACAGCAAACTATTTAGCATACACGGAAACTTGCTTATTCTACACGGGCTCCCTACCCAAGCACGGGCTCCCTCCGATTTAGCGCCCTGAAGACATGCCCCGCGACAATCGCCGCCATCATGAACAAACCCACTAGTATAATCGCCCCGCAAAGTTCCTTTGACGCGGCCAGAGCGGCCTGCTCCTGCAGGGTCCGGTAGTAGTCAGCCGGCCGCTGGAAGTCTCCCGCATCTACAAGACCAGCCAGGCGGTCCAGGTGCCGAACACGTCCAGCGTATAACAGGTAGGAGTAGATGCCCGCAAACACCCCGCTCCCGAGAAAAGACCGGGTGGCGATCATCGCACCAGCGCCGGAAAGGATAAAGTCGAGCTGAAATTCCGAAAGGGCAAAAAGCCCAACGACAATATAAAGCACCACCGTAGCAAATCCTTTGACGACCGAAAGCATCCAGAAATCGTCCAGCCCCAGCCCCGTAGCGAGCTTATAATACAGCATCCCGTAATAGGCCACGAATGCCCCCACGCCGATAAAGAACAGGAGGTCGGGGCTCTGCTTGTAGTAATACCAGGCGAAACAAACGATGGAGCCAAAGGCAACACCGGGGAGCAGGTACAGATTCAGCTCCGCATTACGAATATTTTCGAAGTGTAAAACGCCGGAAGTAAACTGAGTCTGGATGGTCGAAGGTAAAAAAAGCCCAAGCAGCACAAAATAACCCAGCCCCTTCCGGAAATGCCCACGCCGGAACAGCATCAGCGGAAACAAAGGACGCTTCAGCCCCAGCTCCCGTCGGATCCATGCAAGGAATAGCACCGGCAGCAGCACCAGCGCCCCTTTGATCCGGTTCGATTCCAGCCAGTTTTCGACCCGTCCGTATACGACCACATAGTTAAGGAGCATAAAAAAAGCGGCCAGGAGCAGAATCCCCGGTATATCCATCTGGTACAAGGGATATCGGTGCTTGAGCGGATGATTCTCTACAAAGATCAGCGCCATCAACAGACACGAAAGCACCAGGATCAAAACCACCACATACGCATATCTCCAGTCATACCAGTACGCAAACTTTGTCGTCAGCCAGGTAAGGAAATAAGTACCACCCAGCGCCAATAGGTAGACAAACGGGTAGAACCGCGTCCGGTCCGCTTTCTTGCTCCACACAGGAATCCACATGAGATAAGTCTCCACCAGCGCGGATACTTTGAGGAAGCCCAGGAGCAGACAGGCGGCAACCACGATCACCGGGTCGTTCGAGATCATGCACACTCCATTCAAAACCAGCATCCAGCTCAGCCCCCACAGCAGCAGGGTCTTGCTGGTAAACCGTCTCTTTAGCCGCACTTCGATAAAAAAGCCCAGTCCCATTCCGATAAAAATAGCGTTGGAAGCCATCGTATAATATTCGGGATAGACGCCCAGTCCGCTGGATACGTCGGTGACGTTGCCCAGGTAGACACCATTGGCAGAGAGCAGAGTGAAGAAGAGGACAAAGAGGATTAACAACCTCAACCAGATGGGCACCCATTTGTAAAAGAGATCGTATAGCTCCATGGCTTATTTTTTGTCGTTGGCCGCCGCGGAAGAGGCGGGCGCGGCAATCCTCACTTCTACATTCATGCCGGCAAGAAGCCGGTCGAGATCGTCCGTTTTGTTGCCGCTGGTAAATTCGATCCGAACCGGAACACGCTGCCGCACCTTTACGAAGTTACCGGTCGAGTTATCCACGGGGATGGCGGAATAGCGCGAGCCCGTAGCTTCGGAGATAGCCTCCACCCTACCCTCGAACTCTTTACCCTCGATACCGTCGACAGTAAGCCGCATCAGCTCTCCGATATGCAGGTGGGTGACTTCCGTTTCCCTGTAATTGGCGACGACCCACTTCGAATCTTTGCGGACGTAGGACAGCAGCGTCTGTCCGGCCTGCACCGCCTGTCCCTCCTGGATATTGCGGCGGCCCGCCACCCCATCATAGGGAGCCGTGATGATAGTATAGGAAAGGTTCAGCGCGGCCAGGTCCATCAGGGCGTGCGCCCTTTTGATTTCGGCGTCGCCTACTGTCACGCGGCGTGAGGTCTCCTGTGTCGACAGGTCGGTCGTCTTTAGCTGACGGACCAGCGCCTCCTTCTGCTCCAGCAGCGAGGTATATTCGGTCTTGACCGCATCGAACTGCTGCTGGGTCGCGGCATCCTCTTTCAACAGCTGCTCGTAACGATGATAGTTCTGCTCGGCGTTCCAGAGCCGGGCGTTGAAGCTCCGGATATTGGCGTCGGTGACATCCCTGTTGCTGTGAACGGTCGAAACGGCTAGTGCCGTCACCGCCCGCGACGCCTGCGCCGACAGCCAGGCCGCCTCTGCCTGCTCTGCGGCGATCTTATATTCGCGATCGTCGATGATGACGAGCGTGTCGCCTTTCCTGACTCGCTGGTGGTCGGTAAAGCGCACTTCCCTGATATATCCCGGGATCCTTGTATTGATCGGGTTGATGTATTCTTCCACCTGCGCGTCGTTGGTATAGAGCTCGCGGTCCAGCCGCAGGTAGGTGCTGACGCCCCAGCCAATGGCGATGACGATGCTTACGGCCAGCAGGATGGTAACGACAAGCCGCAGGACTTTTTTTGAAGAGGCTGGTTTTTGATCGGTCATAACGAATGTTTTTTGTCAGAGGCCGCGAACGATTACAAGCTTCCAATGGCTTTCAACAGCTGATAATAGGTGTAAATGGTATTGATCTCGGCGTTGGTGACTCTTATCTCGGCTTCGGTCTTGGTATTGGTCGCGTCGATCAGATCGGTCAGCAGCGCCAGCTGATTGAAATACCTCTTTTCGACATTGCGATAGTTTTCTTCGGCGCTCTTCAGGTCGCTTCGATACGTTTGAAGCTCGTCCTGGCTTTCGTTGTATTTTATAAACGCGTTCCGTACGCCGACCTCGATTACCTGGCGCTGGAGGGAGTCGCGCTGGTGCGAGAGGTCGAGGCCGATGGTCCCGGCTTTTATTTTCCGCGGACTCTGGTAGATCGAGGAGAGATTGTACCGGATGCTGATCCCTGCGCGATAGATATTATAATACACGTCGGTCGGCGGAAGAGAGGTCAGGAAGGGCCGCTGCAGGTTCGAAGCGGCGACAAGGGCCACGGCGGGCATCCGCTCGCCCCTGAGGAGCTTGATGTTGGTCTCGGCGATTTCGTTTTCTTTTGCCGAAATCTTTAGCTCGTGATTCTCGCGATAGGCTTCGTCGAGGAAAGCGTCGAGAGAGCGAACCGGCACTGCCTGCCGGAGCAGCGTCGTATCGGGTTTCAGCCGGCTCGTATCCGGCAGACCCAAAATAATGTTCAGTTGGTTGTTTAGCTGGGCGACACTGTTACCTATCTTCCGCACGGTCAGCTCATAGTCCGACACGATCAGCTCGGTGCGCAGCACGTCGTTTTGTGTAACGATTCCCTGGCGGCGCAGGGATTGAATATTTTTCAACCGTTCACGAGCCAGCCTGGTATTGTTGATATAGACGTTGCGCTGATTGAGCAAACGGTAGATGTCGAGATAGCCGGCCGCCACCAGGAATTTGACGTCCACGTCGTCCTTTTCCACCCGAAGAAAGGCGACCTGTTCTTCAAGAGTGGACTTGTGAATATTGTTGTTGACCTGGTTGCCCTTGAAGACGAGCTCGGAGGCTTCTACCGACAAGAGCGTCAGCGGATGCGGTATACCGCCCTTGGTGTGGTTGGAAAAGTCGGGCTTCCAGACGTCGGCATTGCTGAGATAGCCGTAGTCGAACCCGGTAGATAGATTGGGAAGCCGGGCCAGCTTTTCGATCTCGGTTTGCTGCTTGGCAAGCAGGGTACGCGTACGGCCGACCCGGAGCTGCTCGCTATTGTTCAAAGCCAGCTGAAAAGCGGCGGATAAAGTCAGGGGTGTATTCTGCAGGCTGTCCTGCCCATGGGCGAACGGCAAAAAAAGAAAATAGGCCAGGATCAGGCAGACGGCTTTCATCTGGTAAAACTACACGATGCTCCTGCGCGCGTCAATGGACGGATTATAGTCCTTGTTGTATATTTTTGAGTTTGTCCGGATCGACTACCGTGCTGATCTGCAAGATCTTTCCTTCGGACGAGATATCGAAGACCGTACAGGTTACCAGCAGGTCTTTGTTGTAGACCAGGAATGCCGGCTGGTGATTGACTTCCACCAGCTGGAACCTCGACTTGCTCTGATAGGTATGATAGACCAGCTCCAGCAAGCCAGCGACTTCGGCCGCTCCGGTGCAGACCTGGCGAACGACGCGGAGCTTGCCGCCACCGTCGGCGTAGAAGACAACGTCTTCCGCCAGCAGGGTTTCCAGCTTGCCCATGTCCCGCTCACGGATGGCGCCGATATAATTCTGCAAGAGGGCGCTCGTACGTTCGTCCAGCACTTTATGTTCGATATTCTCCGCAGGTTTGAAGAGTTTGGTCTTTGCCCTGCTGAGCAGCTTACGGGAATGCTCCTCCGTAATGGAAAGGATCTGGGCGATCTCGTCGTGCCCGTAGTCGAAGCTTTCTTTTAAGATAAAGACGGCACGCTCCCGGGCGTTGAGCTTCTCCAGCAAGACCAGCAAGGAATAGGACAGGATGTCCTTGAGGTGGATATTGGAATCCGCCGACTCGGTGGCCACGGGCTCCGGCAGCCAGACTTCCTGATTTACGGTCCGTTTGCGGCGGGTCTTCATATTGATGGCGTGATTGATCACGCTCTTGATCAGATATGCCTTCTCGTTTTCGATGCCTTCGCGGGCGTCGGAATAGTATTTTGCCAACACGTCCTGTATAGCGTCGCGAGCATCCTCGGCAGAGCCGAGGATGTTGTACGCGTAAGGAAAAAGAATGGGCTGGTAATCCTTCATAGTAGTTATTTAAGCGGCAAAGGCTCCGACCTGATAGGTGCCGGGTACGGTCAGAAAAGCCTTGTTGAGCCGGTTCCAGGAATTGATCGATGCGACCGTCAGGGCCAGGATGGCGATCTGTTCCTTTGTAAAGTGTTTGGTCAGCTCTTCATAAATTTCGTCGCTGGTCTCGCACTTGGTCGTAAGCTCTTCCGCAAAGGCCAGGGCGGCGCGCTCTGCATCCGAATACCAGGGACTTTCACGCCAGGCGGGCAGGCCGTGAAGCCGTTGCTCGGTTTCGCCGATATGGATCGCGTCTTTATGATGCATGTCCAGGCAAAATGCACAGCCATTGATCTGGGACACACGATATTCGAGCATATGGAGGAGCTTGTGATCGATGTCGGACTTTAGGATGACACCACTGACTTTTAACATACTGTCCAACATGCCCTTGGGCGTTTCCTGAAAGGAGATTCTCTGTTTCATACCATTAATTTTTAAAGATTTCCCAAACAAGACACACGTGCGTCCAAAAGCGTGACCGAATCGGAAAAAATTTTAAAAAAATCATGGAACTAAGGTTTCCGCTCCGCCAGAATATGCTTTTTACTCCATTCGGACAGCAGCACCAAAACCTCTCTTAACGATTCCCCTTTTTCGCTGAGGGAATATTCTACCCGGGGCGGGATTTCGGGATATGCCTTGCGGATGATGATCCCATCCGCTTCCAGCTCTTTAAGCTGCTTGGACAATACTTTCAGGGCAATATCGGGCATTGTTTTGCTAAGCTCGCCGAAACGATGAGACCCCTTCATCAGGAGCCATAAGATGGGCGGCTTCCACTTACCGCCGATGACGTCGATCGTTGCGGTAATCGGGCATTCTTCGACACCATGAATTTTTTTTATCTCCATAATGCAATACTGACGCAAATTATAACTTTTTTGTTACTACTGGACAAAATGGTAACTACTTGACAATCGGCAAGTATTGGGATAACTTTGCGGTCAATAAAAATAAGAATAATGAAAATCATTGTAGTAGGCGCTACGGGAACCATCGGAAAACATGTAGTCGAAGCTCTTAAAAAAGATCATGAAATTATCAGTGTCGGCTCAAAGACCGGGGACTTCCAGGTGGATATGAGCGACGTCGAATCGATCAGGAAGCTATATGAAAAAGTGGGTCCTTTCGACGCGCTGGTAAGCACGGCCGGGAATGCCCATTTTGGCCCTGTGCCTAAAATGACGGATGCCGATTTCCGGGTGAGCATCGACGGCAAATTGATGGGACAGGTGAACCTGGTATTGATCGGTCAGCATTATATCAACCCCAGGGGCTCTTTTACCCTGACATCCGGAACACTCGGGGATGACCCCGTTGCTTACGGCGCTTCGGTGAGCTCTATCAATGCAGCTATCGATGGATTCGTCCGGGGAGCCGCCATCGAGCTGGAAAATGGCGTTCGCATCAATTCGGTCGCTCCCGGTGTCGTCGAAGATTCTCCCGGCTATTTCCCCTTTTTCCCCGGTCATATCCCGGCAGCTATGTCCAATGTCGCACAGGCCTATGTGAGAAGCGTGCTGGGAGCGCAGACGGGAAAAACGTATAAGGTGCAGAGCTAAAAGCACCGGCCGTAAGTCTTTCCTGCCGTTAGGCCAGATCCAGCGCAATGATTTCGTGGTCGGCAATCTCCGCAATTTCGAGGTGCACTACCATCCCTTCCTTCTTATAGGCAGGGGTGGTATTGCTCATCAGCAGCCGTACCGCCTTGACTTCACCAGGACTTGTGATCTGCACGCTTGCCTTGACCGGCAGGAGATTACGGAACGGTCCCTTCATCATCATCGGGTTGGTCAGGTTGACAAGGTGAACGGTCATGGAGCGCTCCTGTCGCCATACGGCTACGTCGATCAGGCCGGGTGTCTGAACCTTGACCTGGGGCTCTTCGCCGAGCGTCCAACGAATTGTATTGCGCAGCAGCAGCGAATGGTCCGTGCTGAGCATCTGCCAGAAGCTGCGGTCGAGGTCGCCAGGGATATATGCGATTCGACCGCGACCTGTTTCGCGCAGGTACACGAGCCGCTCGGATGTTTCCTCAGTGCGCGGATAGACGTCTTCCATCGGCAAATCGGGATACGTAGGTATCAGCGTTACGGGACTGGGGAAATGATCGTCCGCGGGGCGGACCTTCACACGATACACCGTGTTGACGATCTTATAGGAATCTTCCAGCCCTTCGATGATGGGATGATGCGTTTCGCTTTTGATTCGAATATAGCTGTTGCGCATCGGTCCTTCGACGCCCGCATCAGCCGAGACGCCGAACATATCGGTCAAGCCAAAGTCAGCGCGCGCCTTTCCTTCCTCGTCGTACAAGGAAGTCTCGAAGGTCGCGAGGATGCTGCCGCCACTGGAGACAAAATCCTTGAGCTGCTGACACTGCGCGGTCGAAAGCGCAGCGATATTAGGCAGGATGAGCAGCTTGAAGGGACGAAGATGCTCCGCATCCAGCAATTTGTCGTTGACCATCTCGAAAGGCAAACTGTCCTCCACCAGCGCGTGATACATGCCCAGCGCATGCTCGTTGCTCTTCTCCTGCCAGGGCTTGCCGCCGTATTTTTGATTGGTCTGTTCGGAATAGACCATTCCGATACGGGCCATCGGCGCAACGTTTCTCAAATACGCTTCGCTGCGGGCATATCGCTGGTACAGCTCTTCGATCGTCTTCATCCATCGCTTGTCATAGATATAGGCGCCGAATTTTACGAAGCAGGGACGCATACCGTTAGCGACACCTTCGGCGACCCAGATGCGAATCTCGGCGTTGCTCTGCACCGAATCCTTCCAGCGGAACTCTTCTTCGACGCCAACGCTAAAGATATTGATGATGGGCTTCATGCCCAGACCGGCACGGAGCTCCTTTGCCCCCATAGCGTTGGACCAGGGCGGGATAACGCCGCGCCTCGCCTGCTGGTCGGCGAAAAAAAAGTCCGCGTACTTCCCGGTTTCCATCCGATCGGGGTAGCCATTGGGGATGAACCGGGCGGCGGGGTTGTGCTTTCTGATTTCTTCGTCCCACTTGAACCAGACTTCGCGCAGACGGTCCTTGCGCCAGGCCTCCCATTTTTGATAGACCGGGTCGAGACGCTGCTCGCTCTTAGGCAGGTCCAGACCCGTCGTATTTTTAAAGCTGCTTTTACAGTGTTCGCAGTAACAAATCCCATGTCCGGCCCATCGATTGGAGAATATGCCATCGGGCTGGTAGCGTTCCATGATCTCGCGGTGCACCTGCGTCATGAACTCCATGTTATAAGGGCCATAGCCGCAGGTTACCCACAGCTCGGGGTTGGCCCAGTGACGGCGGGGCTTCCCATCGACGGTAACGGCGATATAGTCGGGGTGCGCGTCGAACATATCCTGACGGGTGGCGTGCGGGTCGGTGCGAAGGACGACGGACATGTTCATCTTCCGGCAGCCCTTTATCATTTGGTCCAGGGGATCGGTATTGCCGAGCCAGTCGCTGCGATGGTGCAACGGGACGTTGGTGGGGTAAAAGGCTACTACGCCCCCCGCGCTGAGCAGGGCTCCGTCGGCCTTGACGCTTTTGAAATAGCCAAGCCAAAAGTCGGGGTCGAAGCGTTTGGGGTCGTTTTCGACAAAGGCCAGCTGCGCCCAGCGCATGGCGCGGGTAAAGCGGGGCGCGTCAACCAGCGGAGAAAGCGAAGCAGCGCCTGACGCCATTTCTGCCAGAGCCCCCGGGCCCGAAAAAATTGCCCCTGCACCCAATAATGAAGTCTGTTGGAGGAAAAGTCTTCTATTCATCGTAAACAAGCAATGTGCGCTTAATTTACGAAAAAGGAAGCTACACCCGGATATAAACCTTTCGTTTATCGAGAATATAACCTACCAGCCAGTAAAGAAATACGAGCACGATGGCATAAAGCAGGGAAGCATTTTTGGGATCGCCCGTAATCGGTTTGCAGATATGCTGATAGAACCAGGGAAGCGGCGCCTGGTATTTCGGCAGACCATCCGTTCCCGGACCAACGGGAATCCTTATCAGGGCGATGAGACGGGGGAAGGCCCCGCTCAGCACGAAGATAAACAACGGGTTCTTACCGAAGACGTCGAAGAAACGGGTCCCCCACCCCTTCCACTGCCGGAATTCGATGAGATAGATGAGCAAGATGAGTAACAGGATGGCATAGCCGGTGGTAGCCAGGACAAAGGAACTGGTCCAGATTTTCTTGTTGATCGGGAAAGCAAGGTTCCATACGTAACCGACGACCAATAGCCCCACGGCAGCCAGAAACAAGTCCCGAAGCATGGACGGCGTCTTTCCTTTCTTTTGAATATACCAGCCCGTATAATAGCCGAAGATGACCTGTACGATAGCAGCCATGGTGCTGGGCACGCCCTCGGGGTCAAAGGCAACGCCCTCGCCGTGATAGAGGTGCTCGGCGCCGAAGAGCCATTTGTCGACCGCCGTTCCGAAATAGCCTTGAAGACTATACGGGTCGCCCGGTGCGCCCAGCGTATAGCAAAGCCCCCACCAGCCAAGCAGCAATAGAATGCTGATGACCAGCGAGCCCCTGAAACCGCCAAGATAGACAGCCAGCGCGCCAAAGAGATAGCAAAGCGCGATGCGGCCGAGCACGCTCATGACCCGCACGCCCACCACGACACCCTGGTCGTTGGTGAAGGTCCAGCCCCTGAGGACCAGGTGATCGTGGTCCCAGCGCAGAAAGGGAAACCAGTTCAGGATAAAGCCGATCAGGAAGATGAGCGCGGTGCGTTTGAAAATCTTTCCCCAGACCAGCGGCGCCTCCATCTGCTGCAGGCGGGGCATCACGAAAGAAAGCGCGTTCCCTACGGCAAAAAGGAAAAACGGAAACACCATATCCGTCGGCGTCAACCCATGCCAGGGGGCATGCTCCAGCGGATCATAAGAAGGTCCTGCCTGGTTGTTCACCAGGATCATGAATGCTACGGTGGCGCCCCGGAAGACGTCCAGGGAATAGTATCTTTCTTTCACTTATTGGGGATTGTTTTTTAGGCCCCATTCGGCCATTTCATTTAGTAATGGAGAAAGGCTATCCCCTAGCGGGGTAAGACTGTATTCTACGTGTGGAGGAACGACGGGCTTGATTTCGCGCGTTACCAGCCCATCGGCTTCGAGCTCGCGCAGCTGCTGGATCAGCATCTTCTCTGTAATATTGGGAATGGCCTTGCGGAGCTGGCCATAGCGCAGCGTAACGCCGCGGAGATTGTAGAGGATCAGGGGCTTCCAGCGGCCGCCGATCTTCTGCAGGGTGAAGGTCACGGGACATACTTCTTTTATGAGAAGCTTGTTTTCGCGATTGGTCGAAGATTCTTTTACAGCTGTCATTGATACTTACTTTCGGGTTAGTACTCCCATAAAGTACAGTAAAGATATATTTTTACATTCAAAATAGCAATTATCATGAACTATGTATTAATGGGGTCACTGGGAAATATCAACACCCCTCTTCTCGAAAAGCTCGTCAAAGCAGGTAATACGGTCACTGTCATCAGCAGCAATCCTGAAAGAAGCGCGGCCATCACCGCAGCGGGAGCAAAGCCGGCCATCGCGCATATTGAAGATTCCAATTCCCTCGCCGCCGCGTTCAAGGGCGCCGACGCCGTTTATACCATGATCCCGCCGAAGTGGGACGCAGCCGACTGGAAGGGGCATATCCATCAAATGGGAAAGAATATTGCTTCTGCCATTGCCGCCTCCGGCGTCAAAAAGGTCGTCAATCTGAGCAGCGTCGGCGCGCACATGCCCACCGGCTGTGGTCCGGTCTCGGGTCTTCACTTTGCGGAGGAAGAGCTGAACAAGCTCTCCGGCGTGGATGTCAAGCATCTCCGCCCGGGCTTTTTCTATATTAATTTCTTCGCATCGGCAATCGGGCTGATCAAGCACATGGGTATTTATGGGAACAACTATGGCGCCGACAAACCCGTGGTCATGACTCATCCCATCGATATCGCCGCGGTTGCTGCAGAAGAGCTGCTGGGTCTTTCCTTCACCGGTAAGAGCGTACGTTATATCGCAAGCGACATAAAGACATCCAAAGAAATCACCGCCATCCTGGGTGCAGCCGTCGGCAAGCCCGACCTCCCCTATGTCGAATTCGGCGACGAGGACGCGTACAAGGGCATGCTGCAGGCCGGTCTTTCGGACCAGGTCGCCAGCAATTATGCCGAGATGGGCCGCGCCATCCGCACCGGAGCGATGTTCGAGCAGCAGCAAAAAGACAATACGCCGCTGCAAAAGACAAAGCTGACGGACTTTGCCAAAGAGTTTGCCGCAGCCTACGCAAACGCATAAAAACTGCTTCATCAATTTCAGGTAAATAAATAGTTGACAAAATCAACTATTTATTTACCTTTGTGCGTATGCAAGCAAAAGCACTCGCAGATATACGCGCTTTCAACCGCTATTATACCAGCATCCTCGGGCTGCTGGATCAACACCTCCTCAACAGCCCCTTCAGTCTCCCCGAAGCTCGTGTCCTGTACGAGCTGAGTCAGCGGGAAGGTATACCCGCATCGGGCATCATCGAGAGCCTGCGCATGGACAAGGGCTATCTCAGCCGGATGCTGGAACAGTTCAGCGGCCAAAAGCTCATCGTCCGCAAAAAGTCCGAAGCCGACGGGCGGCAGATGCATATCTACCTCACCGATAAAGGCCGCAAGGAATTCGAGAAGCTGAACCGTGCTTCCGACCAACAGCTCAGGGAGCTCTTCGATCTCTTGCCGGCTGCCGACCTGGACCGGCTGGTTCAGCATATGGCTGGCATTACTATGATTATCCAAAAGGCGCAAGCCGCAAAAGAAAAATAGCATGTCCGGCACCGCTACACCCAACAAAATCCTGATCAGAACAGAGCTGGAGCCGGGGGACCTCGGCTATATCATTCACCTCCATGGCCTGCTGTACAGGACCGAACAGAACTTCGGTATCGGCTTCGAAGTCTATGTCGCCAAGGGGCTTGCAGAATTTTATCTCCAATATGACCCGAAAAAAGATCGTGTATGGATTGCAGAAATGGAAGGCCGGATCATCGGCTTCCTCGCACTGGTACACCGGCCGGAGGAGACGGCGCAGCTGCGTTACTTCCTGCTCCTCCCGGAATACAGGGGCCAGGGATTGGGAAAACGGCTGATGGATTTATTTATGAGCTGGGCGGATTCGGCCGGCTATAAGCACCTTTATCTCTGGACGACGAACGAGCAGCAAACGGCCATCGCTCTTTATCAACGTTATGGTTTTCAGCTTACTGAAGAGAAGGTTTCGGAGACGTTCGGGAAACGGCTTTCCGAACAGAAATACGAGAAAAGATTGGTCTGATTGTCTATCTTTAATGCATGGCCTCTCCCCTTACCATTACCGCTAGACGAGCTTTGACAGGGTTGGTGTTTTTATTCGTTTCCCTGGCTGCCCTTGCGCAGATACCCGCTCCACAGCCGCATACCTATGTCAACGACTATACCGGCTCGCTCACGTCCGGAGAAATCGCGTCGTTGAACGATCAGATTAACGGACTCGAAAAGAGATATTCCGTTCAGCTGGCCGTTGTCCTGGTAAGGAAGCTTCCCGACAATATGGAGATCGAAGACTTTGCCCGGGGCATCGGGAGGGAATGGCATGCGGGAATCGACCGCAAAGGGCTCGTGTACGTAGCCGCGCTCGAACAAAATAAACAACGGCTCGAAGTCGCCGCGGGTCTGGAAGGCGTCATCCCCGATATCATCGCCCATGACATCACCACACGGCTCAAACCCTATCTTCGGAACAAGGATTATGCCGGCGCTATCGGTGAGATGGTCACGGACATCAATGAGCAGCTTCAAAAGGAAGACTCCTCTTCTGCCAAGTACAACTCCTCTTCCACCGCTGCAGTTACACCAGGCGCCGCGCCCAGCCAGGGCGCTGAAACACCCGCTCAGTCCAAATTCTCCTGGACCGCCAAAGCCTTTACGATCGGCTTCTTTAGCATCCTGGGTCTCATCTTCGTTTTCCTTGGGATTCCCAACCTCATCAGAGTATTCAGGGGTGTCAGACAGTCGGGGGGCTTCTTTACGTATTATCGCACCTCCGGCTGGCTGTCTCCCGATAGCAGCTCGGGGTCATCGGATTCCGGCAGCGACAGCAGCAGCTCATCCAGCAGCGATTTTGGGAACTGGGGAGGCGATAGCAGCAGCGACAGCAGCTCCTCCGATTCCGGCTTCGACGGGGGCGGCTCGTCGGACAACTGGTAAGTGTCCCTTTATTTCCCCAAACCAGGATCGGGCGGACGGTTTTGACGCTGGCAAGGCTTTTGTCCCGTTACCCGTAAAACACCACAATGGGAAATCTTCTCTATCTAATCGCAGTTATACTGGTCATCGCGTGGGCCGTCGGTTATTTTGGGTATGCCGCAGGCGGTATCATCCATCTCCTGCTCGTCATCGCCGTTATCGCCATCCTTCTTAAAGTCATTCGCAGGAGCGATATTTAACGGGCTCGAAAAAATATTAGTCTACAAAATTTGTAGACTAATAAAAAAGACCTAATATTGTGCTGTCACTCGATGGTCGCGTGGCCGAGGGGCTAGGCACGGGTCTGCAAAACCTTTTACGGCGGTTCGAATCCGCCCACGACCTCAATAGTTTTTGGTGAAAGATTTCATATGGCAAGCAATCGTTAAACGGGGGCGTATTTCTATACGCCCCTATTTCTTAAACCGGAGCAGCAGGTGAGGCCGCTGCAGGAAAATGCCTTTGGACCCCGTATACTCGAAGTATCTTTTAAAAGTATTGATGGGCAGTTCAAAAAGGTGCCATGACAAGACCGAAATCAAAATGGTAGCAGGAAAATAGTACCAGGTTTCGTTCGGCACACTCCAATGGGAAAAAATCCATGGCATGAAGAAATGATAGACGTAAAGTCCGTATGAAATCTTCCCCAGATAAACCAACACGGGCGACTCGATAATTCTTGCCCAGACTCCTTTATACATATCGAGTCCGCCAGCCCCGACAATCCAGAAAGAGGTGACCGCGAGTAAAAACCGGCCGAAAACAATATACAGAGAGAGGTTGGCTTCTGACCCCAGGGACAAAACCAGGTAGGCCCCCCCTGATAAAACAGGGATATACCACTTCTTCAGCAGGGTCCTAAGCCAGTCGATATGATTTACTTTCAAATAGGCCAGAATGGCGCCCGCCGCAAAGGAATCCATACAGCCCGGCATGAGCGCATGGCTCATCCAGATGGTATTCAGCGTATTCATATGCCAGAGTAAAAACGAAGCCCTGAATAAAAGCGCTATACCCATTAAAATTCCGAACAGCTTCAGAAAATGCTTTTTACCGGTCCAAAAAATAATGAAAGGAAAGAGGATATAGAATTGCTCTTCGACCGCCAGGGACCACAAGTGTGATAGGTAGCTGAGGGAGCCGACGTTGAACGCGGCTGCAAAATTGGTGGTATAGGATACCAGCCAATAAAAATAGGCCCTGGCATTGGGAATCTTCAAGAGCACCGAAACAAATATCACCGCATAGTACAACGGGAAGATTCTCAGAAACCGGCGGCTGTAAAAGATATACAGGTATCTCGAAAAACTGCTGTCCTGCTTGCTTTTCATCAGGATCTGCGTGATCAGGAATCCGGAAAGGACGAAGAACAAATCTACCCCGGCAGCCGAGCCGATTTTGGTAAAACGGTACAAAAAGGGAACGTCCATTGTCCAGTGTGCCAACATTACCGCCGCCGCCGCGAAAAATCTAAATGCGTCGAGCTGACGCATGTATTGTCTTTCCATGAAATGGTTTTATAGGGCGGCAGGCAGTAAAATGGGTCTGAAAGGGAAGAAAATAAGCCAAAATCCTACTCTAATGTAGTAAATATACTACAATATATAGATGTAAATATGTACACAAATAAAAAGGGTTCATCCTGTCGATAAGGCAGCTTATCCCGGGCAGGAACCAGGCAGAAGAAGCTACCTGGCGCCCTTGAGCCGGGCAGCCAGGTAGTGTTGTAATACGATCGCCTGGTTGTATTCTTCGCTCTTGCTGGCGTATAGAAGCGTGATATGCTTCCTGGTCTGATGCGTCTTCAAAAAGGCTTTTACGGCCTCGTTCTCCCTGAGCTCTTCTTTATAGCGCTGCTGAAATTCGGGCCACTGGGCGGGGTCATGACAATACCATTTCCGCAATTCGGCCGATGGTGCGATTTCCTTGGCCCATTCATCGACGGCAGCGGCTTCTTTGGTCAATCCCCGAGGCCAGAGCCTGTCTACCAGCACCCTGTAGCCGTCTTCTTTGGAAGGCGCCTCATAGACGCGCTTGATAGCAATCGTTGCAGACATAGCTTAACCTTTTTTGGGATACCAATCGCGGAGCCTGACGTCGATATTTTTGTCTTTTGCTTCGACCAGCTTCTTAAAGCCCTCGACGTCGCTGAAGCCACCCTGGCCGCGGTAATGATAGGGATAAACGATTTTCGGCTTAAAGGCCAGCACCGCATCGGCAGCTTCGTTGATGTCCATCGTATAGGGCAGGTTCATACAGATGAAGGCCACGTCGATATTCTTCAGCGCGCGCATTTCGGGAATACCCTGCGTATCGCCGGAGATATAGAAGTTCTTCCCGCCGATGGTGACGACATAGCCATTCCCCCTACCCTTCGTGTGCATCGCCTGAGGACTTTCAGGGAGATTATACATGGGCAGCGCTGTCAACGAAAAGCCCTTCATGTCTTTTTTATCTCCATTGGCCATGACGATGGCGTTAGCCTTGAGCGAATCGGGTAATTTATCGGATACCGCCTTGGGGACTATCAGCACTGTGGCAGCAGCTTTTACGGCCGCGATGGTTTTGGGGTCGAAATGGTCGCCGTGAATATCGGTGACGAGAATGACGTCGGGCAGCTTGACACCCGTGTATGCGGCCATGCCGCCGGTGGGGTCTATGTAAATGGTCGTCTTCGACGTCAGCAGGACGAGGCTGGCGTGCGTGACCGGCTTTATAGTCACCGAACCTTCGGAGGTATTGATGACGTCCTGTGCTTTTACATTGGACAGAAAAAGAAGGGATAAAAAAGAAAAAACAATGGTTCGCATGGTTGACAATTTGAATTGAAATTACTGCAATTCAGCCATATAGAAAGCAACAAGCAAAGGCAACCGCCGGTTCGAAAGCTGCGTTTTAAACTCACTGCAAAGTCCTATCTCCCGCTAGAAGCTCGTTATGCTGGATCCTCCATCCAATTCCCTCAATATAAAATTCTAACGAGTATGAAACTGAGCTTGAAAAACTTACTACCGTTGTCGATGGTACTCATTATTGCTGCCTGTAAGAAAGACCATAACAACAATCCTCCCAACAACAATACGACACCCGATCTGCAGCAGGTTACCGATGGATTGATTTCTCCGGTGGCGCTGGTCGAGCCTCCCGATGGAAGCAAAAGGCTATTTATCGTAGATCAGGCAGGAAAGATCTGGATCGTTCAATCGGATGGAACCAGGAGCGCAACACCATTTATAGATCTGTCGTCCAAAATCGTCGCCCTGAATCCCGGCTATGACGAACGCGGTCTCCTGGGCCTGGCCTTTCACCCCGACTTCAAGACCAATGGGAAGTTCTACCTGTTTTATACCGCGCCTCCCCGCGCAGGAGGACCTCAGCCGGGGGCCAGCTGGAGCAGTCTGACACGGATCTCGCAATTTACCGCAGCGGGCGGCGCAAACACCGCCGACCCTGCAACGGAAAAAGTAATCCTCGAAGCTGACCACCCCCAGTCGAACCATAACGGTGGCACCATCGCCTTTGGTCCGGACGGATTCCTCTATATCTCTATCGGCGACGGCGGGAATGCCGATGACATCGGCCCCGGTCACGTGACCGATTGGTACGGGACCAACGCAGGGGGCAACGGACAAGATCTCTACGCCAACCTGCTGGGTAACATTCTTCGGATCGACGTCAACAGCGGTTCTCCTTACAGTATCCCCGCGGACAATCCATTCGTCGCCTCCTCTACTGCCCAAAAAGAAATCTACGCCTACGGCTTCCGTAACCCCTACCGTTTCTCCTTCGATATGGGCGGTTCCCACCAGCTTTTCGCCGGAGACGCGGGCCAATCTCTTTACGAAGAGATCGACCTCGTCACCAAAGGAGGCAACTATGGATGGAATGTCAGGGAAGGCGCGCACTGCTTCAGCACCGACAACGACAAGCAGGAACGCACCAGCTGTCCCACGACCGACTCCGCGGGTAAGCCCCTCATCGACCCCATCATCGAGCTCGTGAATGCCGCCAATCCAAAAGGAGGAGGCGTGGCCGTGACGATCGTCGGCGGGAATGTCTATCGTGGCACCCAGCTACCCTCCTATCAGGGACGCTATATCTTCGGCATCTTCTCACAGGACGGCAAGACGAACGCAAAGCTATATGTCGCAGATGCCGCCAACTCGGGGATGTGGCCCTATACCGAGCTGAAGCCAAAAAGCTTCCCGACGGACCTGGGGATGTATGTAAAGAGCATCGGCCAGGACCAATCCGGAGAGATCTATGTCATGACGTCTATGCAGCAGGGCCCTTCCGGCGCGACCGGGAAGGTCTATAAGCTGATCGGGACGAAATAATGATGGCTGTTTGAATTTTGCAATTATTGATTTGACCCGCGTATCGATCGGGGCGTCCGTCGTACAGAACTTTGTGTCTTAAATCTAGCAATCATGGACAACACAAAAGTATGGTACGTTACGGGCGCCTCGAAAGGTCTGGGGCTGGCCCTGGTCAAAAAGCTGCTGGCAGCCGGCTACAAGGTTGCCGCCACGTCGAGGAATAGCAAGGCATTGACGAGTGCGGTCGGTGAAATGACCGCCGATTTTCTCCCGCTGCAGGTGGACCTGCTGAACGAACGCAGCGTAGAGGAAAGCATCCAAAAAACAGTCGGTCACTTCGGCGCCATCCACGTCGTAGTAAACAACGCGGGCTATGGCCAGCTGGGTGCGCTGGAAGAACTGTCCGACAAAGAATCCCGTTTGAATTTCGACGTCAACGTCTTCGGACTGCTGAACGTCATCCGGAAAGTATTGCCGCAGCTACGTGAGCAAAAGACCGGTCATATCTTCAACATCGGTTCGATCGGGGGATACAACGGTAATTTCGCCGGATGGGGTATCTACTGCGCTACTAAATTTGCCGTGGCGGGACTGACGGAAGGCCTGGCGGCCGAGCTGCAGCCGCTTGGCATCTTCGCCACTGTCGTCTACCCCGGTTACTTCCGGACCAATTTCCTGGAACAGGATTCACTCAATGTTCCTGCCCGTCCCATCGACGCCTATCAGGCTGCGCGTGACTCACAGCGAATGCACCAGCAGGAGATCAATGGCCATCAGCCGGGTGACCCGGACAAGGCTGCGGATGTGCTGATTCGCGTCGCCGAATCCAGTCAGCCTCCCGTGCACCTGTTCTTAGGGCCCGACGCCAATGCGCTCGCGGTGAGCAAAGATGTGGCTGTGGAAAAAGAGAGAAAAGCATGGGAAGCCGAGACAACGGCAACGAATATCCTAAACTAGGAGCCCTGACGCGCCCATCCGCGGGCCCATTTTCGTGCAATATTGACCGCCGTCTCGAGCATATGAGGCTGCCAGCGTTCGACCCGCCATTCGCTATTTGCCAACGAAGAGCGGGACAGACGCTGCGCGGCCTCTGTATATGAGGCGGCTGTCTCGAGGATTTCGGAAAGCTCCAGCTGCTGCCGGTATAGCTGCTCGTCTTCGACCGGCGGATGACTGATGTCATGAAGAGGCGGAAGAAAGGACATGTCGACCAGCTCGGGGATCCGATCGTCGTTGAAGCGGTGTACGACGGCTTCCATGCGGGAGAAGTCACTGCGGAAGCCAGCCCTGCTATCGTCCGTGCGAAGTGCGCTGCCCATTTGTTCCAGGACGACGTACTTCAAATGCGGACACCGGTCGATGGTATTCTCCAGGAGCTGGAAGACGTCGCCGGGTACGCTGTCGTCGTGCGTATCCCGCCGCACCCGCTTGCCCGGCGCAATATCGGAATCCTCCCAGCTGCCGCCGGAGATATGAATCTCGCGTACTTTGTCGAGCGGATAAAGGGAAATCAGCTCCTCGAAGTCCAGATCGAAGTTCTGAAGCTGACAGTAGAGGTTATGAAGGTCCAGGATGATAAATCCATTGACCGGCTCCAGCAGCCGGTCCAAAAATTCTCCGTGCTTCTTGACCTCCTCCAGGGAATAGGAAAAAGCCAGGTTCTCCAGGCCTACAGGGCAATGACAGGCTTCTTGTATACGCTGGAGCCGATCCCGGCCGATGGCCAGCGTCGAAGCCGTATAGGGAATATTCAATGGCGCGCCGCGGTGAAAGTCTTTGCCCGTCATAAAGCCAAAGTGCTCGGTGATATGGTCGAAACGGAACAGGGAGGAGGTCTCCTGCAGCTGCCGCAGCCAGGCTTCCTGCTGGGAATGCCAGCGGGCGGAAAACAACGAAAAAAAGACGCCATGACCAATCAGGCGTCCTTCTTTACTAAATGCCGACAATAATTCCAGGAACCAGTCCGGGACTTGCTTGATATTGAACAAGGCGTCAAAGGACCATTCAATTGATTCGACGCGGGACTCTTCTAACAGAGGCAGACAGGCCGCCAGGATATCGGCATCGAGGTTGCAGGCTACTGCGGGTAACAATCTAGGCACGATAGAGCAATTAAAAAGAGATACTAACCCATGCCGCACGCAGGGCAGCTATCCGGATAAGTTGTTTGAGGTGTGGTCTGTTCGGTCTTTTTCTTTTCGGCTTCGGCCTTTTTCTGCTCGGCCGTCAGGTGCTCCTTGTGACAGGAAGAAACTGCCTGGACGGTCATGCCTAAGACGATGGCGCTCAGCAAGGTTTTCGATAGTTTCATGTCAGTGTTTTTTATGGGAGGTTTCTTACGCTGACAAGAGAGCGGGGACAAACGTGGCATCGGCGGTCAAAATTTTCCGGCCCGCGGCCTGCCGCCGCAAAATCCACCGCATTCGGGGATTGTCCGGCCTTGTCTTTTCCAGGAATTTTGTCAAAAAGATCGATATGATGCTCAGGCTGATGGATGGATATGAAACGATGTTTTGGCTGCTCGACCAGACCAGGGCCGTGCACTTCGTGATGGCGGCGGAAATCGATGGCCGGGCCCCTGAAACCCGCTTTCTTTCGAGTGGAGGGCTGCCGGATTCCGCTGCGGATACGTCCCAATGACCTGCCAGGCAGGCTTTCCGGGTTCAGCTGGTCGTCAAATAGTTTCTCATTTCAGCCGTCGCATGATCGCCGGGCCCCCGTTTGGGGGCCCTTTTTTATTTATTTTTAAAAAAACTTTCGGGAACCTTGTAACCATTTTGCCCTTTGGCAGTAATCCTAATAGAAACCAATTAACTTTTCCCTGGTGCCGGAACTATCTGACGAAAAAATAATGCTGCTGGTAAAAGAAGGTCATCTCTCGGAGCTAACCGAGCTGTTCGACCGTTATCACGTGCCGCTGTATAATTTTTTCCTTCGGCTCACGATGGACCGCGCCACGAGCGAGGATTTGACCCAAAGCTTGTTTTACCGCATAATCCGGTACCGGCAGAGCTACCAGCCGGGGCAGGGAACGTTCCGCTCATGGGTGTATCGTATGGCTCGCAACATCCACGCCGATTTCTGCAAGCAGCAGAAGCAGGCGCCGCAGCGGCCCATCGACCCCGATGAAGCGGACCTAAGCCTGGCGGATCATTCCGCGGGATATGCGGAGGCCGACTACCAGCGGCTGGATGAAGCCCTGGCCCTGCTGCCTTCCGAACAGCGGGAGATCCTGGTCCTGAGCCGCTACCAGGGATTGAAATACGAAGAGATCTCGAAAATCAAGGATATATCGGTTTCGGCGATCAAGGTCCAGGTCTACCGGGCCATCCGACAGCTGAGAAGCCTTTATTTTAAACAATCATAGTGAAGCGTATGCATTGCAAAGAAGTACAAGCCGTTTTGATTGAATACCTCGACCAGTCGCTGGATGCAGGCGTAGCCGCTGTGGTAGCCAGGCATCTGGAAGACTGTACCGCCTGCCAGCGGGAAGCAGCCGAGATGCGGGAGCTGCTGGTGGCGATGAAGAATACCCCTCTCGAAATGCCTACGAATGCCCTGCGGGAGAATTTCAATACGCTCTTGCAATCGGAGCTGAATATGGTCACCATGACCAATCTACTCGAAGACGAAGACCCCGAAAATGCGCAATCGAAGAGCCGCCAGCGCGGGGGTCAGGATTCCCAGGAACAGGGCAAGCTGCGGAGCCTGTCCGCCGGCGGCCTCGGAAGCATCTCCGCCGGAAACCTCGGGGGCATCCTTTGGAAAGCTGCAGCAGCCGTCATCCTGCTCGTCGGAGGGGCCTGGCTCGGCGCGGCCTACCAGGCCAATAAGGACAAGGGCCCCAATGAGATCGTCAACTTACAAAAGGAAGTCAAGGAGATGAAGCAGGTCCTGCTCTTTTCTCTCATCGACGACGAATCGGCCAGCCAGCGGATCAAGGCCGTGAGCTATGCCGAAGAGATGACCAATCCTGACCAGGCTGTCATCGACGCCCTGATGAATACGCTCAACAACGACAAGAACGCCAACGTACGGCTGGCATCCTTATATTCCCTGGCCAGGTGGGCCGACAACAGGACGGTGCGTGACTCGCTGGTCGTATCACTGGGCAGGCAGACCGAACCGATCGTACAGATCGTGCTGATCAATCTGCTGGCGGAGAAGCGTGAACGCCGGGCCATCGACCCAATGAAGGCCATCCTTTCAAACGGCAAAGCGCTGAAAGAAGTAAAGGAAGCCGCACAAAGAGGTCTCAAAGTACTGTAACAAACACAAATTTATAAACAGATGTTTCCAGCAGGTAGAACCGGTCTACCAGCCCGACATCCCCTTGCTTAAACTTTAAAAACATGAACAAAATGAAGTATATCTTTTCTCTGCTCGCATTACTGGCTATCGTGAATTGGGCCTCCGCGCAGGAATTCAAGGTGGCGGCCTCCAACACGAAGGAAGCCAAGCTGACCCTCCAGGACTTCAATGGCGACCTGCCCATCGAAGGCTATAACGGCAATGAGATCATCGTCACGTCTACCCACGGCAAATTCGAAGCTCC
Source organism: Bacteroidota bacterium (assembly GCA_018267545.1). Classification (GTDB taxonomy): domain Bacteria; phylum Bacteroidota; class Bacteroidia; order Chitinophagales; family Chitinophagaceae; genus Puia. The sequence goes on from JAFDYG010000457.1 coordinate 94,811, forward strand.
CGAAAGGGCCAAGGGTCTCAAGCCTCTCTACGGCGGCGGCACCGACAATACGGGTATCGGTCTTTTCATGGAAAAAAATGGAAATGCGGTCACCCTTCGCTGCCTCGTTCCCTTCACTCAATCGTCGGGCTACAAGATCAAGGTTCCCGAGAACATGGCGCTGATGATAGCAAGAGATTGTCCGCGCGGAGGCGAAACCACCGTTCAGAACATGAAAAACGAGATCGAATTCAACGGCTGTCATGAAATCAACCTGAAGAACGTATCCGGCCCCCTCGTCATCTCGACAATCAGCGGCGGTGTCGGCGTCGTCTTCAGCGAGATCAATAAAGATAAGCCCACCTCGATCTCGGCCGTCAGCGGTGAGGTAGACGTCACGTTGCCCGCCAAGGCTGCGGTCGACCTCGAAATGAGCACGGTATCCGGGAATATGTATTCCGACTTCGACATCCCGAGCCCTGCCAGCAAGGACATGCGGCGCGTTGGTGGAAGCGGTATCAAGACCCAGCTCAACGGCGGAGGCACGACTCTCAAGCTGCGTAATATCAGCGGGAACATCTACCTGCGGAAAGGATAAAAAATAGCCCAACTATAAAAACTCTCCATCATGAAAAATAGATTACTTCTCATACTGCTGCTCGGCATCGGCCTGCTGCCAGCCAGCGCCCAGAAGACCGTCGAGAAACACTTCGAGTTCTCCCCCAGCGGTCTCGTACACATGAACTTCCAGATCTCCGACTCCATCCGTATCCTGACCTGGAAGAAAAACGAGGTGTACATAAAAAGCAGCATCAATGTAAACGACAACCAGAACAACGACGACTATAAGATGGTCTTCGATCAGTCCGGCAACACCATCAACGTTTCGGCCAAGCTGGATTTCAAGTGCAAGGACAGCACCCACAAGAAAAATTGCAATTGCTGCTGCTGCACCGAAAGCGAGATATTCCACACGGTCTATATACCCGAAAATGCAGACTTCTCCGTAGAAACGATCAACGGCAATATCGTGATCACCGGCAACACGGCCGAGATCAGGGCTAAGAGCATCAGCGGTTTTATCGACCTGGCCATCGAGCCGCAGCGTAAGGCCGACGTCAAGCTGCGGACGATCACCGGCACCATGTATTCGAATATCGAGCTGAGCTCTACGTCCCGGCGGATCAAGCAGGTCGGCGGTGGTTCGGTCAGCGCGGAACTAAATGGAGGCGGTGGAAAAGTAATAGACCTGCAGACGATCAGCGGAAACATCTTCTTTCGCAAAGAGGGGTAATATGTGGGCTCCGCCCAATTAAACCCTGGTGAAAGTTTACGTTTACTATTTGGTTTCTAATAACCCGCTTTCCAGCGGGTTATTGTTTTACAAGGGCTAACTGCCGGATGCCTTCGCGGTGGACGAGGTTGAAGAATCGGACCAATCGCGGCCAATCCGCTGCCGGATAGAGGCCTTTGTGCTCGGTAAACCAGCATACGATTCTAAACGTCCTGTCCTTCTCATCGAAGGTGCTTCTGATCCGGTAGCTGCCACAAGGACAGGAATAGGTGGCGGTAAATGCATTGCCTTCGGGAGTATAGCCTTCCGGAATGGTCAGCTCCAGCGAGTCGAATTCTTCATAGGAGGCAGATAGCTGAATATCGTGCGCACGGGACGGCATTTCGGTAAGACCGTTGATGCGTTTGAAGAAATAGCCAGGAGATATCAGGAGTCTCGAGCCGGCAGTAACGGCAAAATGTTCCGCGGATAAGCTGATCGTCTCCCGGATGCTGGGGATAGCTGCTGAATCCGCGATATAGCTCAGGTCTTTGATCAACCCGTTGGGAATGCCAAGCGACTGCTGCCGGAGGCTCATTTGTTCCCGTTTGGCGGTTTGTCCGATGTACGACCGAAGCGCGTCCTGTTCCAGGCCCGAATAATCGTAGATCAATTGCGCTTCTAAATTCCCGTCTGCGCTGAGCGTCCCTTTTACGTGCCGCAAGAAACGATTCTCATGAACACCATAAACCGGCGTGTGGACGACCTGGCCGCCGGAAGGACTCAGCAGCAGCGCGTCTTTGTCGGAGGTGGCCGAACTGAGATAGCCCGCGGGCAGTATCGGGCTGGTGCATTCCAGCCAGATGGAATCCTGGCCGGTAAAAGCCACGGCGATGGCGTGGTTGAACTGCGGACAAACAAAAGACGTATCCATCGGCGGCGCAACACCCGCCCGTATCAGGACGGTAGCGCCACGGATGCCCGCTTCTTTTAACAGCGCGACCATATAATTCGCCAGCGCCTTACAGTCACCATATCGCTTTGTATACACATAGCTGGCGTCGAAGGGCTGCCAGCCGCCGATCCCCAGCTCGACGCCGACATAATGCGTATTCTGCTGCAGCCAGCGGTAGAGAACGGCGATCTTCCGCCGCTCGTCGCCAAGGCCATCCACCAGCTGGTGGACTTGTTTTCGCGCCTCATCGGGCAGCCGGTCCCGTCCCACGTAAAGCGAGCCGGCAAACTTGCCGAGGTCTTCCCAGGAATTAAGATGTCCCTTATAGCCTTCCAGCTCGAAGTCGGCGGGTGTCAGCCGGATGCGGGCGGCCTGATCGAACCAGGCGGGCTCGTAGAGTTCTTCAGGGAGCACACAGCGTCCCCGGATTGACCAGTAAATCGTTCTCGTGCTTTTCTCTTCGGAGATGTCGGGTTTATCGGGACACCGGTAGGCCTTGTACCGGAGGGGGTAATTCACCGGAGCTCCGACGGTCAGGCTCGCCGATTCTACCGAGACGTTACGAGCCGGCTGGGGCTGCCATTCGGGGAGCATGAAGAGTCCATTGGTTTCGACCACTTCCTCGTATTCGATCGAGTAAGGATAGCTGCGGCAGCTGAAAGGATAGTATTTAATACGGGTATCGCTCATCAGGATACCGGCGCCTTCGGCATTCCAGTCCTGCATGTCGCCCTTCTTTATCTTCCTCAGCACTCGTCCGTCTGCGTCGTAGAGCGTCGCGGTCGCGCTTACGAGATCGTGGAATTTATCATAGAAGGTATGGACGGAGCCGTATATATCCCCCCGGCTATTCAGGATCGTATACACATAGTGCCGGTAGAGCCTGGCCTTGCGGGGGGAGACGATCTCGATCTGCTCCTGGTCCTGACGGACGACCATCACTGCGTCCCTCTTTAGCGAATCGGGGATCGGGACCGCGGGCTGTGAGACCGCATGCAGGGACAGCAAAAGGGCCAGGCAAATCAATCGTGCAGTCCTCATTGGTCGAGCTTTTTAAAGATGATGGGTTCCTTTTCTTTGTTGGCAATAGTCGTAAAAAAGCTCCTCAGACCCGAATACTCTTCCGGCTGGAACACCGCCCTGTTCAGCTGCAGGTGAACCTGAAAATGAATGACCGGGCCGTCCTGGCTGATCAGGTATTCGAAGAAGCCGCTGCTATCGTCGATCAGTATCCGCTGTGATTTCGGGAGCTGTTCGACCGCATATCCTTTCGGCACTTCCATCGAAAGCACGTACGAATTGTCAATGCAAAAAGGCATCTCTACAGGATAGTGCCGCTCCGTCGCGACAAAAGGGCTGCTGTTGAACCGCTCGTGCATGATGGGATTGAGATAAAACCGCTTTTGCGTAAATCGATACTTCATGTCGTAGTGCCAGGTGACCGCCGCTTCGGGTACGTCGAGGGAATCGAAACCCGCGCCGTCCATCTGCTTGAAGTCGGCCATCTGTCTGCGGAGGTTTTCGAGAAAGGATGCGGGGCCACTCTTCTTCAATTGATTCCGAAGATTCATCGATTCGAAGACGCCTGCTCTCCGCGTATAGGTACCTGTATAGCCGCTATCCGAATTGACCAGCACGACCACCGTGTGACGGCTTTCTTTGATCGAATCGGGCAGCAGGGTAATGCGGTCGTGGGTGGAATCGATGGCCCTGCCCCAGCCATTGTAGCAAAGCTCGGGCAGCTGGCCGAAACCCAGATAGGGTTTGGAAGCATCCAGCAGGTATTGCTTTCCGTCCAGCATCACGCGGGTGACGACATAATTGTATTCGCTGATCAGCGGATATCCGTCGTGCGCATAGCCATTGGCCCTCGAGCTAAGGATGACGGGCGCTGCATCCAGCCCCTGATGACGGCAAAGGGCCGTGAGCAGGAGATTGATATCTGCGATCGAATTTCCTTTTCGGTCGTCCCAGGTTTTTTTGATCGGCTGCGAGAGATAAATGCGTTCGTTCTGTATACAGGTGAATCGGTCGCGGACATAGGCATAGAGCCGGTGAAGGGCGTCGGCAGGTCCGGCCGCGCCGGCGGTGATGCGTTTCACCTCGTCGTCCATCCATCGATTGTGGTCGTCCAGCGCGGCGCCGAAGTAGTCGTTTTTCAGCAGCTCGTGCGTCAACTGGGGCCAGGTCGTCGAATATGTTTTTCTATAGCCGTTTTGCTGCACCGAGGCCAGCTGGAACTCGATCAGGCTGAGGTGATTTTTGAGCGTCGTCGTATAGGGTTCCGCCTTTTCCAGGGGCGGCACGTCCTGTATGGCCCAGATCCGGCGTATGACCTGGTTACCGTCATAGACAATGGTCGAGTCCACGACGAATTTTTGGTGTCCCTGGGAGCGAACGGCAAAATCATACAGGCGGGGAACGGAGATATCGTATTCGCTCCAGCGCTCCGGGTAGTTCCCCTGGAAATGCCAGCTGGGTATAAAGTTGATGCCGGGATAGAGTATGCGGTAGCTGTATTCGATGATCGACCCCTCTTTTGCATTGGGGAAGGCTACCTTCTCGATCTCATATTCAGCATTCTTCTCCGTGAAGATATTGGTCTTGTCGAGCCTGGTGACCGAGACGCTGCCATTCTCCAGATTATAGGTCGCGCCTTTGAACTCGTCGATCATGGCATCGCCCTTCCGGGAATTGGAAAGGGTCAGCGAAGCAAGGCGGAGGGCATCGTGGCGCAGAATGAGGATACGGGCGTGTTTTTCATAAACGACGCCGAGCCTGCCCGAGTGATAGGTATCGTCGAATCTAACCTGGCCGTGGTCGAATAGGACGACGGCCGCAGCGCTATCCTGTGTGGTAAAGCTTTCCGCGGGCACCGATCCGAATGTCATGTCGGGACGCCCCGTCTGCGCATCGAGCGGCGAAGAAGATAGGAAGATGAGGCCGGCTATCAAAAGGAGAGCAGCAGTACGCTTCATCGGTTTATGGTTAATTTGCTACCGAAAAGTAACGCAATTCCACGGGGGCTGTTCGTTAATGATCGTTAACAAACGGGGCCGTATCTTTGCCGGATGGATTATTTCAAGGCGCTCACCAGTCTGTTGAAAACCGAACAGGCAGAAGACCGTAGATTATATAAGGAACTAGCCGAAACTTCATCGATCAATGACCGCCGGGCGGCAGGGCTGGCCTGGTATCCAATAGCGATCCGCGATACAGAAATGAGCCGTGGGGACTACCTGACGGTGGAAGTAGAGCGGACCACCCACCAGGATATCAACCATCAATTACGCTTTGGCGCATCTGCCGCGCTCTTCTCCAATCACGACGCACAAAACGACCGGGTGGAGGGAACCATTTCCTTCCAGGGTGGCAATCGCCTCAAAATCACTTTAAATACGGATGAGCTGCCCGACTGGGCGCGGGACGGGAAGCTGGGGATCGACCTGCTCTTCGACGACAACAGCTATACCGAAATGTTTGGCGCCCTGCGTCAGGCCGGCACATGGATGGAAAAAGCACAGGACGGCCGCCTTATCCGTGTATTGACCGGCCAGCAGGAGGCGCGGTTTGAAGAAACACCCGCCGCGGCGCTGCCCACCTCCCCCCGCTCGTCCTCCGCGAGCGCAGCCCCCACGGGTGCAGCCCCGACAGGCCTCAATCCATCCCAGCAGGCCGCCGTCGACAAAATCCTCTCGGCCAGCGACCTCGCCATCGTACACGGCCCTCCCGGCACCGGCAAGACGACGACCCTTGTCCAGGCAATCAAAGCGCTGGTCCAAAGAGACGGAGAACGGGTCCTCGTCGTGGCCCCCAGCAATACTGCCGTAGACCTCCTCAGCGAACGGCTCGCCGACCAGGGTCTCAGGGTCCTTCGCATCGGTAACCCGGCGCGGGTATCGGACCGTCTGCAATCTCTTACCCTGGACAGCCGGATGGCCGACCACTCCTCGATAAAAGAGATCAAGAAGCTAAAGAAGAAGGCCAGCGAATACAAGGATATGGCGCATAAGTATAAGCGCAACTTCGGCAAGGCGGAACGTGACCAGCGCAAAGCCCTGTTCGATGAAGCCCGCAATGTCCTGAAGGAAGTAGAGCGGATGGAGCAATACATTCTCGACGACGTCCTGGCCAAGGCGCAGGTAGTCACAGCCACCCTGGTCGGGGCCAACCACTATACCGTCCGTGACCTGCGCTATCCAACCGTGGTCATCGACGAGGCCGGACAGGCCCTGGAGCCCGCCTGCTGGATCCCCATCCTGAAGGCACAGCGGGTCGTGCTGGCAGGAGACCACTGCCAGCTGCCGCCGACGGTAAAATCCGATGAAGCAGCACGCGGCGGCCTCGGCACTACCCTGCTGGAAAAAAACGTCACCCTTCACCCGGAAGCCGTCGTATTGCTGGAAGAGCAATACCGTATGCACGATACCATCATGGGTTATTCCTCGAATGTCTTCTACAAGGGACGACTAAAGGCGCATCCTACCGTTGCGATGCACCGCCTTTTCGAGGGCGACGGTCCACTGGCCTTTATCGACACCGCCGGCTGCGGCTATGACGAGAAGCAGGAAGGTTCCGGTCTCTCCAATCCCGAAGAAGCGGCCTTCCTGATCAAGCACGCTACGCAGCTGGTGACAGAGCTGGCTAACCGATATAGCGCTGCGGATTTTCCGAGCATCGCCATCATCTCTCCCTATCGCAACCAGGTTCATTTATTAAAGGAGCTGCTGGAGCATTCGTCCATTCTCAAATCTTACCCCGACAAGATCTCCGTCAATACGATCGACAGCTTTCAGGGACAAGAGCGGGACATCGTCTATATCGGGATGACCCGGAGCAATGCCGAAAGCAAGATCGGCTTCCTGTCGGACATCCGCCGGATGAACGTGGCCATGACCAGGGCCCGTAAGAAGCTGATAGTCATCGGAGACAGCGCGACACTGTCCCAGCAGCCTTTTTACGCGGATTTTATCGCCTACGCAGAGGGGAAAGAAGCCTATGTCAGCGCATGGGAATTTGTAGAATAGTAAGTGCAACGTTTGGTGCACCCCCCTTGTCAAAAGGGAAAACACCGGAAATGCGCCCTCTCCTTATTCTGACGATTATTTGTTTATTGGCGGCAGCCTGCCACAAAAAGAACACGGCCCCTACCGCGGCCTATCAAGCCGTCTGGCAGCTAAGCATGTATAAAGTGGACAATCCCTTATGGCAGACCATCGCCATCCCCTATGATTCCCGTATCCAGCTGAATCTTCAACCTTCCGGCCGTGTGCTGACCTATAATCAAAGCAAGCAGCTCAGCGAGACCAGCTACACGCTGACAGTGGAAGCCGCCCCATATGATTCCATCCTGAATTTTACAAAAATGCCGGTGCTGATGCCCGACAGCGCTCTGCGGCTTGGGCTTCACATGCAGCTCAATATCTATCATAGCGATTCCATGGTCCTCTCCTCCTACCCTATCACACCGGCGGGCAGGGAGTACTTCATCTTCAGGAAAACACCCAACCTGCCCGATTAATTTATAAAACCGACCAATAATGAGATCGCTCCTTCTGACTTTGCTTTTTGTATCGATGATTGCCGCCGCCTTCTCCTGTCAAAAGACCAACAATGAAGACCTGCGTATCACCGATCCGCTGCCTGGAATCCCGCTGATATGGAGAGGCGAACAGTCGTATGCCTATGCCGGAGCTAGCGGTTCGGGGTTTATAACACCCGATTCGACGACCATCCTCGTTTTAAATCCGGACCAGAGCTATTGGATTCAGGGAGATAGAAGCATAGGGCAACGCGGCACCTATAAGTTCGATACAACCCGGGCTGCCGCCACAGGAAATCCCACGTCGATCGATACCTTCCTCGTTCTTACGCCTGGCCCTACCCTGAAAAAGGACGTCAAGCTGGCCGAAAGGCTCTTATTACATTTCAGCAACGACAGCGTATACTTACGTTCTCCTGTATCGCCGGGTGGATACACGATCAATTACTTCAGAACGCGGCCCTAAAGGAAGACGCGGCCCTAGCCTTATTTTTTCACCGGCGCCGCCGCAGCCAGCTTGAACGCACCGATCCGGGTCGTATAGTTCTTCGAACCTTTCTTCATATAGTCTCCCACATACCAGAAAGTCTCGTCATCGGACGGGTCGACCACCGTATAGGTATAGTCTTCCCAACGCAGCGTGGTAGTCTGTGCATCCTCTCCTTCTACCAGCACGCCTTCGCGGAAGCTCATCACCCCCAGGCTGTCGGTGGCGAGACGACCGGTAAATCGCTGACCGGTATATTGCTTTCCACTACCGTACGAATATCCGATGCCGATGTTTCCGGCTTTGTCCACGGCCGCGCCAGCGAGCCAGCGATAGTCGCCGCCGGGGGCGTATGTCCCTTGCTGATAAAGCGATGGCTTGCTGCGTTTGCCGAGACGGAATTCATACCAGCGTACCCCCCCGCCGCCCGCCGCGGTGTTGACGGAATGAACGACGACCAGTGATTCCTTTTTGCCGAGGCGGCGGTAGATGAGGCGGCCAAGCAATTTATCGCCCTGTGAGTCCAGGCGCTGGTCCGTACCCGGCTGCGGAACCGCCTTTGTCAGCTGTCCATCGCCCATATAATGATACGGCGCAACTTGTATCTTGAAGGGACCTTCCAATTTGCTCTTGCTGGTATCCTTCCAGTTTATGCGAAATTTCCAGTAGTAGATGCCATCGTCCTCGAACTGCTTGTTGAGCTGTGTTCCACCGTTGGTGACCATGATATTGGGAGCGCCCTTCGCGGGGAGCTCCTGGCCTTCTACGTCGGAATTGAGCAGGAAATTGACTCCGTCGAGAAGAAAGCCCTGCTCGGTCGCCGGCTCACCCCTGAGCATTCTATCGCGGTCGACGACGAAGGCCTGACGCTGAATCAGGTTGTCGCTCGTGCTGCTGGTCGTATAGTAACCGTCCGGCCAGATGGTGGGCCTGGGATAATCGGGGAAGAGCGGGCGGTCAAACTCATATCGGTAATACGAACCCATCGGATCAGGCCCCGTGCTGATCGCATAGCACATGCAATAGGTGCCGGTGGTGTCTGCTCTTGTTCTCGTGCGGGGACCGCCTCCACCCGGACGAACTTCTTCCGCATAGGTAGGCCCGGGCTGGTATAACGGAACGGCAGGCCCCGGCTGTGGGAAATAAGGGATACCGCCGTGTGCGCTGTCCTTTTCTTCCGTCCTGGGAATTCCCCGTCTGAAGGTCGGCATGACGATCAGCCAGCGGTTGGCAAGCTGGTCATAGCGCACGACAGCGTCCCCGTTATTCATCTTCTCGCAGGGGCCGCCGAACCCCCTAAACACATTGCGCGTTTCACCGGGTCCATAAAGGACCCTGCCGGTAGAATCGAAGAGCTTTCCTTTTTTGGTATAGATTGCCATCCGCGAGTTGACGATCTGCACGATATGGTCCGGTCCTACGGCAAGCGCATTGTCCGAGGGGCTCCGCATGATAGCAGTTCCCTGCGGGCCCTTAAAGCCCTCTCCCAGCCCGTCGAAGCTTGCGAGAAGGGCGGGCGCAGGCCGCGTCCCCATCCAGGTCTGCTCGACGGCAGCGGATTGCTTCGCCGACTCCTCAGCGGACAAATGAAAAGTCGATACAATTTTGGGAGGCTTCCGCACCCGGCTGTGCTCCTGCGCCTCGTTTTCTTCTTCCTCCTCCTCTTCTTCATCTTCTTCGGGACTGAGCTTGTGGCCGGTATCGCTGACCAGCCTGAGGCCGGAAGCAGGCCCCCGAAAAGGATTGCGGCCATAGGAGAATAAATGCGCAAGGGCAAAAAAAGCAAGGGGGAGCAAAAGCTTTTTCATACTAAAGACATTGAGGTGAGTAATCTTATGCGACCTATCCTAAAATTCCTCTATCGGGAGGGGAACGGGTGAACTAAAATTAGCTTTTTCCGTTCGGAAATTAACTCATTGATGGGCGGGCGAAGACAATCACGGGCCGGTCTCCGGCCGGGTCATCGACGAGTCTTGCCTCGACGTCGAATACCTCTTTGATCACCGATGGCGTCACGATGTCCGCGCCGCCCTGTGCGACGACGCGCCCCTGTTTCATAAAGACCAATAGGTCCGCGTACTGCAGGGCCAGGTTCAAATCGTGCAGCACGGCTACGATAACGACGCCTTCTTTTACCATCGACCGGACCAATTGGAGGAACTGATGCTGGTAGTGAACATCGAGACTCGAAACCGGCTCATCCAGGAACAGGTAGCGCGAACCCGAGGGCGGCGCATCCCAGATCTGCGCGAGTGCGCGGCCAAATTGCACGCGCTGCCTTTCGCCTCCCGACAGCGTCAGATAGTCTCTGTCGCCCAGCGCTTCAATCGAGAGCAATCGCTTGACCTCCTCTACGATCGAGACGTCCCTGGCGGAAGGACGAAAGGAGAAATGCGGATAGCGCCCCATCATAACGATCTCGTTCACACTAAGCGGAAAAGACAGTTCCGGCAGCTGGGTCATAACGGCCCGATAACGGGCGAGGTCTTCTTCCGGAAGACCGGCCAGCGGCCGTCCGTCGTAAGTGACGTCACCCGAGGAAAGCGCCAAGTCTCCGCTAAAGGTTTTGAGAAACGTCGACTTTCCCGAACCATTGGGACCGACGATAACGTGCAGCCGGCCCGGCTCGAAGGAGAGCGAAATATCCTCGACGATAGTCCTGCCGCCAATCCGGCAAGTAAGTCCGCGGACCTCAAGCATAAAAACCTCCTTTCTGTTGCTTTCGGCCGGCGCGAATCAGTAAAAACAAAAATACCGGCGCTCCGGCAAAAGCCGTGATTACTCCAATCGGAAATTCGGAAGGAGCGACGATGATGCGGGCCAGCATGTCCGCGATATTGAGCAGGACGGCGCCGAGCAACGCCGAACCGGCAATGAGGAAACGGTTATCCGAAGTCTTCGAGAGACGAAGCATATGCGGGACTATCAGTCCGACAAACCCGATAACGCCCACCACCGAAGTCGCCACCGCCACCATCCCCGTATTGAGCAGCAGAATCCTCGTCTTTAAGCGGGAGGTCCGAACACCCAGGAAGCCGGCCTCCGTCTCCCCCAGCAGCAACGCATTCAACGACCGGCCATAGCGCAGGGCAATCGAAGTCCCCAGCACCGTGACCACGCCAACCATTGCCGTATTGGTCCAGTCCGCTCCTGAAAGCGTACCCAGATTCCAGAACACGATGCTACGCGCCTGCGGGTCGCGCGCGATATAGGAAAAGAAGCCGGTACCTCCGGCGGCCAGCGCGTTTACTGCGATACCCGCCAGCAATAAGGTATTGACATTGACCTTGCCGAAGACATTGGACAACCGGTATACGATCAGGGTAGCCAGGCCGCCTCCCAGGAACGCAAATACGGGCAGCAGGAAGGGGCCCAGCGCATCGACCCAGCTGCCGGTAAAGCTATGGCCCATCACAAACACAAAGGCGGCTCCCAGGGCCGCGCCCGAAGACGTACCGACCAGGCCCGGCTCGACGATCGGGTTTCGGAAAAGGGCCTGCATGAGAACCCCCGATACCGAGAGAGCCGCTCCCGTAAAAGCGCAAAGCAGAACGCGCGGAAGACGAATCTGAAGAAAAAGCCGCTCTTCGAGAGACTCGCCCGGCCTGCCTTTCAAAAGATTGCCCAAAAATCGAAAGATATGCTCATAGGAAATGGAAACCGCCCCTACCCTTATCGAGACGATCAGGGATAGAAATAAGAGAATCGACAAAGCGATGAACCAGATACGATACGATAGCTTATGCATATCAGTGTTGATGGATGAGCCGGATCAGCTCGTATACATTCACTCCCGTACGAGGCCCAAGGTATACAAGGTCGTGCTCTTCCACCCTATAGATACGATTGTTTTTGGCCGCAGGTGACAGGGAAACTCCCGGCAGCTGCTTGAACTTTTCGACGCTCCCCTGCAGATCATAGCCATAGTCCGTCGCCAGGATAACGTCGGGCTGTGCCTTTGCGATGACCTCGGGGCTCAGGTTCTTCCACTTCTGCGCAGTATCCGCAACATTGATCGCTCCGGCCCAGTCCAGCATCTGCTGCTGTGTGCCGCGATGGCTCAGCACAAAGTATTGATTGGCCGCCTGACCGAAGTGGATGACGAGCACCTTGACCGGCGCCTCCCCGGCGTACGTCTTTCGCAGAGAATCGGCGCGGGCCATGTCCTTGTCCAGCCGGTCGCAGATCGAGTCGCCGGCCTGCGTATTATGAAACTCGCCCGCCAGCTGACGGATCAGCAGCTTGGTTGAATCGAGCGTGCTGCCGCCATTGAACTGTCGAAGAGGAATGCCTACCTTCTTCAGCTGGTCGATTGTAGGCTGGGGTCCCCAGTTGCCATCGTTCCAGACGGCGGTCGGGTTTAAAGAAATGATGCCTTCGGGAGCCAGCGCGCGGTGGTAGCCGACGGTGGTGATCTTTTTTGCAGCCGGCGGATATGTACTGGAGATATCCACTCCTACCAGGGCTGTATCGCCCCTTACGGCAAAAATGATCTCGGTAAGCTGCTTGCTCACGCTGACGATACGAAGCCCCTGCTTGCCGTTTTCTTTGTCGCCAAAGCGGCCGCCGCAGGCCGCCAGAAGAAGTACCGGGATGTATAAGAATCGATTGTACGACATATGGGTATAAAGTTAAAAGATATAAGCCAGCTTTGCGCCGCCATAGCCCGTCGCCTTATAGGGCATGGGGATAAAGTGCGGGTCGGTCGTGCCGGCCAGATTACCGGAATAGAACAGGAAGGTATAATAGGTGCTGCTCGTCATGTTATCCGCGCCGGCATAGACGTCCAGGGAGAAATGCGCGCCCAGCTGGTTCCGATAGCCGATCTTCCCGTTGAGCAGGCTATACGCCTTCGCATAGTGCAGATTGTCGAATGTATAGGGAACTGCGCCATTGTAACGATACGACAGATAGGCATAAAAGCCGGGCTTTGTCTGCAGGTCGATACCGAGGTTCACTACATTCTTTGCAACACCCGCCACCCAGTTGTTGGAATAATTGACCGTATTAGCGTTATGGTTGTTGTCGCTCATAAAGTCCTTATACTTGAAGTTCGACCAGGTATAGGTTGCAAATGGACGCAGCAGGGTGACGGCATTGTCCTTATTGTCTATGAGCAGGTAGCTCAGGGACAGCTCGGCGCCTATGTCCTGTTGTCTTCCCGCATTGACATAAAAAGTATAGGTAGGCGTGCCTGTGACCGTCTGGGTGACGAACTTGTTGCGGATATCCAGGTCGAAGAGCGCCAATTGATAAGACAGCTTACGATTGAAAAGGTCGCCCTTGGTGCCGATCTCATACTGAAAGCCCGACTCGGGCTTCAAACCGGTATTGACCTTGCCGGTGGCGGCGATAACTACGTTCCCGATTGCAGGAGGAGTATATCCCCGGCTCACGTCGGCATAGACCGAGACATGGTCGCTCAGCATCTTCAGCAAAGAAAGCCTGGGCATGAACACAGCCGGGAAGCTGCGGGTGCCGCCGGCATTGGCGTGTGTCGGATTGGCGCTGTTCGTCAGCATGTCGGTAATTCCGAATTCGGTAAAGTTCAGGCTGCCTCCCGCCGTCAGCACCCATTGCTGCGGCAGGGTAAACTTCCATTCGGTAAAGACATTGTAGCTCATGGAGGCATTCTGCAGGTCTCCGCGAATGCCGCCGAGAACACCGCCGGTGAGATTGTACGACTTATTAAACGACAGCGTCTTTTCGAATTGAGCGCCGATGATGCCGTGGATCTTGTCGGCAGGACCGGAAGTGTATACGAAGCCGGATCGTCCGCCAAAAGTAAACGCCTGAGTCGACGTAAGCCCGCGGGCAAACGGCGAATTCAGCGTATAGGCGCTGAAGAAAGCCGTGCTCAGATTGCTGAAATGGTCGTTGATCTTATAGTCGCTGGTCACGCCTCCCCTGAAGCTTTCGATGTCCACCTTTGAATTATTTACGAGATAGTCCGGGTCGCTCCAGTTTTGCTTGCTGTAAAGACGTGCGCTGTCCATTTCACCGGCCAGCTCTTCGTGAGAATTGGCATAGGCGAAATAGGTCGAGATCGTGCTCTTCTCGTTGACATAAAAGTCTCCGCTCATCTGCGCATAGTCTTTTCGGGAAGCGCTGTGTTTCCTGAAGCCATTCGACTCCTGGTGACCATAGTTGAAGATGAGCGCAGAATGCTCGCCCGCGGTCTCGATCCGGGTATTGTTCCGCCAGAGGCCGTAGCTTCCCAGGGTGTTCTCGTGCACGAAGCGTGTCTGGCCCGGCTGCGGTTTCATCGTATAGAGATTGACCACTCCCGCAACACCGGCGCCATAAAGACTCGACGCAGGGCCTTTGATTACTTCTACCTTACCCAGCGTAGAGAAGTCGATATCGTCGAGAATCGTCGTGCCGGTGGCATCCGTGATGGGAATATTGTTGAGCAGTACCTGCACACCCTGACCATTGAAGTTGGTATTGTTGCCATAGCCGCGGATGCTGATGCGTTGTCCGCCAAACGCGGAGCGGGACTGCATGAGCACACCGGGGAGCTGGTTGAGAGAGTTTTCGAGCGACAGTCCCGTATTGCGATGAAAGTCAGCCGTCGTAAGGGTCCCCACCGACCGGGCGATATTCAGCTGGTTGCCTTTCTGGCCGTTGGACCAGCCGGTCACCTGCACCGTATTGAGGGTCTGACTTTTCGAGGTATCCGTCGCCGGGGTCTGCGCCGCGGCCGACAAGGCCAGCGCAGATAATAGAGATAGAGCCGTTACTTTCAACATGATTGATAGTTTTGGTAGATTAGTTCTTATTATTCTTGTTATCCAGTTTTTCCTTCGGCATCATTCCACCGGGCCGGGGCAGCGGAAAGCTCGCCAGCACGGCAGCATATTTCTTTTTCGTATTCTCCAGGCGGCCGCTGAGGAGGTTATAGACTTCCCGGTGCTGATCGGTCGGACGCCAGTCCGATCCGCCGGAGATGCTTTCTTTGGATATGGTCAGAAAGCGTTCCAGCAATTGCGCGGGACTGCGGAAGATATCCTGCCGGGCGCCCGTAGCGTGTACATCGTGCAACAGCGCTTCTACTTCAAGGAGCTGCTTTTGCCAGGCTTCCAGCCTGTCCTTTTGCTTCTTGTTCGCAATCGCCGGCTCGGCGGCAAGCGCCCGGGCGCGAAGTATCTCCAGCGTATCGATCATATGAAGGACAGATTGAATCGATTGATAGATCTCTGTGCCGAACTGGTATTGTAAACGGATGTCTTCGTCGGAACCCGCGGTATGCGGATCACGTAATACTTCAACCGGCTGCCGGTATTCCTTGTTTCCAACCTTCAGGACGATAGTATAGCTGCCGGGCATGACCTTCGTCGTCGGCAAGCCAGGACCGATATCCAGGTCATAAATGACCATTGCCCTTTCTCCATTTGAGTCCAGCTTCACCCAGTCCGCGTCTTCGGGCCGCGTGCGCAGCGGCGGCAGCACATAGGGCTGAAGTCCCAAATCCCACCACACGCGGTTGACGCCGGCCTTGTTGGAGCCCTTGATCTGCTGCACCGTATTGCCGGCCTGATCGAGCACCACCACTTTCACCGTATCCGTCACATTGTCCTTCAGATAATAATTGATATCGGCACCGTACGGCGGATTCTGCCCGGAGGAAGAAGATCTCTCGCCGTGAATGCTGATGTGCGGCCGGAAACGATAGGCCTTTCGCATCGGGAACAGATATGCTTCGGACTGCTGCACCTGGGTCGTAAACTCCCGTATCGGCGTAATGTCGTCAAGAATATAAAAGCCGCGGCCATAAGTGCCTATGACAAGATCCCGGAAGTCTTTCTGAATGGCGATGCCGTAGATGGGTACGGGAGGAAGGTCGTTCTTGAGATGGATCCAATGCGCGCCATCGTCGGGCGAAAAATAGAGCCCGTTGTCCGTTCCCGCCCACAACAGGCCTTTCCTGGCCGGATCTTCCCTGACCTGGTGGATAAAGGAAGAATAACCCCGCGGGAAGCTGCCGGTAATCAGGGCCCAGCTCTTCCCAAAATCCGTAGTCTTGTAGATATACGGCTTGAAGTCTCCGATAAACTGGCAGTCGACCGCGATATAGGCCGTTGCTGCATCGAAAGGGGAAGGACAAATATCGCGGATAGTAGACCACTTGGGCAGACCCGGCATATTTCCCGAGACGTTATCCCAGTGTTTGCCGTCGTCCCGGGTCACGTTCACCAGGCCGTCGTTGGAACCGGTCCAGAGAACGCCTTCCTTTACGGGGGATTCCGCGATGGCGTAGAGGGTACAGCCGTCGAACGTGAACAGATTGTCCGTGGAGACACCACCCGAGCTCTGCTGGTGCGACTTGTCATTCGTCGTAAGGTCGGGGCTGATGACATTCCATGACTGACCTTCGTTGGTCGTCACGTGCACGTACTGGCTTCCGATATAAACTTTATTATGATTGTGACGGGAGATGATCATCGGATAGTTCCAGTGCCAGCGATACTTCATCTCCGCGGGAGGATAGCCATACCCTGCTTCCGGCCAGGCGCGGACGTCGCGAACATGACCGGTACGAAGATCGGTACGGTCCAGACCGCCGTCATAGCAGCCGGACCAGATGATGGCATTATCTTCCGGGTCGGGCTGGGCGAATCCGCTCTCGCATCCTCCGACCGTCGTCCACAGGCTGGTCGGGATGCCGCCCTGGAGGCTGTTGCTAGGACCACGATAGGAGCTGCCATCCTGTTTGTTGCCGTATACGTAATAAGGAACCTGGTTGTCGACCGCCACATGATACATCTGGGCGATGGGCAGGTTGACGTTCTGCCAGGTTTTGCCCGCATTATAAGTCATGTTCATGCAGCCATCGTGGGCCACCATGGCGCGGGCCGGATTTTTGGGATCGAACCACAGGTCGTGCGTATCGCCACCCGGACGATAGTCGCCGTTCTGACCGTTGCCGTTAAAGGATTTACCGCCATTCTTCGACTCCATGACTGTCACGCAGATGGTAAACACATTGTCCGGATCGCCTGTAGAAACGCGGACACGGGTATAATACGAAGCCCGCTGCGCCATCGAGTGGCTGGTAAACATCAGCTTCCAGGAACCTCCGCCGTCGTCGGAACGATACAGGCCGGGATCCTTGTCCTCCATGAGCGCATAGACGATATTGGGATTGGAAAAGGACACGTCCACGGAAGTCTTGCCCACGGGATGCTTTGCGCCGCCGGGAAGTCCGTTGCCCAACCGGTTCCAGGTCTTCCCCCCATCGGTCGATTTGAAGATTCCGCTGCCCGGGCCGCCGCTGTTGAGCTGCCATGTATTGAAGGTGATCTGCCACATCGCGGCGAAGAGAGTGCCGGGATGCTGCGGGTCCATGGACAGGTCGGAGCAGCCCGTCAG
>JAFDYG010000458.1 GCA_018267545.1 Bacteroidota bacterium
GCTCTACTCCTCCCGCAAATACAACGAGGCTATTCAGCACGCCCAGGGCCTCATCCGTCAAAGCGCCACCCCCGAACCCCGCCTTTACAAGCTCGTCGCCTACTCGTATAAAGAGCTCCACGACTCCACCCAGGCCCTCGATTTCATGCGCCAATACTTCCAAAGACAAATCGACACCGGCTTCGTCGTAAAAGACTACGAAACCATGGGCGAAATCTACGAATCCCTCAACCAGGCCGATTCCGCATCGCCCTATTATATAAAGGCCGCATCGCGCGAAACCGACAGCACAAAACGAATCGCCTACGCAAAAAAGCTGGCCGACCTCTACAAGAAACAAAAAGACTACTCCCAGCAAGCCCTCTGGCTAGGCCAATACTACCAGGGCAACACAAAAGCCACCAACCTGGACCTCTTCAACTGGGGCCTCGCCCACTATATGGCTAAAGAATACGAAAAAGCCGACACCGTCTTCGGCATCTATGAAGAAAAATACCCCGACCAGGACTTCGGCTACTACTGGCGCGCCCGCAGCGACGTCGCCATCGACACCGCCATGCAAACCGGGATGGCCATCCCCCACTACGAGAAGCTCATCGAAATCGCCGAAAAAGATACCGCCAATAAGACCAATCGGAAACACCTCATCGAGGCCTACGGCTACATCGCCGCCTACAAAGCCAACGCCCAAAAAGACTACGAAAGCGCCATCGCCTGGTTCGAAAAACTCCTGACCCTCGAACCCGGCAACAGCGACGCCCAGCGTTATGTCGCCATTCTCAAAAAGAACCTGAGCAAAACCAAAGGCAACGGCGCCGAAGCCAAAAACAGCAATTCCACCACTACCGAAGACAAATAACCCAGCAGCCCCAAATCCAACGCCTAACCCAAATCCAGCGACTAAACCCAATTCCTCACAAAAACCACCCTATTCGTCACATTTAAAAAATCGCCCCCGTCAATTGGCTTAATCTTGTCAAAAAAACGACATGACCCCAGCCAAACATACAACCCGGTGGAGAGAACACGAATTCATTCTCTCCACCCTTCTTTGCATCATCGCCATCACCGGCGCCTGCTGGCAGCTCTTCGCCCACTCCACCTCCAGGCTCGACGAAGAATACGGCTACCGCTTCCGGGACGAAGGCCTCCCCTTCGACTACACCCGTAACATCCTCCTGCCTGCCGTCTTCCTCCCTATCCTGCTCTACTGCTGCTATCTCTGGATGAACCTCTACATCCTGCCCCGCCTGCTCCAATCCCAGTCCTCCACTACCGGAGGCTTCCGCCTCACCTTTTCGCACAGCGCCCGTATCGAGCTCGCAGGCACCGCCGCCACCGCGCTCAAACGCTTCCTCTGGGGCCTCACCCATACCTTTGCCCTGCTCTTCCTCCTGGGCATCGGCTGGGGTATCATCTACTTCTATTCCCATCAATACCGCCTTCCCCGCGACATCTCCAATATCATGATCATGGGCAATGGCCTGCGCATGGCGACCAACGCGATAATTCTCTTTATCGCCTACGCTATCGGCCGCGAAGCCATCCTTCGACACCTCGAAGTCCGCGGCGAAAGATCAGCCAGCAAGATCTACGTCCTCAACCAGGTCACCGCCTTCCTTACCGGCTATTTCGTCCTCGGCGGCCTGCTAGCCTCATTTCTCAAGCTCGAAGAAGCCGTCGAAATCTTCTATTTCGGCGTCCTCCCCCCTACTATCCTCGTCGGCTTGTCCAATCTCTACTGGCTATTCCCCCTGAAAGGGACCCGCGTCTTCAAACGCGCCGTATTCTGGCGGCTGCTCCTGTCCACCGGAGCCTGGTGCGTCCCCTTCGCTATCGCCATAACCCCTAATGCAGAAATATTCTTCCCCCTCCACATATCCCTCTGGATGGGCCAGCTACTGGTCACCACCCCCATCTCCTGGCTCATCTACCAGCAGCAAAAGGACAAGATCCTCCGCATCCGCGGCCTGGAAACCGAGCTGGGCCAATCTCAAGCCGACCTCCAGTTCCTCCGCTCCCAGATAAACCCCCACTTCCTGTTCAACGTCTTAAACACTCTCTACGGCACCGCCCTCTACGAAAAAGCCGACCGCACAGCCGGCGGTATCCAGCAGCTCGGCGACATGATGCGCTTCATGCTCCACGAAAATAACCTCGACCATATCGCCATGAGTAAAGAGATTGAATACGTAAAAAATTATATCTCGCTTCAAAAGCTCCGAACCCAGGCCCTCCCCTCCATCGACGTCGATACCGTAATCGACGAAGACTTCCCCCCCTGTAACATTGCTCCCATGCTCCTCATCCCCTTCGTCGAAAACTCCTTCAAGCACGGCATCAGCCTGGTCGAACCCTCCTGGATCAACCTCCGCCTCCACTGCGACGGCCAGCGCGTCCACTTCGAAGTCCGCAACAGCGTCCACACCCGCCAGGGCGTCGACCCCGAAAAAGGCAAATCCGGAGTAGGCATGAAAAATGTCCTCAACCGCCTCAAGCTCATCTACCCCGACCGCCACGAATTCTTCCTCCACCAGGACGAAAGAGAATTCTTTGTCCAGCTAAGCATACAATTGTAACTTCCCCCCTCCACCGCCCAAAAAGCCATCCCCATGCTACGAGCAATAGCCATCGACGACGAACCCATGGCGCTGGAAGTAATCCGCAGCCTTTCAGCCAAAATCCCTTTTATCCAACTCAGCGCGACCTTCACCAACGCCTTCGAAGCCCTCGAATACCTTCGCAAAGAAAAACCCGAGCTCATCTTCCTCGACATCAAAATGCCCGACATCTCCGGCATCGAATTCCTCACCACCCTATCCGACCCGCCGATGGTCATCTTCACCACCGCCTACAGCGAGCACGCCGTCCAAAGCTTCGAGCTCGACGCCATCGACTATCTCTTAAAACCCTTCTCCCAGGCACGCTTCCTAAAAGCCTGCCACAAGGCCAACGAACAATATGAATTGAGACACCCCCTCTTCAGGCAGCAAAGACAATCCCCCCCCAGCCAGCAAAGCCACAGCTCCGCCGCCCCACCTTCCGATATCTTCATCAAAAGCGGCTACGGCCAGGTGCGCATCACCCTGACCGATATACTATATGTTCAAAGTATGGGAAATTATATGCAGTTCGTCCTGCCCGAAGAAAAAATCCTCTCCCGCCTCACCATGCAGGAAGCAGAAGCCCTCCTCCCAGCCCCCGCCTTCGTACGCATCCACCGCAGCTACCTCGTAGCCAGCAGCAAAGTCAATCGTATCGAACGCGACTCCATCTGGGTAGGAGAAAAAGAATTGCCTATCGGCGCCGGATATGCCCGCGAAATCGCACGCATCACCGGTACCAAATAGGCACACTATTCCCGCAGCGGCATTCAGCCGCCAACGGGAAGCCCACCTACGCCGGCAACCACCCTCAGGCGCACCTACGCAGCAGGAATCCTTCCAAAGCAATGCCCCCAACAGGGACGCCCCGCCAACGCGAAGCCCCCAACAGGAACACCCGCCAGGCGGAAGTCTAATTCTCTTTTACAACGATCTTGTCTTGGTAAACTTCGATAACGCCGGAACGCTTATCGGCCAGCATCTGGTTGTACACTTTATTAACCACAGCCTTATTCTGGAAACGAGCGAGATAATCGATTTCTTTCAGCTGGAGTGGGTCTACAAAACGACCTGTTTCATCTACGAGCCTGATCTTAATGTTGTGGGCCAATTGACCCCAAAACGACAACGGTGCATTAAGGTTTAACATGGATGTAAGGATTTAAAAAACTTTCTTTCTTTTTGTTTAACTATTTAAACAAATATAAGGAATTTATCAACATATAGCTCCCATCTTGGGAAAAAATTTGCATCACCAACTCCCCAAACCACCCGCTCGCACGCCGCCAAAAATCCGCAGCTCCCGCTGCCCCTACTGCGCCGCCGCAGTAAACTCCTTCTTATGAACGATAATCTCAGCCCTCCTATTCAACCACGCCTGATTCGGATCACTATTATTCCCCACCGGGTCATCACTGCCATACGCCTTCGCCTTCATATACTCCGTCGGCACACCCCGGCTATTCATATAATCCAGCACCATCTTGGCGCGCCTCCTCGAAAGCATATTGTTATAAGGGTTTGTACCTATCGAATCCGTATAACCCTTGATCTCGATCGTATAATCATCCTTGGTATGTTTCAAATGACCGATCACCTTGTCGATACTTCCAAACGCCTTCGTCGTCAGTCCATACTCGTTGAACTCGAAGTACACCACAAACCTCAGCACAGGCTTCCCATCCATCGAGTCAATCCGGTAGTCGTTATCGTCGAAGTCATCCAGCCCCAGGTCATGAAACGCCTTCGTCCGACGCGCCCGGCTATTCCGGCCATCTCTGCCATTCGCACCCGAAGCGATATCGTCCCCATCACCGCCCCCGCGAATCGGATTACCATTCTCATCCAGCAGTCCCTTCGACTTCAACACCGAGTCCATATTGATGGTGATGAAAATATTATTGACCACATTCCCATTCCCTCCCTTCGTCGTGTCTTTTTTATCGTTCTTTTTCTTGTTATAAGCCGACTCATCCTGGTCCAGCTGCTTCTGCTTCTTGCTCTTGATCGGAATATAAATACCGATCGAATACATCGTCGTATGCGAAATGCTCTTGTTCAAAGCATACCCATACATCGCCTGCCCCAAAACCATAACCTTCCGTGCATTGAACTTGGCGCCGATACCCATCGGTATGCTCGCATAGTTCGCGTCATTGATGATATCGTTGATACCCACCGTAACATAGGGCTGCAGACGATACTGCGGACCCAGCAGGTGATAGTACAATGCAGCATTCAATAAATTATACGTCTTCGACTTCGTCTGGCTGATCAAAACATTGTCATTGGTCACGTGCCCGAACGAAAGCCCGATATCCGCACTCACCGAAAGCCGCTGCGTTATATTCTTATAAGCCGAAGCCGCAAAAGAAGCATTCCCACGATCGAAGAAGGGCAGCGTATTAGCATCGCTCAAATACCCTTTCCTATTTTTTTCCAACATCGCAAAGTCCTGGAACTGCAGCTTAAGCAAGGGAGAAATAAACCAACGCTTATCCAGCTCCCGCTTTACCTCCTGCTCCTTATCTTCCTTGGTAGCCGTATCCTTGGCCTGAGACTGAGCCGGAGCCGCAGCGGCAGCCGGAGCCGCAGCAGCAGCATCCTTCTCACCACCATCCCCCGCCGCCGGAGTGCCCGCAGCATCCTTCTTCACCTCTTCCTTCCTCGAAGAAGCATACATCACCGTATCCTGCTTCGGCGCCGGATCATCCGACAACGAAAACACAGAATCCTGCGCCTGAGCCTTCCCTGCAGTATCCTTCGCAGGCGACGCCGCAGTATCCTTACCAGGAGCCGCAGCAGCCGTCTCCTTCGGAGTAACCACAGCAATAGTATCCCGGGTAGGCGCCGACGCAGTATCCTTCGGCAGCCTTACCTGACCCACCGCAGAACCCTGCGCAATCGCAGCATCCTGCGCTCTCACCAGCGAAAAAGCCAGCGCGCCGCAACCAATCAAACAAAATATGACCTTCTTCATGGGGGTTAGTTTTAAAAGTCTAATTTCAAAGCCAGCTCCATACCGTTACGCGAAATACCGGCCGCGCTGATCGACGAAATGTTTACATCGTATAATATTCCTAGTATTAATTTTTGATACCTCAGCTCGACATTCGGAACGAGCGCATCGCTATACCGGTAGCCCAGTCCGAGCCCCACCGCAGCCCCGCCCTGTACGCCAGGGATCGGCTTGGTATAGGAAAGATTGTAGTAGTGGCGGTAAGCAGGCCCCTGCCAGTTCATGGCCATATAGAAACCCACCTCGTCATCGGTCTTCGTCGTATAACGATAACCACCCTGAACACCGAAACCGGTCTTCATTCGGGTCGAGTCCGCCTTGATTTTATAGGAGTAGGGCTGATTGACCTGGTACGCAGAAGCCCCGAAATACCACTTGTCGTTACGGCCATTGCTAAAGATAGAAACACCGGCATTGGCGTTGAAGTGACCATACGACCAACCCGCAGCAAGCCTATCCGCGCTCGGCGCACCCTCGATCGGACCATAGTTGTCGTACTGATCCCCGAACGGATTGGCGACACCGGCCAGGTTCAACGAGCTCCGGTAATATTGCGCCTGGAAACCCGCCGCCAGATACGTCTCATGGCGACCAATAGGTACTGCGTAGCTCACCCCCAGCATCCCCAACGTGTTATTCAGGATCCCATCGTTGGTCTTATCCGAGGCCGCACCGGCGCTGATGCTGAAATAACCGGAATTGGCCTTGTTCTTCCCCTCTTTCCCGAGCAGCGGCGCATCGAATAAAGCCGCTACGCTATTATAGGCGATTCCTCCGCCATACTTGACGCTCCGGTAATTGAGCATCAAACTATTTTGCTTGTCGGTCTTGAGGGATTGATTATACCAGATGGTCATATCCTGTACCCTCGAGAAATTGATTTCCTGCCCGCGAGCAAGGCTCGTAAGGCAAAAGAGAATCAATATGATATAGATCTTCCTCATCTGATCGTTTTTGCCGAAGGCTCTCCCAAAAATATCCTCCGGCAAAAACGATGGCCCATGATTGGCCTTCGGCCGAAGGACGGAGTCCTTCCTGTTGGATTGGATTTTATTTATTTAAATACCTTTTTATCTAACAAGTGACGTCATACCTTTTTGAACGATCTTCTTTCCATTCACATCCACACCTTCCGCTATCCACACATAAGTCTCCACCGGCTGCGCCACACCCTTGAACGTACCATCCCATCCCCTGTTCGGGTCCTGCGACGTATAGATCAAATTCCCCCAGCGGTTATAAATACTCCAGTAGTGGAACTCCGTAATCCCCACCAGTATCGGCTTCAACAAATCATTCGTGCCATCATTATTCGGAGTAAAGACCTTCGGAACATAGATATTGATCGGCGCAAACTTCACGCGAGCCGGACTGCCGAACGTGATGCTCTCACCACCAACCGTCGCCGTGATCAATGCAAACCCGGGCTTGGTACTGGTAATATAGATAAACGCATCTCCATTCGCATCCGTATAGACCGGCGCCGGCGTCACGATCGTCGCATCACCCGAGTCGATCTTGAACACCACCTCTTGTCCCGCCATGATGACCCCATCGAGGTCCACGACATGCGCCTTGACCACCGTCTGCTGTACCCCATCCGCCAGCGCTTCATAGATGACTACGCTCAGGTTCGTCAGCGGATTCTTCACATCCGGCTTAGTAGTAAATGTCACGATCTGATAGCTTCCATCGATCAATACGCCATCGACAATCAGCACCGCATTCACATAAACCGTTCCCGACTTGGTGCTGGTCAAGGCAATCCTCGCCATCCCCTGGTCATCGGTCAACACAGAGGTCGGGTCTATTGTAAACTGAGCCCCGGACGTAGCCGTCCCAGTCCCCGGCGCTGTCTGAATGATGAACTGTATAGCCACATTCTTCAGCGGATGATGATTCGCATCCGTGACAAAAGCAATCACACTATCCTGCTGCGTACCGTCGGCCAACCGGAAGTCTTGGCGGACAAACAACACCGTAAAGTTGTTGTTATCCCCCGGGCCGTTATTATTACCACCCGTACCCGAACCACCCGAAGGAGGATTACCACCGTTACCCGGAGGCGTACCACCCGTACCCCCGCCACCCGGCTCACCCGGCACCGGCGGACCGGCTATAAATTGAATAGTGGTATAATTATTTGAAGGAGCATTCGCATCATTAAGGAATGTAGGCACGCCACTTATATCCACCGACGCCTGCACATCGACACTCCCCACGACTCCACTCGTAAAGTAAGCCTTCACCGTACCCGAACCATCGGTAATACCGGTAGTCGTGATCGTCGCCGTACCCACCTTGATCGTAAAGGTCACCTGTATCCCCGCTACGAACGGCGTTCCATTCACAATAACCGCATCGACTTCATTCTGACTCGTCCCATCCGCAAGCGTCGACGTCGTAACACCTACGATATAGCTCTGCGCGATATTGGGCGGCGGCTGAATAAAATTGACCGTCGCCGGACTGCCATTGATAATGGACAGAACCGGCCCGGCGCCATATTGAACCGTCGCCGTAAAGTCGACCGTTCCAAGCTGTGAATTGATAACATCGATATAAACGTCGCCATTCGCATCGGTCTTCCCCGTGCCAATTACCGTGACCCCCGCAGTACCCGCAGCCGTACCACCGCTGATCGTAAACACAACGGTAGCATTTGCCATCGGCAAACCATCGTCACCGACGATATGCGCGTGAACCTTCGTTGGGGTCGAATTGTCCGCCGGAGCCGTCGGCACATCCACGATCAACGCCGTAGCCGGATTGTTAACGTCAGGCGTAATGGACGTAAAGGTTACCGTAGCCGGACTGCCATTGGTGATTTGATATAAATTAGTATTGAGCAGATCCTGAGCCGTTGCGGTAAAAGTTACCGTACCCGGCTTGGAATTGATGACATCCATATAAACATCCCCATTCGCATCGGTATAGCCCGTACCAATCACAGTAGTAGTAGCCGTCCCCGATGCCGTTCCTCCGGTAATCGTAAACACGACCTTGGAACCCGCCAGCGGCAAACCATCGTCACCCATCACATGCGCATGTAACGTCGTCGTAGTCGCATTATCCGCAGGAGCCGTCGGCACATCCACAATCAACGCCGTAGCCGGATTGCCCGGGTCGGGCCTCGCCACAAACGTCACCGTAGCCGGACTGTTATTCGTGATCTGGTATGTTACCCCCAAAAAGACATAGGTCGCCGTAAAGGTGACCGTCCCTGTCCGCAGATTGGTAATATTGATAGTCGCATTCCCTGCCCCATCCG
Source organism: Bacteroidota bacterium (assembly GCA_018267545.1). Lineage (GTDB taxonomy): Bacteria > Bacteroidota > Bacteroidia > Chitinophagales > Chitinophagaceae > Puia. The sequence continues at coordinate 8,894 of JAFDYG010000458.1, forward strand.
TAACTCCATTCACGACAGTAACAACCGCCGTCCCCGATGCAGTACCACCGAAGATCGTAAAGGTCACCGGTAGCCCTGGGAAATTAGCGCCAAACTGATTCTCGACATGCGCATGTATAGTCGTGGGTGTAGCCCCATCGTCCGGCGCCACCGGCACATCTACGATCAGCTGCGTATTGGAGCTGGGACCATTGGAAGGCGTCCCCGCGACATAATTGAAAGTATAGGTAGATTTTGCACCATTGACGGTAATATGTACATCGGTCGATCCCACCTCGTCACCACTCAGCCGGACAATATAGCTGCCCGTCCCATCGGTAACTTCATTATCCGTAGAGATATTGGTATCGAACTTGATAGCGATCGGGAAATTCGGAACAGGATTGCCAGTCGCCTGGTCTATAACGGTTACCTTTACCTGGTCTTCCACCCCGCTTCCGGCAACGGCATTATTATTGATAGGTGTAAATACGATTACGTATGGAGGCCTGTACGCCCCCGGCCTTTCCTTGGGAATACCCGCAGCCTTACCACCAGGCATCCATCCCAGCATCATCCCCGCCAGCAATGTCAGCACTGACAGCACACGGGCCAAAGGCCAACGTTTTGATTCATTATGTGTGATCGAGGTCATAGCAACGGATATTTCACCCGGCACAACTCTCCACACCCATGAAGACAAGGCAACTATACTATAAGCAGTATGAATAGATTAAAGAAATCGTTGCGGTGACGACACGAGAGGAGATAAATTTGTCTGTCACCTGCAGGCACTAAGCCGTAACGACAAAAAGGTTGTGTAGGGTTTGGGTTTCATAATATTGGGTTTTAGTTTGGTCTTCAGTCGGGCTATCGGATTTCTACTATAACTACTAATAAAGGATTAAAAAACGTTTTTATTGTATAACACTTTATATAAATTTTCCACGCAATGAGACATTGTATCCAACCCACAACTATACCTACCTGACAATCAAACAAATTGTCCTATATGGTCCACCTGTCAGCATTATGAGTATTCCAATAGGAGCTTTCTGGATTTTCCTATCTTTACCCTTTTTCCCATGATCTTTAATGAAGCAGTCCTGGGCCGGTTGGCCGTACATTATATTGGAAATAAGCAGAATGGCGGTGCCCTCCTCCTCTCCCGGCAGCAGCAGGAGCTCGACGAAGAAATCCGCGAAAAACTAAGGGAAGCCCTCCTCCAACGCTTCCCCAACTGCCACGAACGCTACCATTTCCACCATACCGAATCCCTCGAATTCAACGAAGTCTACAACTTCGCCCGCCGTCTCTTCCAGGAACCCGACGAATTCTACGACCTCTCCACGAAGATCGCCTCCCACCTCTTCGAGGTCTCCCTCCACCCCAAAATCAAACCCGGCGAGCTCTATATCGCCACATTCGATAATCTCATTTTAGACGACTCCACCGTCAGCGGCATCGGCCTCTTTAAAGCCGAAACCAAAACCCTCTTCGCCGACCTCACCCCCAGCATGGAAGACCTCGACCTCCAGCTAAAAGAAGGGGTCGAACTCTCCAAGGTCGACAAAGGCTGCCTCATCCTCCAGCAAGACGAAGAAAAAGGCTACGAAATCCTCATCTTCGACTCCAATGGAAAGAACGAAGAAGCCGTATACTGGAAGGACAAGTTCCTCACCGTACTCATCCGGCACAACGAATTTCTGCAAACCAACGGCTTCCTCTCGATGACCAAAAACTACGTCACCCAGCACCTCCCCGAAGAATTCGAAGTCTCCAAAACCGAACAGATCGACATCCTCAACCGAAGCATGGACTATTTCAAAACCCACGGAAACTTCAACAAGGAAGAATTCGAAACCGAAGTCCTCCACCACGAAGAAATAATAAACTCTTTCAGAAAATACGACGAGCAATACCGCAAGCACAACGAGCTCGAACCCCTAAACGAATTCGAAATCTCCCCCCACGCCGTAAAAAAACAGGCCCGCGTCTTCAAAAGCGTAATCAAGCTGGATAAGAACTTTCACATCTATATCCACGGAGACCGCCAATTAATAGAGAAAGGATACGACGACGGCCTCCAAAAACACTATTATAAAATCTATTTTGATCAAGAAGCATGAAAGTAGCCATAGTCACCGGCGCAGGCCAAGGCATCGGCTTCGCCATCTGCCGCCACCTGATCGCAAACGGCACAAACGTCATCCTCAATGACAACGACGCCACTCTCGCCGAACAAGCCGCCGCCGCCCTCGGCCCAAACTGCATCCCATGCCCCGGCGACGCCGCCGACCTAACATTCATCCGCCACCTCGTCGACACCGCCGTAACCTCCTTCGGCCGCCTCGACATCGCCATCGCCAACGCCGGCTTGACCCTCTTCGGAGACTTCTTCTCCTATCCCCCCGAATCCTTCGCCAAAGTCATGCAGCTCAACCTCGCCGGCAGCTTCTTCCTCGCCCAGGCCGCCGCCAACCAAATGCTCGCCCAGAAACAAGGCGGCAGCATTCTATTTACCTCCTCCGTCACCGGCCACCAGGCCCACAAACAACTGGCCGCCTACGGCATGAGCAAGGCCGCCCTCGAAATGCTCGCCCGCAGCCTCGTCCTCGACCTCTCCCCCCACGGCATAAATATCAACGCAGTAGCCCCCGGCGCCACCCTCACCGAACGCACCGCCCACGACCCCTCCTACGAGAAGACATGGTCCACCCTTACCCCCATGGGACGCCCCGCCAGCGTCGACGATATCGCCCACGCAGTCCTCTTCCTCGTCTCGCCCCAGGCAAGACACATCACCGGACAAACTTTAATAGTAGATGGCGGCTGGTCCGCCGTAAGCCCCGGACCGCAATAAACGCCTCGCCGCCGCACCCGCAGATTCCACCCTTACACCCCCAAACTCCATCCCTCCCTATACGTACGTTTTACAAATTGATTGGCATCCTCGAAATTCGTAATCTTCATATTCGCCCCATCCCAAAGCAGCTTCATATGCCGCCCCGGATAATCAAACTTCCCATCCGCCCGAGACTTCCGCACATCATAGCTGCGAATCGCCAGATTCCCCATCAGCACCGTCTCCGCCAACGGACCCGCAACCTTGAAATTCGCACTTAAATTCTTCTCCTTCTCCGACCCATACCCCGCCATACAAGCCTCCAGCCACGCATTGTAGTGACCCGAAATATCCGCACCCGGCACCCTCGCAATCGTCTGCGGCACCTTCGTCTGCGCCGTCCGCGAAGTCGGCAGCAGATTCGGATCACGCCCATACGTTCCGCACATCATCTTCCCCTTCGTCCCTATAAAATAGGTCCCATTATCCCCATCCCCAAATATCTCCTGCGGACCCAACTCCTCCGGCCTGTCCGGTTGTATCCCTCCATCCATCCAGTGCAGCTTCACGTCCGGCTTGCCCGGCGCGCCTTTGAACTTAAGCGTGATATGTGAAGAAGGCGGACAGCTGTCCGGAAAATAACCCTGCTTGAATTCCCCTACATAAACATTGCCCACACTACACTGGGCTTCCGTCGGATAACCCAGCTCCAGCACCTGGAAAGCAGGAGCAATGATATGACAGCCCATATCCCCCAGCGCCCCGGTACCATAATCCCACCAGCCACGCCAGTTGAACGGAACCAGGTTGTCCACATACTCCCGATAAGGTGCAGTACCCAGCCAAAGATTCCAGTCCAGCCCCGCAGGCACCGAAGCCTTTTGCGCCGGCCACTGAATCCCCTGCGGCCACACCGGCCTGTTGGTAAAACAAAATACTTCGGTAACATCGCCGATTACCCCCGCACGATACCAATCCACCAGCTGACGAACCCCATCCCCCGACGAACCCTGATTCCCCATCTGCGTGACCACCTTGTAACGGGCAGCCCCCTGCGTCAGCATCCTAACCTCATAAATATCGTGCGCGAGCGGCTTTTGTATATAGACGTGCTTCCCCAGCTGCATCGCCGCCATACCCTGTACGGCATGCATATGATCGGGAGTAGAGATGGAAATGGCATCCAGATTCTTATGCTCCTTGTCCAGCATCTCCCTGTAATCCTTGTAGTATTTAGCTTTGGGATATTTACCGCGGGTCTCCGCAGCCCTCCTGTCATCCACGTCGCAAAGGACGGCAATCTCAGCCTTCCCCGTCCCATACAGAAAGTCGATATCGACCTCCCCCTTCCCGCCAACCCCGATAGCGCCGAGGTTCACCTTATCGCTCGGGGCAGTATACCCCTTCCCGCCCAATACATGACGGGGCAAAATATAAAGGCCGGCAGCCGCCAGCACTCCCTTCTTCAAAAAATTACGTCTGGAATCGTTACGGAGCGGTAGTTTTCTCATCATAGCAAGGATCGGCCTTATTTATACGGCCTCCTTAAAATTAGGGGATTTTTCCACTCATTCCGCTCGCCCTCACCTAATTATCCGCCCCCGCTCCCCCTCTCAATTCTTGCCCCCCCTCAATTCTTACTGGAAGGTATCGCCAAATACTTCTTCCCCGCCAGAATCTGCCGCACCGCAGAGAGAAGCTCGTCCGGCGCAGCATCCTTCCCCAAATAACCCGACGCCCCTGCCTGCAAGGCACGCAGCGCATAATGCTCCTTCGTATAAAGACTCAGGATCAACACCGGCAACCCCGGAAAATTCTCCTTGATCTGTTGCAACGTACCCCACCCACCCCGGTCCGCACTCGGCAAATCCGAAATAATCATGTCCCAGGGAGTATTCCGCACCTTGTCGGTCCACTCCTCCCCTTCTTCAATTTCTTCGATTTCCGCGTTGGGATACGCTTGGGTGAGTATCTGCCTGACCCCTTTCCTGATGATGGTGTAATCATCAGCTAATAGAATCCTAATCATAGTTCTTGTCATTAAGTTATTGAATTGCAGCGAGACAGGTCAAATTATAAGGGTGCTACAGGAGGGCCTTAGCCAGATTGGCTACTTAACGACAAGATATAGGGATTTCTTTATAAAGCAACGGGAGTGATCTAAGCAAAAACACTTAGTCAAATCAATTTTTGACAATAATCAACGTAGGAATACTCAAAAAACGGGCCCAAGGATGGTTAATTGTCCTCGTGACGGGAAATCTCCCGATCATAGTCACCCTTTTGAAACGAAAGTTTGATCTTTTCCTTCTCTTCAACGGTAAACCGCCCCCCAAGACTCATATACAAACCATCTCCCTCCTTTCCAACAATCATACAGGCCAGCTCCGTAATCCCTTCCCGCCCCTCACGCGACAGCACCTGGAGACGCTCCTTCCCCTTTCGAACACCAAACCATTCTTCAAAACCATCCTTCCGGAGCGAACGGCTCAGGTCATTCCATTCCTGCGAATGCGCCGCATCGATAGTCCGGCAGCTAAACGAGGTGATCTTGTTCCCCCATCCCTCTTTCTTCCCTTGTGCCCTCCCACTCAATGAAACCAAAACAATCAATAAAAAAAACAATACTCTTTTCATATTATTTGTGTTTTACATTTTTCAATTTATCCATCCCCTGTATCCCCATCTCCGATGATAACCTCGCCAGCTTATCCAGATCGATATTCCCTACAAAGCTCATCAAGGTGAAATCGTCTTTATCCACCGCAATCATCAGCAGCTCCTGGATCACATTCCCCTGCTCCTTGATCATAAACCGTACATTGTCGGCGCTGCTCCGCACCGTAAACAATTCCTCGTATTCCTTCCGGTCGATCTTCCCTATCGCCTCCTTATAAAAAACCATCGGCGTCGTCTCCGTCGACAATATCCGCAAGCTCGTAAGCCGGCTGACCGTCTGCTTCAAATCCCCCGGAATCGTATCCCAGTTGACCTTCGACAAAAGCCGGAACATCTTCGGACTGACCGATACCACGGTGAACCGGCTGTCGTCCACATACTTTCCAAAAAACTTCCCAATCGCATCATCCTGCGCAAACACACCCATCCCCATCAGCACCAACGGAAAAAACATCACCCACTTCTTGAATTTCATAATTGATTATTTAAAGCTGGCCGCCTGCCAGCTATTGTTAAGACGATCCATGTTCTTTTCAGTAATACCCGCACCCTCATTCATATGCCTGGACGCCACCAGCAACGCCTTCCGCACCGCCGCCAGCGCCTTCTCCGGGTCATCATAGGTGTCCCTGACCTCCACAATCGCAACCACCGGCGGCGCCGGCTTCTCCACCACCAAAAACAAACTGCTCACACAAATCAATAGCGCCGCAGCCGCCGCCACCAGACCAAAATTGAACCGCCGCACAGGGCTCAACCTCTCCAATATCTTTTTTTCAAAATCATCCCCGATCGAAACCCGATTCTCCTCCTCTATATAATCAAAAAAAGCCCGAAACCCCTCCAGCTCCGGCGCAACATCCCCCTCTCTAAAATAAAGAGCAATCTCCCCCTCCTCCTCCAACGACGTCTCCGCCGCCCAATACTTCTCCAACAATAATTTTATCCTTTCGTGCTCCATATCAGTTTTTTTATGGCATTCCTGCCCCTGAACAAATTCACCTTCACCTGGTCCAACGTCATATCCAGCACCTCCGCAATCTCATTATAGCTAAAACCTTCCATCTCCCTCAGCCGCACCACCTGCTGCTGATTCTCCGGCAACGAGTCCATACACTGCCTTATCCGTTCCACCATTTGCTTATTCATCATCTTCTCATAAGGATTACCATCTAAGCTTGTCACTTCCATCCCAGCAACACCCACCACCGCCTGCCCCCTTCGCTTTCTTATCCTGTCCACACAATTATTCCGCGTCGCCGTCATACAATACCCCTCGATACTCTTCCACTCCCCCCACTGCTCCCTCTTCGCCCAAACCCCCACCATCACATCCTGCACCGCATCCTCAGCCTCCTGCACATTTTGCAGCAGCCGGAAAGCAAAGCGAAAAAGCTTGTCCTTCATTGGCAAAATGCGCTGTTTAAAAACTTCTAGAGACATTATTATATCGATGACGGAAGGAAAATAAGAATGTTACAGCAATTGCCCATTTTTTATCCGCCCTCCCTTTCTCCCCGGAGGGACCCCAGGGTATGGTTGTTGCAGAAGCCACTAAAACAAGTTTATGAGAAAAGGAATATTTATCCTCCTGCTGCTCAGCCTGGTAAAGTTGACGTCTGCCCAGACCTACCCCGGCTACCGTACCAGCAGCTACACCGGCGTCAACGGTGTCTTCTTCAATCCAGCCAACATCGCCGACAGCCGTTATAAATGGGACATAAACATTATCGCCGTCAACGGCTTCGTCGGCACCAGCCAATCAGGTCTGCGATTTAGCGACATTACCCGCTCATTCAACGGCGATAGCCTCAAATCGAAACTGCTCCGCGGCAAAACCGGCATCAACAGCCTGGCCTATGTCGATGTCCTCGGACCATCGTTTATGATCAGCCTGAGCCCAAAAACTTCCATCGCGCTCACCACCCGCTCCCGCGTCTTTTCCAACGGCCAAAATATGGACGGCAACCTCGCTGGCGCAATTATTGATGGCGGGACCACAACGGCCGGCATTCCATTCAATTTCAACACCAGTCAGCTGATTCACGCCACCGGCTGGACAGAGATCGGCGCCTCGATAGCACAGGTCTTCACAAAAAAAGGCAGCAACAGCTTTTTTAAAGGAGGATTGACACTTAAATACCTCGCAGGAACCGCCGACTCCTACTTACGGACCACAGGCTTTTCAGGTACTGTAGGCGGCTCCGGAAATACATTCCTTACCGGCACCACCGGCGCCATCGCCCTGAACACCACCGCGGCTAACTTCAGCGATTATAATTTCGGCGACTTTTTT
>JAFDYG010000459.1 GCA_018267545.1 Bacteroidota bacterium
CCCTGATCGTCGTTTGCGGAGTCGTGCTGATGCTGCCGGAAGCACCGGCGTAAATGTCTACGCGTCCATTGGCGACGCCTTCGTTATAAAAAGGACTGCCGACGATAATGTCGTCGATATTATCTCCGTTTACGTCCCCCGAGGCTACGCAAAAGCCCGTCATGGGGTTACGGGCGGGGTTGGCCAGGAAGTCTCCTGAAGTCAGGGTCAGCGTGAAATCCGGTGTCGTCAGCAGGCTGGTCGCGCCGCTGAGGTTCGTGGTAAAGACATAAGCCTTGCCGATGGCTACGGTAAAGGCCCCAAATAAGTCCTGGGCGCCAGGCGCACCTACTACTACACCCGAGTGCGTGCCGCCGCCACCCGCGTTCCCGGTCGAGCCGACGCTAAAGCCAAAGAGAGCTCCCGCGGAAATCGAAGAAGGCTGCAGCACCTTGGAAGGAGTAGTGGAGGGTGCGCTTCCCGAAACGCCAAAATAGATAAAGGCAGCACCCGTTACCGAGACGCCGACGTTGAGCGACAGCGTTCCGCTGGCAAAAGCCGTGATCTTTGCAAAGGTGGGTGCACCGATGATGATATCTTTTAGTCCGTCGCCATCGACGTCGCCGGCGCCGGCGCAGGAATACCCAAACAGGGTATGCACAGAGGCATCGGCGATCGTCGTCCCCAGGATGTTGTCTACCAGATAGGTCTGACTAAAGCCATGCGCAAACGGGTCTACCGTCACCGGGTAGACGGCGTTCCGGTCATCGACGATCAGGACCAATTTTTTATCGTCCGTCAGACGCATCTTTGCGGGGAGGAGACGGTGGTTACGATCCCAAACCTTGAGCTGGTCATACACCAGCTTTATGTCTTCCGGGTGACCCGTGGTGTAGAGCTGGAGCGCATTTCCTTCACCGATACGAGCGGAGAGTCCTCCTTCCAGCTTCAGCACAACCTGCAGGGAACTATTGCCGGCGGGTCTTTTGCGGATGAGGAAGCTTTGTTCCATACCGGCCTTTTGGTTATCGTACAGTACGGCATAGTCGCCGTGATCCATACGTAGCCCGTGGCCCCCCTGTTGAGAGGCCTTGATCATTTGAGAATGACGCAGGCGTCCTTCACGGCCGATTCCGGCCATCAGGAACTGCGCTTGCCATATATTGTTGACAGAGCCGTCTTCATTGAAGTTCTTTACGCCGTAACCATCAGCGGTGAACCAATAACCCAGGTGTTGTGCGTGATTGATGGCGCCATAGACGCCGGCGGATTCCAGGGAAGTGATCGCATATTCTCTGTCTTCGAGAGCGGCTACAGCTTTCGCATACCAATCGCCCGGAACGCCTGAAGGAAGAACATTCTTACTTTGCTGGGATAATACCGGTTTAGTGAAGAGGAGAAAAGAGAAAAAAAGCAAACGGGTGGAAGTAAAAATTTGTCTCATAAATTAGTGGCCTCTTGGCAATTTTAAATTGAATAGAAAAAACGGGGCTACAAGCCAAGCCTGAACCAGGATTGAGTGATGGAGGTAACCGGCAGCCTACCTCATGCCGCCTGGTTAGGCGGCTAGTAAGTACTAATCAATGGAAAAAAATGCTGAAGGTGTTTTAAGAGACGACGATAAAAATCTCTCACGTTTATGATGAAAGATACGGGACTAAAGGAGATTCGATAGGAATGTAGATGATGAGGTAAAGGTATTACCAAAATATAGAATAATAATACCTCGATGCGGTCAATCCATTATCCATAAAATTCCGTATGTTGCAGTTACCTTTCAAAACAACATAGCGCCGCAGTTTAACCTTTATCAATTCCGTGCTATGTACAGCTTTATTCTACGAGACGACAGCTTCGATTCAGGTCTTTCTTCATTATCCAAACAATTTCCAGCGCCAGTAGCCGGCGATGTTTTACAGCTACCCATGCACCGGGGAACGGGCTATATCCGGGGTCTTCACCTGGAGGAAGGACTATACGTGCGATATTCCCAGGTTTGTTACAAGGAGGACACCGAGATCGTCCGGCTGGCCGGCCAGCCCGAAAGCGACCGCATATTTTCGCTTTGCTATCAGCTGACACCGGGTTCATTGAAACTGGTAAAACCACATACTCACTCGGTCCTACCCTGCCTTAACAATGGTAATATTTTCCTGACCTCCAACCAGCGCCGGTTCTCCGTTCAGATTCCCGAAGGCATACAGTCGCGGACGATCGAAGTATTGTTCACCCGTGGCTGGCTGGCTCAGCACCTTACAGGAATGGAGGAAAAGATAAGGGTGATGGAAGATTCGCTGACGGCAGTAGATCCATCGTCGATCCTGATGGAGCGGACCCTGTCGACCGATGAAGCCTTACTGGCCGAGCTGGAGCCGGAGCTGCGGCAGCCGAGGTCCAATCCGCTCACTACCCGGGCAAGGGTGCTTCTCCTGCTGTCCAATATAATCGGCCGCTGGCCCAGGCATACCGGGCAAAAATTTCCGACCAGGAAGACTTGGCATGTACAGACCATTCAGCAGGTGGAGCAGCGGCTGGTAGAAAGCCTGGAAGACATGCTGCCTTCACAGAAGCAGCTGGCAAGAGAATTTGCGTTGAGCGAGTCTACGTTGAAACGGCACTTTAAGGCTGTCTACGGTAAAACGATGTACGACTACTACCTGGAGAAAAAGATGGAGCTGGCCAAATGGCTGCTGCAGGAGCGAAAGACCAGCGTCTCGGAAACGGCATATAAGCTGGGATATGAGAAGGTGAGCGCCTTTATCAGCATGTTCAAGAAGTACCATCATATCCTTCCCGGCTCCTTAAAATAAAAATGGAGCCCCCAGCGGGGCCCCATCGAATATTTCTTTATTTTAATTTAATAAGAAGCCTGCAACACATTAAGGGACAGCTTAGTAGATGGTCCAGACAGGAAGATAGTGTAGACATATCCCCCTATGAGGGTCAGGGTTCCCTGGGATGCCAGAACTGAATCTTTTCCAGCGACCTTTACCTTGACGTTAAACGAACCGGGGGCCAGAGACTGGAAAGCGTTGAAGCTGGTATTGATTACATTGTCGGCAGGATTTCTGGCCGTCGCCCCTTGTACGGCGGCATCGTTGATGAACAGGTCGACCGAAGGAGCATCGGGGCTCAGGTTGAAAAACCGGATATTGGCATAAGTCTGGGAAATCGTGCTGAAATCATCCTTTATCTTAAAGGCTTTCACCGTTTTGTCAGGATTATTATACAGTAGAAAGGTATAAATACTCAGGGTATCGTAGGGCGAAGTCGGGATCTCGTCGATCAGCGTGGACGTTCCATTTTGCTTGAATTTTACGTCATAATTCCCTGGTTTTATGGGACTATACTTAGATGAAAACGAGCCTGAAGCGACACCTGCGCTTCCCGTAGCTAACGTATCATTAAAATAAATGTCGATGGTTGGCCCATAAGGCGCCTGATTCAGGACGGAGACATAGGTAACGGGCGAAGTCGTGAAGGTAGTACCGGTCTTGGCGCATCCGGCCCAACCGGCACTCAGAATTCCTACCAGTGCTACTCCCCAAAAAAATTGCTTCTTGCTGTTTCTCATGATTTTCTTCATTTTTAAGCGTTGTTACTCAATCAACAGTGGATTTTAGTCTCCATGACAACACTTACGGCCTTTTCGTTGCGCGGGTTGCCCTCCCTGGCCTGCAGGGGTAAAATAAAATCGCCTGCCGTCCAGGGGGCTGTACGGCAGGCGAAAGGAATAGCTTCTTATTTAACGGTAACGCTGATCGTTGCTGCCAGCTGACCGCCGTAGGAACGGTGGATGCCGTCGGCAAACTGCAGTGTCAGGACGTGCTTTCCGGGGGCAAGCGTAACATCCGTGCTGGATTGGGCCTTGCCAAAATGCAGGTGGGTGGAATCCTTGGGAACGACCGTACCGGCAGGGATAGAGTCTCCGGCGTCGATCAGCAGGTGGTGGTGACCCGTTCCTGCTACGATTGCCCCGGCGGTATCGAGCTTCAGACCGTCGATGCCCATTTCAACCTTGAAGGGGCTTTTTACGGTTTGGTCGTTTTTCAGGTTTTTGAAGAATACCTTGGCGCCAGCCGGAACCGGAGGCAGGGGGGTAATCATCTGGGAAGAGTCCGGCATCATATGAGCCATCGTGTCTTTGGGGGCGGCGGTCGTCGTATCGGTCGAGGCGGCCTTATCGCCCGCGTTATTGCAGGCCGTCATTCCAATCAGCAGAGCAGCAGGAAGAAAATGGAACTTGCGCATGTGATAAGTAATTTATTTAGAGGATAAATGTACGTGTCTATCGGCGCATAACAAAAAACCCCGTCGGCAAGACTGCCGACGGGGTAATCAATTCACTGTAAGATTGGACGTTTCTCACAGAAGAGCCCTAAACAGGACGGACATTGGATGGAGCTTTCAATAGTATTGGATATTAGTTCGGCTTTTCAGGACACGGATCAAATACATTCATTCACTACTCCAAAGGTCCGTCAGTATGGGAAGAATTCAAATTTTTCGCATGACCAATCCGTTACCTTTTGTGGTTATCTTACCCCCTGCTAATACGAAACCCTTATGCTTGTGTAGATACCGCAATTGATATAGAAAAGATCACGGCACTTGAATCGTAGGTCTACGAGCCTTTTGCGTAAATTCCGCAGAATCGCCCTGTGCTGATTCGGGATTGCTTATATTGCAAGGAAATCATCATTCCTCCATGCGTTTTACTTTTTTATCCGCGTTCCTGCTGTTCGCCCTGGCAGGTTTCTCTCAGAAATCCTATCTCTTCGTAGGCACTTATACAGAAGGTGGATTCAAGAACGGCGAAAGCAAAGGCATTTATGTATATAAGTTCGATGGCGCGACGGGTGACCTCCAGCTCGTGAGCACTACCGCCACGGAAAACCCTTCTTACCTGGCCCTGGCCGACGGAGGAAAGATGCTGTATGCCGTCAACGAAACGGGCGGCAGCAAGCCTGGCTCCGTCAGCGCTTTTTCCTTCGATAAGAAGACCGGTCAGCTGAAGTTTATCAACAAACAAGCCACCGGTGGTGACGCTCCCTGCTACGTGTCGGTGGATGCGCATCGCAAATGGGCGCTGGTAGCCAATTATAGCGGCGGGAACTTCTCCGCCCTGCCCATTGCCGCCGACGGCAGTCTGAAACCCTCGACCCAAACTATTCAGCATACGGGCTCAGGCGCCGATAAAAGCCGCCAGGAAAAGGCCCACGTTCACTCCGCCATTCTCTCTCCCGACGAAAAGCACGTGCTGGTCTGTGACCTGGGGATCGATCGGCTTTCCCTGCTGAACTTCAATGCTGCGGCTGCGCAAAAGCCCTTGACTCCGACAGCGGACTCCGCTCTGGCAGTCAGTCCCGGCGAAGGGCCGCGTCATACCTGCTTTTATCCCGGCAAGCCGTATGTATACCTGATTACCGAGCTGAAGGGCACTGTGGACGTATTTCAATTTACCGGAGGTCGTCTAAAGCAGATTCAACAAGTGTCTTCGCATCCGGCCGGCTACAAGGGCGACATTGGAAGCGCAGACATCCATATCTCTCCCAACGGAAAATTTCTTTACGCCTCCAATCGTGGAGACGCCAACAATATCGCCATTTTCGCCATCGACCCGGCTACCGGGAAGCTGACGTTGAAGGGCTTTCAGTCTACAGAAGGGAAGACGCCGCGCAACTTCATGATCGACCCGACGGGGCGCTGGCTGCTTGCCGCCAATCAGAACGGCAAGAACGTGGTGGTCTTTAAGATCAATCAGGAAACGGGCTTATTGACGGATACCGGCAAAAGGCTGGAGCTGCCGGCGCCGGTGTGCTTGAAGATGACGCCAATTCAATAGCCGGGCAAGAATGGCGCACGCGCCATCGATCAAGCCCAGGCCTTTCTCAAAAAACGCAACCAATTGCCGTGGAGGATATTTTCGATATCCTCCGCGGTATATCCTCTCTTCGATAATAACGCGGGCAATTTCTGCAGGTCCGCGATCGTCTCCAGATCATAAGGACACTGTTCTTTTCCAAAAGCGCCGTCGAGGTCGGTGCCGATACCGATGTGCAATGCATTCCCGGCTACCTGGCAGATATGATCGAGGTGGTTGATAAGAACTTCGAGGTTACAGCCTGTGCCTTCGGGTGTCGAAGTACCCCTCACCCACCCCGGCACCATCATCCAGGCGTCGAGTGCTCCGCCGATGACTGCGCCTTTGGCGACCAGCGTCCGGATCATGTCGTCGCTAAACTGACGGTTGTGGTCCACCAGCGCACGACAGTTGTTATGGCTGGCCCAGACAGGCCCGTTATAGATATCCATGGCGTCCCAGAAAGCATCGTCGCAAAGATGGGTGGCGTCGAGGATATAACCGAGCCGGTCCATCTCCTTCAGCAAGGCGCGGCCTTCAGGATTGAGCCTGCCGCTGCTATCCGTGCCATTGGCATAACGACCGGGGCCGTAGTGGGCTGGTCCGATGGCGCGGAGTCCGTATTCATAAGCGGGGTGCAAGTGCTCCACCGTGACCATCGAGTCGGCGCCTTCCAGGCTGAGGATGTATCCGATGGGGCGGGTATCGCCGGATGGGGAGGCATCGAAGCTCCATAGCTCCAGGTGCTTCTGCAGCGAGGGCCAGTCATGGATCATCACCATTTCACCCGCTTCTTCCATCGCCTTATACCAGGCAAGCTGTCCCTGGGTCTGCGCCCAGGCTTGATGCGGGCTGTGCCAGCCCGGCAGCGGATTGCCCGGCGCAACATAACGGCCAATCTGTGTGGCGACCACCAACCCGATTCCTCCTCTGCGCAGCTCGGGCAGGGAAACGGTTCCCTTCGCCCGGTCGGGCTTATCGATTAGTCCTTTTTCGCGTGCGCGAATATCGTTAACGGGCAACCGCAAATCACGGTTCCATTCCATAGCATTCATGCTAAGGTCCAGGTGTGCATCTACAATAAACATACAAGCTTTTGTTTTACCGGATGATCCGCCCCGAGGAGCCGCTCCGGATAAATGTTTCTACCTCGCTGCGCGAGATCAGCGCCCAGTCGCCGTTGATACTCTGCTTAAGGGCGCCGCAAGCCACGGCGAAGTCGATGACCTGCTGGGGCTCGAACCCCTGCATCAGCCCGTACAGCATGCCGCCGGTAAAGGCGTCGCCGCTGCCGATCTGGTCCGTAACGAATGGCAGCTCCTGGTAGGGCGAAAAATAAAACGAACCTTTATGATACAAAGCGCCCGAATAAGTATGCTGAATCCCCCGCGTCGTCCGGAAGCTCATCGCAAGCACTTCCAGTCCCGGGATCTTCTCCCGAAGAGCGGCGCTGCACTGCTGAAAGCGATCTTCGAAGCTCGCGGCGGGGTCGGTTTCGATGCCATAGTACACCGCGGCAGAGTCGAGATCGGCCACCGCCACCTGGCTGTGCCGCAGCAATTCCGGCATCACCTCGCGAGGATGCTTTCCATACTTCCACAGCGTGGTCCGATAGTTGAAGTCCGCGGAGATCCGCATGCCTTTGCCCCGGGCCACCGCCAGGGCTTCGGCCGTCGTATCGGCCGCTCCCTGTGAAACCGCCGCCGCTACACCGGACCAGTGAAACCAGGCGTTTTCGCGCAGGCTCGTCTGCCAGTCGATGATGCCAGGATGGATGGTGGCATAGGCCGAACCATCCCGGTCATAGATGACGCGGGTCGGGCGGATACCATGTCCCGGCTCGGTGAAATAAACACCCAGCTTCGCTCCGCCAAAGACGATATGACTCGTCCCTACTCCCTGCCCCCGCAGCTGATCGATGCCTGCTTTTGCGATATCGTTCTCCGGCATCCGCGTGATAAAGTCCACCGGAATACCCAGTCTGGACAGCAGCACGCACATATTGGCTTCTGCACCGCCGTAATAGACTTCATATGCGTTAGTCTGTACGATTCGCTTGCCTTCGCGGCAGTGCAATCTCAACATCAATTCGCCAAAGGCGATCAGTTCATTTTTTTTCTCAGCAGTAAATGCCATTGGTTCGCGGGTGGTTTCGCTCCCTACTCCAAACCTACATTAAAATTGTCCATCATGCAAAAGGAAGATGGCTTCGATTTCCACCGGGATATTGTCCGGCAGGGAGCCAAAGCCGACCGCGCTGCGAACGCCTACCCCATTATCCTTCCCCCACACTTCCGCGAAGAGCTCGCTGCAGCCATTGATCACATAGGGATGACGTTCGAAATCAGGGGTACAGTTGACCATGCCCAGCACCTTGATCACGCGCTTCACGCGATCGAGGCTGCCGATGTGCTTGACGATCGTCGACAGCATCGTAAGACCTACCTGCCGGGCGGCCAGCTTGCCTTGTTCCATATCCATGTCCTTGCCGATTCGTCCGATGATCAGGCTCCGGTCCTGCTGAACGGGCCCATGACCGGACAGATATAAGTAATTACCCTCTATGAGGTAAGGTTTATAAACACCT
>JAFDYG010000045.1 GCA_018267545.1 Bacteroidota bacterium
CAAGAATGGTATCGTCCATCGCCTTTAATATGTTAAAAATTAGCTTTCTTTTTTCTTCGATATCGGAGAGCAGCTCTTCGAGAGGTTTCTCGAGCATCAGAAAGTATTGCGGGTCTTGCTCGCCGACATAACGGCTAAACTGCGGCTCGTCCTCCGCCTGGATCTGCTGCAGCCTCTTTATGAATATGGGCTGATACGCCGTGAGGTGTGCAATATTTTCAAAAGCGCTCCACTTATCCGGATTGACGCGGCGTTTCAGTGCTTCCTCGGGGACATTGCGGATGAGGTCCCGGATGGTTTGGTGCTGATACTCCAACCGGCTTTGTGCTGATGCTGACAGTGACATAATCAAATTAATTAATCTTCCCAGACCGTAGTGCCTTCGCTACAGTTGGCGCAAATATCGATATTCTTCCGGCTTTGAAGGATCTGGCGCCGGAAGTTTACATAGGATTCGTTGTGCCATATTTCTTTAAAGGGCTTGCCCTTGAGGTCCCCGAGGTGATGCTCTGCGTCCTTGTCGAAGCAGCAGGGTACGACTAGTCCGTCCCAGGTGATGACCGTTGCGTGCCAGAGCCGCCAGCAGTGATTTTCGAGGGTGTTCTTGATTTTGAATTCCCCGTTCCTGTCCTTCTTATATCGGCTGTATTTCCCGACAGTAGGGATTAGGTTGTTGGGGTCGTTTTGATAATCGTACACCTGCGCCGTTTTGAAGCGCACCTGGTCTACGCCGATTTCTTTGGCGAGGAGGCGTATGTCTTCGAGCTGGTGCTCGTTGGGTTTGACCACCAGGAACTGGAAGAAGACGAAGGGCTTTTTGCTGTTGAGCTCTTTCTTCCACTTGACGATGTTGCGCGCTCCTTCCAGCACTTTTTCGAGCTTGCCCCCTACCCTATACTGCTCATACACGTCCTGCGTGGTGCCGTCGATCGAGATGATCAGCCGGTCGAGACCGCTTTCTACGGTCCGCTTTGCGTTGCGGTCATTCAAATAGTGTGCATTGGTCGACGTGGCGGTGTAAATGCCTTTTGAGGAAGCATAAGCGACCATATCCAGGAAGGAGGGGTTCAGGTAGGGTTCCCCTTGGAAATAAAAGATCAGGTAAAGGAGCTCGGGCGCCAGCTGGTCGATCGTCTCCTGGAAGAAATTGTTCTGCAGCATGCCGGTCGGCCGGGTAAAGGCCCGCAGACCGCTGGGGCATTCGGGGCACCGGAGATTGCAGGAAGTGGTCGGCTCGAAGGAAATCGAGACCGGGTAGCCCCACTGGACGGCTTTTTTTGTCCATTTGCTCACGTAATAGCTGCTCAGCACTTTTAGGCCATTCCACATACGTTTTATTGTGAGTTTGGACAATAAATTAATGGTATCGTTCCGGTTAAAATCGGGCATGGAATTGTATAAAATATAAAAATAGTAAATTATGTTTGTAGTAGGCTATGGCATTAAAATCAAGGAAATATACAGCCTGGAAGATCGTACTCTTATCCTTTGCTGTCGCGGTAGGAATCATGTTTGGTTTTGTCGTTTATGACTGGTGGCAGGAACGCAGAGCCCACTTTGTACGCTATCAGGAATTCGGAATCGAAATCCCCACCAACTATAGCATTCACGGCATCGACGTCTCGAAATACCAGGACGTCATCGACTGGACTTCGGTAAAGGGTATGAATGTCGCCGGCGTACAAATGAGCTTCGTCTTTATAAAAGCTACCGAAGGGCTCGGAAACGAAGACAGCTACTTCCAGCGCAATTGGAAGAAGACCAAGGACGCCGGTCTGGCCAGGGGGGCTTATCATTTCTTTTTGGCCACCAAGAGCGGGAAGGCGCAGGCGGAGAACTTCATCAACTCGGTCGACCTGGAGCCGGGAGATATGCCGCCCGTCCTCGACATCGAGCAAACCTATGGCGTATCGGGGGAGAAGCTGCGCGAGAGGGCCAAGGAATTTCTACAGACGGTGCAGGACCACTATCATGTCACGCCCATCATCTATACCAACGTAGACTTTTATAAGGCGCACCTTCGGGATGACTTCGACGGCTATCCCTTATGGATCGCACACTATCTTCAAAAAGAACGCCCCAGCATCTACCGTGAATGGGCCTTTTGGCAGCACAGCGAGTCGGGGCGTGTAAATGGTATCGTGACCCGCGTAGACTTCGACGTCTTTAACGGGGATACGGCCGATTTCAGGAAAATTTTGATTAACTAGAGTGGTCGACGATGATCAGCCACTGCCCCTTGATTTTCCGAAACAAGAGTGTGTACATACCGCTGGCGTTACCCACTTTTCTCTCCAGGAAGAACTTTCCGATGACAAAACAATAGTCCGGCGACAATTGGTCGATTCTTAAAAGTTCAAAAGACAGCTTTCCCATCTGGTCCGGGCCATTATAATTTTTCTTGTAGTTGGCCAGGGTCTTATTGTAGCCATAGGTAGGACCCGACTTGCCGATAAAGGCGAGGGAATCGTTGTTCCAGTAGCCTTTCATGAATTCGTCGAGGTTGCCGGCGTTCCAGGCTGTGATTTGGGCGGCCATTAGTTTGCGGATGGCGGCTTCGGGAGTGGTCTGGGCCTGACCGAGGAGTGTCACGGCCAGGAGCAAGGCGAGGATGGGTCCTTTCTTCATAAGTCTTTTTTAGAAAGGTACTTACTCCTCATC
>JAFDYG010000460.1 GCA_018267545.1 Bacteroidota bacterium
CGATATCCCTTTCCGATCAAATATTCCATTCCCCTCGCCACGCCTTCATAATTATCTACGAGTACGGCAGGGATCTCATCGTGCTGCGGAAAATAACGGTCGATGAGCACGACGGGCTTATTCTCGGCCTGGAGCTTGCGGATATCCTCGGCAAGGTTCAACGTCGGCGTGATAATATATCCGTCGACCTGACGCTGCGACAACATGTTGATCAGCTCGCGCGCTTTCTCCTCATCGTTATCGGTGCTGCAATAAACAACTTTGTAATCGTATTTCTTGGCTTCGTCCTCGATCGTCTTTGCAAGCGTTGCAAAAAATGCGTTGGATATATTCTCGACGATCAAGCCGATGGTTTTTGTTTTACCGGTGCGCAGTCCTCGCGCCAGCTGGTTGGGGCGGTAACCCATCTCTCGCGCAACATTCTCGACCTTATCGATCACCTCGCGGCTTATGCGCATTTTAACCGCCTTATCATTCATGACAAACGAAACCGTGGAGACAGAGACTCCCGCTTTACGGGCGATATCACTGATGGAAACTTTCTTCATTTGTGTGTATTGGGCTATAAAGATAAGAACTAAATCGTTTTAGCGATGAAATATTGTTTCTTTTTCTTATCATTATGTAACCCATCTCCTGTATGAAAGGCTTGACCCTCATTTTACCCCTGTTGATAGCCCTCGACACGTCCCGGGCTGCTCCAGCCGACACGACCTCTCCGGCACAAGTCCAGCCCATCCACACTACCCTGGCTTCTCCATCCTCCGGTGAGTTTCTCCCCATTCGCGTCCAAAACGATGCCGGCCCGTCCGGCTATACAAATATAGCCCTGGATTGGGAATTACGAGCCAACGGCGTAGTCCGGCAAAAGGGCAGCCTGGCCGTTCAACCCTTGGCCCCCCGCCACCCTATCCTTCTTCGACTTCCTGTTCGGATCACGGGCTATTCTGCGGACGAACTCTACCTCGGACTTCGCTATCGCTACCGCAGCAAACCGGCGTCGCCTCCCAAACCCCCTCTTGCCGAAGAACAAATCCAGGTCAAACCCTGGACCAACGCTCCAATCTCCTTCCGCCCAAACGGCGAATTGACCTTTACCGACGAAAACGGCCTTTTTACCATCCAGTCTCCCATCACCAAAATCCAGTTCGACAAACAAACCGGCTGGTTATTGTTATATGAGGCCCAAAACGTGGCCCTCCTTGCCGACACGCCCGGCTTAAAACCCCGCTTCTCGCTATCCCCCGGAGAACCCGGCCATAAACCAGAAAACGCCCAGGCCATCTCCAGCTGGCAGGCAGCCAGCCAAAGCCCCCACCTTCAGCTCTTCTCCACGAGCACCGGCAGCCAGCTCGTCATTATCCGGGCCGAATACACCCTACCCGAAACGGCCTGCCTGCTCCACCTTAGCTATACCATCAATGCCACCGGAGAGATGCTAGTCGAACAGTCCCTCGAGGTCGATACCACCCGGCAGGCGCCCCATGAACCCCTGCCCTGTTTCGGCATGACCGGCCTTTTCTCCCGCGCCTTCGACACCGTGACGATCTACGGTCCCAGGACATCGGCCGATCCTATTCCCTATCTCTACTCATTAACGGGTACACCTGCCCGCGAGTCAGGCGCCTATACTGCCGTACGGCGCTGCACATTCACCCACGATGGCAAAGGCCTTCAATTGACAGCAGACAGCGCCTTGCTTGCGATCGGCACTGACATCAGTCGCCTCGCCATCGATCGATTTGCTGCCCCTTATCAGCTTCCTTATGGCAATCATCGCTACACTTTCAAGCTGACACCAATCCTGCCCGAAGAGAAAAAGATCAGTACGCGCAAATGAGTACAATGTACACATCAATTTTTCTCACAAAAGATGCACGTTCTCACTATAGTTTCCGTAACTTTACCCAATCCACTATCGGACCTCTTACTCTGTTACCTTGTCGAAGATTAGCTTGCATAGGAAGTGTGTTAGAAACAAAATTCGTCATCACCTTAACACCTCACCAGATGAAGCCCAATGTCGTCCAGGTTATTGTCCCTTCAGCCAGCACGCAGCTGACTGCTCTACCCACCGCTAAAATCGTCAGACATCCCCGAGCAAAGAAAGAAAAGGAAGCCGAGGCGCCCGTTCTGCCCCCTCCTGATGAAGAAATGGTCCAACGTCTCAACGCGATGGCTAAGCAATACCCTTTCTGCGTCCTGCACAGGAACAATAGCCACAGCCGCCTGCTGTAGTCTTTCTCACCCTTAATCCTCTAAGCCCACGGGTCATCCCGAGGCATGGATTCTTCACCCCTCGATTGCCGCCTGCCCATACAGGCGCCGCCTCTTCCGCCGAATCAAATTGCTTTGCAACCGATTGTATCAAGCCTGCTCTGGCAAAGCCTTGGAGTTTAGTATAACTTCCAGCCGGCACCCCTTTCCCGGAGCCGACTCGATCTCCACCCGCCCATTGTATAGCTCCGCCCTGCTCATGATATTGGAAAGCCCTACCCCCTTGCGCCGCAACCGGGTATCGAACCCCTTGCCATTGTCCGTCACCCGCAGCAGGATCTGCTCCTCCAGCTTGTTCAGCTCCAGCAAAACGGTAGAAGCCGCCGCGTGTTTCAGGATATTATTCAGCTGCTCCTGGATAATACGATAGATATTGATCTTTTGCTCCGGTAACAAAGACTGTTCGTCCACACCCGTAATAAGAAGCCGGATCTTCATCTTTTTGACCATCTGGATGCTCCGAATCAATTCCCGTATCGACTGGACGAGACCTAAATCGTTTAAGCTTGGCGTAATCAGCTCCCGGGATAGCTTGCGTATCTCTTCTATCGCCATCGAGATATTCTTCCGGCTTTTGGCCAGCAGCTCGAACCTGGGCTCCCGCTCCTCGATCGCCACGTCCAGGTACAGCTTCGAGGTAGCCAGGATCTGGTTGATATTGTCGTGAAGCTCCTGCCCCAGCTCAAACCGCTCCCGTTCCTGCGCTCCCAGCACCACCTCGGTAATCTGCTGCTGTTTCAGCTTCTGCTGCTTGGCCAGCTCCTTTTCCAGCCGGATACGTTCCGTCACGTCATTGACGATCACCTGCATACACGACCGTCCAAAATAATCGATCGGGTGCGAGGTAATCTCGACAATCATGATCTCTCCATCCTTCTTATGGTGATGCCAGAGCTTACCCGCCTCCCCGGGACTAGCCATAAACAAATCAGCCTCCCCCGGAGGATGGATCTCCCGCATCGTCAGCCGGCTGAACTCCTCCTTGCCAAAGCCGTACTTCTCCAATGCCGCATCGTTCACTTCTACGATCTGCAAGGAATCCAATCCAAAGATCCAGGTGGGAAAAGGATTCTTATAAAAGATCTGCCGGTATTTTTCCTCCGAAGCCAGGATCTTTTCCTCCGACAGCTTTCGCGCCGTGATGTCCTGGATCGCCCCGATCATCCGGATGGGACGATGGTCGGCCGAATATATAAGATGGCCACGGTCATGCACATATGCATATTCGCCATCGTTTCGTCGCAGGCGATACTCGTCTTCCCATTTGTTCACGCCGCCCTCCCGGATTATTTTCCACAGCTTCGCCATGACCCTTTCCCGATCCTCCGGATGGAGAATGGTTTCCCACCAATCTCCCGGTGAGTGGGTATCCACGATATCGTATCCAAATAGCTGCTTGTACGTATCGCCCACCATAAATACTTTATTGGTAACGATGTCCCAATCCCAAATGGCGTCGTTAGTGGCCTTTACCACTGTGTTGAAACGCTCATTGCTCAACCGCAGATTCTCCAGCGTCCGCTTGCGTTCCATACTATATTGAATGGCCTTTGCCAGCAGGCTCTCTGTTAACTCACCCTTAACAAGATAGTCCTGCGCCCCTTCCTTGATGGCTTCCAAAGCAATATTGGTATCTGACATCCCCGTTAGGATGATGACGGGAATTTTTTGGACCACCGGCTTCAGGTAGACAAAACTGTGTATGCCGAAACTATCGGGCAACGTAAGGTCCAATAAAACCACATGAATGGTATGCCTCTCGAGCAGAGTATAGGCTTCGTGTATATGATCGGTAGAGTAAAGCTGGGCTATTTCCAGCCCCGAGGATTTTAACATATGCTCCAGCAAAAAGAGATCGCTGGCATTATCCTCTACAGTCAGGATGGTAAGACCGGTTTTGTTTTGCATCAGGCATTGATTTGGGAAGTCCTTTTTTCACTAATCGCAGAAGTCAAACCTCGAAAAAAAATCCCCGCTTTAGGCGGGGATGCACTAATCAAATACCATAACCATTAAACCTTATCCTATTAGAATATGAATGTACTCCTTTTTCTAATTACCAACAAAAATCTTCTGTGGTCATTTTTAAAGAACTAGAACTTACACCTAGGGTAAACACCTACCCGAATGGTAGTACTTAGCCTAATCGAATATCGCTTCGATCACGATAATGTAAATTCTTCATTATCAATATCTTTTATTTAGCGGCTTGCATTGATTATTTCTGATTCACTGCGGCCTCGCTGCCGGCGCGGGATTGGCGCATTTTTCTGCTCCCTACGGACCATCCTGCACTTTGGCCACTTCATCCCTTCCAGGCACCGCTCGATGGGGTCTGGCCCCTGGGGTCATTCTTTTTTATTTTTTTTCACGTCTACCCCTAATCGCCAGGTTTTAAAACGATTTACCCCGGTAATTCCGGGGTAAATTTCTGTGGTTTTTCAGACATGCTGTGTCAGGGTGTAACAAACAAGCATAGAGGTATGCAAAACAAAAAAAATATAAATAAAAGTAATGTCTCTGATTCGGCGACGAAGGTTGTGATTGGACGGGTATCCAGTCAAATGAGGCTTGTAATTGGAATTGGATAATAGAGGAAGTAATACTAAATCAGAATGCCGTTGGAGTAAGTAAAAATTACTGCTGTAAAGTTAAAAAGTGTGTGTGGTTTTCCGCAATTTAAATAGGTATTATTTCTGATATATAGGTGTAAACACTTATTTTTTATTTAGTCTTTTCAACTAGCCATTTTAACATAAACAATTGGTAATCAACCTAAGCAGCATTGAAGGTAAAACCAAACGAGCTCCCCGCACCCAGCTCGCTGTTTACCCATATTTTCCCCCCTTGCGCCTCGATAAATTCCTTCGAAATCGATAGTCCCAGTCCCGTCCCATTCCGGTCATGCGTGCCGGGCACCTTAAAGTACCGGTCGAAGATCCTCGGCAGATACTTCTCTTCGATGCCCCTACCCTTATCCCTGACAATAAACTCCACCTTATCCCGGTTCCGGAAGGCGCTTACCTCGACCCCCGATTCCTCCGGCGAATACTTGATGGCATTGGTCAGGAAATTGATCAAAACCCAGGACGTCTTCTCCACATCGGCCTGTATAAAAGGCAGATTTTCCGCCACTGCAGCGTGAATGGAAATGCGCTTCTGCTGCGCTTGAAAAAGAACCGCCTGAACGGCCTGATCGACAATGGCAGTCGGATTCGCCGGCTGTAGCTTGAGCTGGATGTTTCCCGTCTCTACCTGTGACATATTCAACAGCTCTCCCGTAATTTTCAGAAGCCGGTCCGAATCGTCAGTAATGCTCCGCACCAGCTCCTGCTGCTCCTCATTCAACGCCCCCACCCTCAAATCCGTCAGCAGCTTCGCGCTCATCTTGATCGACGAAATGGGCGTCTTCAGCTCGTGAGAGACAGTAGCGATGAAATTAGTCTTAGCCTCATTCAGCTCATGGAACGGCGTGATATTCCTCAACACGATCACCTGGCCGATAAGGATTCCATTATCCATGACGTCCAGCACGTCCTTGTTGAAGTAGCTTTCCTTATTATCCGCATAAATTTTCAGCTCCTTTTTTTCAGGCCCCTCTTGAAGCAAGGTTCGCATCAGATCATTCGATAAAGCGATATCCGGTGCATAGCTGCCCACGATCGTCGATTCCTTCAGCCCCAGCAGCTTCTCCGAAACGGCATTCAGGAAGAGGACATTCCTCTTTTCATCTAAGCCGATAATGCCATCCCGCATCTGGTTGATAATCGTCTCGATCCGGCTCTTCTCGAACTTGATTTTCGCCAGGTTGCTGCTTTCATATTCATCCAGCTTCTCGGCCATGGTGTTGAACGCATTCGCCAGCTCCCCGAACTCATCTCCCCGCTTCAGATAGATCCGCTTTTTATAATCCTTTCCCGCTACCGCCCGAATCCCCTCCGACAAGCGGCTGATGGGGTCCGAAATGATCCCCGGTAGATTGAAGATAAATGTAAACGCGACCAGCGTGAGAATGGTAAACAGCCATGTCAGCGCCCCCTTCGCGTTTTCAGCCGTATGCTGCGCCACGCCGTTCTTCCGCACAATAGCCATCTCGTTGAGGTCCTCGATCTTGTTGATCGACCGGCGGATATCCGAGTAATTACTGGAGTCGGAAGGGTCGATCAGTAATTCATTGAAATTCCGGGTCAGGTCTTCCGTTGCTTCCTTCTCCCCCACTTCGGTAACATTCTGCTGCTGCTTTTTCAGGTTCTCCCGGAAATTGTCCAGGGCATTCTTATCGGTCCGCAAGTCTTCGAGCGCCCGCATCATCCGGTTACAATACACCAGCGACTCGTGGTTGTTCTGCAATACCAGGCGTCCCTCATTGCTGAGCCGATTGATATAAAACAAACCCAGCACCCCGAAAAGCAGGATGACGATGAACAGAAATATCAGTCCCAGGGACAATTTCGTTTTTAATCGAATGCGCATACTACGATAATATAACAACGTCGATATCCGTTGACGCCAGCTTAGTCAATAATTGATTGAACACCGCCGTGCTCACGATCACATTGTACAGGTTCAGATGGGGTTTCCCGATGCAAATGGTTGTGACCCCATGCTGTCCCGCCACTTCCATAATACCCCTGGCGATATTGCTCTGCCGGATACGGATTACCTCGGCGCCGAGCTCCGTTGCCAGCTTAAAGTTATTAATTAAATGACGTTGTGCAGCCAGGCCAATTTTATCGCCGTCTTCCTTGGGCGTCTGGACATACAAAACAATCCACCGCGAATGATAATAGCTGGCCAGCCGGGCCGTCTTACGAATCACTTTCCTGGCCGTTTCATGATTGCTGCTGATACAGGCCAGGAAACGCTCCATCGGCAGGTGCGCGCCTCTTGGAAGCTCCGTTTCGATCTTTCGTTCTACCTGGCTGGCCACTTCCTTCAAGGCCAGCTCCCGAAGCTGTAAGATCTTCTCCGGTTGAAAAAAGTTTTTCAGGGCCAGCCCGATCTTGTCCGCGGCATAGATCTTCCCTTCTTTTAGTCTCGTAACCAGCTCGTCCGCCGTCAGGTCGATATTGACCACCTCATCGGCCTCCTTCAGCACGCTGTCCGGAATCCGCTCCGCCACCTCCACTCCCGTAATATTCCTTACCTCCTCGTTCAGGCTTTCGATATGCTGGATATTGACCGCGCTGATCACGTTGATTCCCGCCCCCAGGATATCCATGACGTCCTGCCACCGCTTCTCGTTCTTGCTGCCTTCGATATTGGTGTGCGCGATCTCATCGATAACCACCACTTCGGGGTGTAAATTAACGATCGCCTGTACGTCCAGCTCATCCAGCTCCTTGCCCTTGTAGAACAGCTTCCTCCTGGGCAGGACCGGCAGCCCCTGCAGCTGCAGGTCCGTCTCCTTCCGGCCATGCGTTTCCACATAGCCGATCTTTACGTCGACGCCGTTTCTCAAAAGCGTCTGCGCCTCCTGCAGCATACGGTACGTTTTCCCCACACCGGCGCTCATGCCGATATAGATCTTGAACTTCCCCCGCCTGGATTGACGGATCAGCTCTAAAAAGTGTTGTACGTTTTCGTCGCTCATTTAATTTCACCGTTGTCCAACGCAATATTTAGTTTCAAAACATTTACCCTGGCCGGCCCCATGAGTCCGAGGAAAGGTTTTTCGGTATAACGATCGACCAGCGAATTTAGTTGATCTTCTCGCAAATGACGCGTCGCTGCTATCCGGCGTACCTGCACTTTGGCTCCCGCCGGCGAAAGGTCGGGGTCCAGCCCGCTGCCCGAATAGGTAACCAGCTCGGCCGGAATATCATCTTTTTTTATTCCCGGATTATGCGCCAGGAAGGTATCGATATGCGCCTGTACGTCTTTCAGATAGTCAGGGTTCGAAGGCCCCTTGTTGCTACCGGCGCTCCCGGCGGCGTTATAGCCGACCGCGGAAGGACGGCTCCAGAAGTACTTGTCTTCGGTAAATTTCTGCCCGATATTGGCGTACCCAACCACTTTTCCATTTAGACTGACCGTCTCGCCCTTTCCTCCCCCTGGTGTCAATCGTCCAATTCCGGCGACCAGCAAGGGGTAAATGACCGCACAGATCACGATGAATACAAGGGTTAGTCTTACTGATATTAAAATATATTTTTTCATTTTCATTTCGAGTTTATAAGAAAAATGCCAATAGCATATCGATCAACTTTATTCCGATAAACGGAACGACAATCCCTCCAATCCCATAGATCAGCAGGTTCCGGCGGAGCAGCGCGCTGGCCCCAATGGGCTTGTACGCCACTCCCTTCAAAGCCAGCGGAATCAGAAAGGGGATAATGATCGCATTGAAGATCACCGCCGACAGGATGGCGCTTTCCGGGCTCTTCAGGTGCATGATATTCAGCGCCTGTAGTGCCGGAATCGAGGAGATGAAGAGCGCCGGCACGATCGCAAAGTATTTTGCGACGTCATTGGCAATGGAGAACGTAGTCAGGGTTCCCCTCGTCATCAACAGCTGCTTGCCGATCTCGACGATCTCGATGAGCTTGGTCGGGTCGTTGTCCAGGTCCACCATATTCCCGGCTTCCTTGGCCGCCTGGGTGCCGCTGTTCATGGCCACGCCCACATCCGCCTGCGCCAGCGCCGGTGCGTCATTGGTCCCGTCTCCCATCATCGCCACCAGCTTTCCACCCTGCTGCTCCTTGCGGATATAGTTCATCTTATCCTCCGGCTTGGCTTCGGCGATATAGTCGTCTACGCCTGCCTTCTCCGCGATATACTTTGCCGTCAGCGGGTTGTCGCCCGTCACCATGACGGTCTTGACACCCATCTTCCGCAAGCGGTCGAATCGTTCCTGGATACCTGGCTTGATGATATCCTGCAGCTCGATGACGCCCATCGCCTGTCCGTTCTTGCTCACAGCCAGCGGAGTACCGCCATTGGAAGCAATGCCCTTTACGCGTTCTTCCATCGTATGAGGAAAGATATTCCCCTCCCGGTTGACAATCCGCTTGATCGCATCGGAAGCGCCTTTCCTTATCCGTTCCTTCCCGTTCAGGTCGACGCCGCTGCACCTCGTTTCGGCCGTAAAAGCCACGAAGCGGGCTTCTTTTACGGAGTACGTATGAGGGTTGACGCCCGCGAGCTCGATGATAGATTTACCCTCGGGCGTTTCATCCGCCAGTGAAGCCAGCACACAGGCTTCGACAAACTCCTCTTCCTTTACGCCTTCAGCCGGCCAGAAGTGTGTGGCTTTCCGGTTCCCGATGGTGATGGTCCCCGTCTTGTCGAGGAGCAGGGTGTCCAGGTCGCCTGCTGTTTCTACCGCTTTACCGCTTTTGGTGATGACATTGGCCTGCAGGGCACGGTCCATACCCGCAATCCCGATAGCGCTCAGCAGCCCGCCGATCGTGGTCGGTATCAGACAGACAAATAGAGAAACGAACGCAGCAATGGTGATCGGCGTATTGGCATAATCGGCAAAAGGCTTTAGGGTTACACAAACGATCAGGAAGATCAGGGTAAAGCTGGCCAGCAGGATCGTCAGCGCGATCTCGTTTGGCGTCTTCTGCCGGCTGGCGCCCTCTACGAGCGCGATCATCTTGTCCAGAAAACTTTCCCCCGGCTCGGTCGTTACCCGAACCTTGATCTTATCGCTAAGGACCTTGGTTCCTCCCGTCACACTGGATTTATCGCCGCCCGCTTCGCGGATAACCGGCGCGGATTCCCCCGTGATCGCACTTTCGTCGATCGTGGCGAGGCCTTCGACGATCTCTCCATCCATGGGAATCGTATCCCCGGCCTCACAGACAAAGAAGTCTCCTTTTTTCAGCTGCGAAGAAGGAACGGTCTTGATTTCCCCGACGTAAATATCTCCGACAATAAATACCTTCTTAGCGGGTGTATCCTCCCGCGTCTTTCGAAGACTATTGGCCTGCGCCTTCCCCCGCGCTTCGGCGATGGCCTCGGCGAAGTTGGCGAATAGTACGGTGATAAACAGGACGACTAGAATAGCGAGGTTATATCCCAGGCTGCCCTGGGTCCTGGCTCCTGCCCCTACCCAGACGCAGACAAAGGCCATGATAATGGTCCCAATGTAGACAGTGAACATGACGGGATTACGGAACATGGAGGCCGGGCTCAACTTGACAAAGGACTGTTTCAAAGCTTCGGCCACAATGGCTTTCGGAAACAGCGATTTATTTTGTTTCATTTGAATAGCATTTATAGACTAAAATATTCTGCGATCGGTCCCAGCGCCAGTGGCGGGAAATAAGAAAGGGCCGTCAGGATCAGGATAACGACAAAGGTCATCGCTCCAAAAGTGAAGCCGTCCACCTTCAGCGTTCCCGAAGTCTCGGGAATGTATTTCTTCTTAGCCAGCAGTCCGGCGATGGCTATCGGCCCGATGATCGGGACGAATCTCCCTAGCAGCATAATGAATCCCCCCGTCACATTCCAGAAGATATTGTTGTCGGCCAGGCCTTCATAGCCGCTGCCGTTATTGGCGTTTGTCGAAGTATATTGATAGAGCATTTCGGAGAACCCGTGATAGCCCGGATTGTTCAGCCAGCTGGAAGGCTTCACCGCCCAGTCGTTATTTCCGTGATGAACAAAGTAATAACAAGCCAGGGCCGTTCCCCCCTTGATCAGGAAAGCGCTTAGCAGCGTCACCAGCGCCGCGATCTTGACCTCACGCGCTTCCACCTTATGTCCCATAAACTCGGGCGTCCGCCCAACCATCAGTCCGGCGATAAATACCGCGATGATGACATAGATATAGTAGTTGAGGATTCCGACGCCGCATCCCCCATAAAAAGCGTTGATCATCATGGCCAGCAGCTGCATCATCCCGGACACCGGCATAAAGCTGTCGTGCATCGCGTTGACCGAACCGGTCGAGATGACGGTCGTGATAATGCTCCAGAAAGCGGAAGCCGCCGGTCCGAATCGCACTTCTTTTCCTTCCATCGCTCCCGTAGGCTGTGCGATACCCATCCGGGCAATAGCCGGGTTACCGTGCAGCTCGGCTAGTAGCGTCGGAATCAATAGACAGAGCATACCGACCGTCATGATCGTAAAGGTCACATACGCAAATTTTCGTTTGTTGATATAGAAGCCCAGCGCAAAGAGCAAGGCCATCGGTATCAGCGCTTGCGACACCAGCTCCAGCATATTGGTGAAATAGTCCGGATTCTCCAGCGGGTGCGCCGAGTTGGCGCCAAACCATCCCCCGCCATTGGTTCCGATATGTTTGATGGCGATCATTCCCGCCGCAGGTCCTCTCGAAACCTGGACCGTATCACCTTGTAAAGTGGTAACGGTATCCTTCCCGTCGAAGCTGGCTGGCGTCCCATGAAAGGCTAGTAAGGCGGCGACTACGAAGCACAAGGGTAATAGTATCCTGGTGATCGTCTTGGTAAAGATGACCCAGAAGTTCCCCAGGCTCTCTGTGGTCTTTTCCTTCAAGCCATTGAACAAGGCCACCAAACAGGCAATACCCGTAGCGGCGCTCACGAATTGCAGAAAAGTGATGACAAAGAGCTGCGTCAGATAGGTCACGCCGGTCTCGCCCGAATAATCCTGCAGGTTACAGTTGACGAGAAAGCTGATCGCCGTATTGAAGCTTAGGTCGGGGGTCATCGAGGGGTTACCGTCGGGGTTTAGCGGTAAATGCCCCTGGAACAGAAAGAGCAAGAAGGCATAGGCTACCCAGACCAGGTTGATGGTCAGCATAGCCTTGAGAAATTCCTTCCAGTTCATTTTTTTCATCGGGTCGACCCCGCCAAGCCGGCAGATCAGGTTTTCAACCGGGCGCATAAAATCCAGTATGGTCTTTTCGCCCTTGAAGACCTTCGCTATATATTTTCCAAGCGGAAAAGCCAGTAATACGGTCAATAGGAAAGTGGCCACTATGCCAAATAGTTCTGTGTTCATAGTCTTAAAATTTTTCCGGTCTCATCAGCACGTACAGCAGGTACACAAATACACCGATCGATAGAATGAATAATGCGGTCATCATAAACTAGATTTTTTCAAAGAAGTCGATAGATTCGAAAAACAGGGTGAAACAGGCGCCGATCGCCAGGAATAGGAGTACCGTAAGCATAAGGATACTTTTGCCTACAAGAGGGCCAAAAGAGTACCATCGGGCATCCTGCCCGACCAAACTCAAGCCAGATCAATATGTAGTGATAAAAGGCGGCAGGAGAAGACCCTGCCAAAATGAAAAAGTCCCTACCGAAATGGGGTTAGCCATTGGCGGCCAGCCCCTCTTGGCGGCTATCCCTCGTAGCTCAGCTTATATTCTTCTATTTTCCGGTAAAGGGTCGTCAACCCGATATTGAGCAATCGGGCCGCCTCCGTTTTATTGCCCTTGGTATGATTCAAAACCCGTTGAATATGTAGCTTTTCTACACTCGCCAGGTCGAAAGCCGATATCGGTCCCGTCGTCCGTACCCCCGTCGTCTGCAGCTCCGAAGGCAGGTTGTCCACCGTCAGCTGGGACCCGTCCGACAAGATCACCGCCCGCTCGATGATGTTCTTCAGCTCCCGGATGTTTCCCTTCCACTCATGCTGCTGCAGCCGATCGAGAAATTCCTTGCTGAATCCATCGATACGCTTGTTGCCCTTCCCCGTGAAAACCTTGAGATAGAATTCGGCCAGCTGCGGGATGTCCCTCTTCCGGTCTCTTAAAGCCGGTAGCGAGATCGTAAAGACGTTGAGCCGGTAGAAAAGGTCTTCCCGGAATTTTCCGTCCATTACTTCCTGCTGCAGGTCTCTATTGGTCGCTGCGATAATCCGGACATTGACCCGGGTGGGCCTGGTATCGCCGACCTTGATAAATTCGCCGGCTTCGAGTACCCGAAGTAGTTTGGCCTGGAGATCGATATGCATCTCCCCGATCTCGTCGAGAAACAGGGTACCCCAATTGGCCTCTTCGATCAGTCCTTTTTTGTCCTTCGTCGCACTGGTAAAAGAACCCGCCTTATGCCCAAAAAGCTCGCTTTCCAATAGCTCCTTGCTAAAAGCGCTACAGTTCAGCGCGATAAACGGCTTTGCCGCCCGCTTGCTGCCATAGTGGATGGCCTGGGCAAATACTTCCTTCCCCGTCCCCGTCTCCCCGAGCAGCAAAACCGTTGCATCCGCCGGCGCCACCTTCTTTGCCAGGGCAATGGCGTCTGCTATCAGCTGAGAATGTCCGAGTATTGTTTCGAAAGTATATTTCTTCCCCACCTGCTGCTCCAGCTGCGCCACCCTCTTCTGCAATTGCACCTTCTCCATCGCCCGGGCCAGCAGCGGGATGATCTTGTCATTGTCATCCCCCTTCGTGATATAGTCGAAGGCCCCATTCTTCATGGCCGTCACCCCATCTGTAATATTCCCATAGGCCGTCAGCAGAATCACCTCCACCTCCGCGTGCTTCGCCTTCACCTCCCTAACAAACTCTACCCCATTCCCATCCGGCAGCTTGACGTCACAAAGCACCACGTCCACATCCTCCTTATCCAGCAGCCTTCCCCCCGCCTTCAGCGTCTCCGCTTCCAGCACCTGGTAGCCCTCCAGTCGGATAATCCTGGCCAGCAAACTCCTTAGCTTCTCCTCATCATCAATAATCAGTACAGTACCGGTTGACATTTTTGCTCGATTTTTACCCTGGGCTTCCTCATCCCCCCAACCACTCCTCTCGCCCAATCAGGCGCCAAAACTATCGGTTTTCTCCGAATTGCTAATATTTCGCAATTTTTCCCGCGAAAAACCGTACTTTTGCGACCCTTCGACACGCTGCGTGCGTCGCGCCCTCATCGGCGTCCAAGCCTAACCGGCCCAACTCGCTCGCAGCGCCACGCCTCACGCTTCCCAGCATGCGGCGCCCAACTCCCGGAGAGGTGGCAGAGCGGTCGATTGTGGCAGTCTCGAAAACTGTTGTATGGGAAACTGTACCGAGGGTTCGAATCCCTCCCTCTCCGCTGAAAAATGAAACGCCTTCAAATTCTTGAATTTGAAGGCGTTTTCAGTTCGAGATACTTTTATAGGTTAATTCTTTCTTAAACAAAAGCTTGACTATTGCACATTAATGGGTTCGAAGTGCTGTCAAACCACATATTATGTGTTCGCTAAAGACATCCAACAATCATTTCCGTCCATAGTCTGCTGGAATTTGCCCCCAAGCACCAGTGTTCCATTTTAGTATTTTTGTGTCGTATGAATTGTTTTCAAGCCAAGCTACTGCTCGTTGGATGTCGTCAAAAAGTTTAGTGTTATTTTCGGTCTTTTCATATTTCGTCCTACAGCTTTTTTGTTTAACCCACGATATGGCGTTAGCGCTGTCACTATAAATAATCTTGAGTTCCTTTCCCTGTTTCTTATAAAGTGCAAGTGCATGAACAATGGCTAAGAATTCACCGATGTTATTTGTCGCCTCATCATACTTGTGCTGGAATAAAACTTTCCCTGTCTTCGTGTCAACACCACGATATTGAGTTATCCCCGGATTTTCAATAGTAGAAGCGTCAACACATATACTGTCTAAAATTGGCTTGTCATCTTCTATTTCTAAAATCTCGGATTTAGTCGCACCAGTCTCTTCAAATAAACTATTTCCTTTGTCATTGGGTCTTAAATCGTTGAGCAAATTCTTTTTACCAGACATGGTTTTCCCTATCTGCTCGGCAAGTTGATAGTCTTTGGAAAATTTAACATCCCTGGAATGTTTGTATGAAATAATGTGAGTATGTTCTTGCAATACCTTGTCCAACTCCTTCCAAAGGTCAACGTGTTTCTTCTTTTTGAACCCGTTCTTTTTCCATTTCTCTAACCAGCCTTTTGTCAAAGTGTCAATAACATAGCCGTTTGACAAATAAACTACAATATTGCTAGGCTCTTTGACTTTTTTTAGCCCCTCGGTAATTCCAATAATGTCCATACGGGCATTTGTCGTAAAGGAGAAGCCACCAGATATTTGCTCAATTTGTTTTCCGTTTGAGGTTATTACAACGCCATAACCACCGGTTCCGACTGACTCATCATTGTCCAGTAGTTCTGAAAAGTGGCAAGAACCATAAACATATATTTTGATCTCGCAGGCCATTGTCTAACGCTAAATTATCGCATGTAAGTGATTATAGTGGGTGTTAAATTGGTAATGCATTGTTGAGCGGCTTGGCGTGTGGCGGCATTTCGTCATCTGTCAGCCAAGAACTAAGCCAATAAAAAACTAATGTACAAAACTTATTCTACTATTCAATAACGTACTGTCTGTTGGAACTTATGACGAATAAAGAACAACAACTTATGGCTTGTTCGTAGCCCGGCCATAACGTCATCCTCTAACATCTAATTTTAATCATTTCAAACTGGGCAAAGTTTCATAATTTAAAACCGGAAAGATTGCTCAAAAAATGGACAAAATTTAAGGAAGCACAGATCGTGTTTGCAGTCAAGCAGGCCGAGAGCGGGGTGAAGGTGCCGGAGGTCTGCCAGCAGATGGGGATCAGTAAGGCGACTCTGGTACCTTAAAGTCGACGGTAACCCAGATCCGATCGTCTATGGATATTTTGATAATAATTGAAGCCAGACGCCATGGTGCCCTTTTTGGAATTCATTAAGGAATAATTTTATTAGTCAGTACGACTTCATTTGCGTTTGAATAAAACCAAAAAATTGTTTATTTTGTGATTGAAAAATAGGAACTTATGTACTCAGAAGCGAGAAAAATGCACCTTATTGAGGATCTCCTTAAGGTGAAGAACGAGGCGGTATTAATACAAATTGAAAGTATTGTGAAAAAAGCTGCCGATAACCACGAGGCCAGCCGGTCCTCTGCACATGACTTTGCAGGTCTATGGAGTAAAGAAGATGCAGAAGCGATTGAAAAGGCAATAGAGGAAGGATGCGAGCAAATTCACCCGGATGACTGGAAATAGGTTTGCTCTCGATACCAACATTGTGTCTGCCTGGTTGAAAGGGGAAGGACCGATTGCGGACAAGATCGACACAGCTGAGTCTGTCTTCCTGCCAATCATAGTGATCGGCGAACTTTATTACGGCGCTGGCTTTTCGTCGCAGGTCGCTAAGAACACCCAAGATATCAAGAAAATTACCGAACGCTACCCACTCTTGTCAATTGATGAGGACACCACAATAATATACGGTTCCATAAAAACCGGTCTCCGGAAGAAAGGAACGCCGATTCCGGAAAATGATATCTGGATTGCGGCTATAGCTATCCAAAACGATCTCACCCTGACGACCCGCGACAAGCATTTCAATGAAATCGAAGGGCTCTCCCTGATCGCGTGGTAACAACCAATAATTTTGTCTGCGAATTGAATCCAATTCGCTAATTTTGAATAAGTTCATTGCCAAATCGCTAGGTGGACAATTTGGTGTCTAACCAGCAACAAACGAGCTATATCATTGAAAATAAATTCGCAGAAGGAAGTGGTTCTTGTCCCTCCCTCTCTGGAAACACAATTTCTACACCCGCAGCTAACGCTGCGGTTTTTTTATTTGCAACAGACGGTAGTCTCTTGCTTGCCGACATACAGCAAACACAGCTGCCTTTAGTGAGACTGCCTGCTTCCGGGTATATCTCCTTCTGCACGTAAACTGGTAGCATTCGCTGTAGGAAAGTTACGTGGAACAGGATAGGTCACTTTACCCGTCGCAAGCCATTCCGTTGCCCGGATCAGCGTCGTCTGAAAGTCAATACATCTATAGCTCACCGGGTAGACATCTCCCTTCCATAAATGTCCCATGCTCGAAGCATATACCCTGCCTTTTCCATATCTGGTCACCCATTCGACCGGGAATATCTTGCCAGTGACACTATCAGTAGCCGCAGACAATACTGTAATATTTTCTGCCGGTCCGCGGGCATAACGGTATAGCTCCATAGAAGCCGTTCGCCATCGTTGGGGATACCCCTGGTTGATCGGATGCCTGTTCACGATATGAATCACCGCATCAAATCTCTCTCCATGGTTGGTCCCTTCCCCTTGTCCCGGTGGTATCCGCATGATACGATCAGCTGTGTCCAGCTGCAGCGCATAACCGGCACCTCTGGGCCGCCACCCCAACCCGATGATAGTATCGTACTGCGGCCAGGAGGCAAAGGCATTGTTGGCGGAAAGAAGGACGTATAGACCACCACCCCCTCTGACATAATCTTCCAGCCGTTGTTCCACCCTACGCGGCCAACGCAGCGCTGTATCCTGGATATTGTTGGTATTCTGAATGACCACATCATATTCCTCGAATGGCGGATACCAGGAGGTCTTCGATAGAGAGTCTGAAGTATTCGGAGCGGTAGAAACCGTCACTTCAAAATGCCCTGTCTCTTCCAGAATATGCCTGACCATCCAGGTGGTTCTCTTCCAGTCATGATTGCTAAAGCCATCAACGATAAGTACACGAATGGTCCTTTTGCCCGCGACTTTCACCGGCTGCTGACTTTGGGCCAGATGACCAAACAATAAAACAACAATGCTCAGAAATCTAATTCTCATTTGGAAATGTTCGGGTATGAATTTAGCACATACGTGGTAAAAGTCATGAAATCGATTATTTTTATTAAATC
This sequence comes from Bacteroidota bacterium, assembly GCA_018267545.1. Lineage (GTDB taxonomy): Bacteria > Bacteroidota > Bacteroidia > Chitinophagales > Chitinophagaceae > Puia. Next base: position 17,858 of record JAFDYG010000460.1, read on the forward strand.
TTTCAAAAAAGGTTCGAAAATTACTCCCTTTTCTCCGCGGCTATTGCCGTTATTCCCGATTCCCATACACACGGCAATGGCATGATCTTTAAATAGCTTTTACGATCATATCATATAACTTATCGACGTCGCCTTCTCTTTTCATTTTTTCACTTATAACATTGGCGTTGTCTTTATAGACCGGGTTATTCACTAGATCCAACAACTTCCGCTCAAAGCTCTCCATTTCAAGTTTTTTGATAGCTATTCCCTCAGGCCCCAAATGCAGACCCGATATAACCTTACCCCAATAGAATTGGTCCAGGATATGCGGCACGACCAAACTCGGACAAGCATATTTTAAAGCCGCATGTATAGTCCCCGACCCACCATGATGCACAATGGCATACATTTTCGGAAAAACCCAATCATAAGGGATATTATTCACAAATAAAACACTTTCAACCGGCCCACTCACTTCCTCCAACCCTCCCCAGGATGTATTTATAAGCGCCGGAATATTATTTTTCTTCAATACATCGACAATAATACGCGTCGTCTCCGTAGGGTTCGAATTAGTCATGCTTCCAAAAGTGATAAAGACGACCTTTTCGTGTCTTTCCAGAAACGCCGTCAGCTCCCCGCCTGGTTGCCAATTCAAGGTTTTAACCCGTTCATAATATCCCACCACTTTCGCCTGCTCAGGCCAATTTCCAGGCCGCGGAAACAGTAACGGCGAAACGGCATAAAATGTATTCTCCTTCTCCAGCATTGCCTTTTTAATGGAAGAAACCGTAATGCCCTTATCTCTCATATGCCGCCTTGAAACCCTTTTTAACATAACAGCCTTCAAGGTATTGGTTACCCAAAAGCTTAGCCGGTTCAAAACCTTTCCATAGTTATTCCCCAGAGCTGTCAGGTGGTCGATAGGATGCACCATAAACGGTATAGGGCTCACCATTATGGTTTTACCAGCATTGGCCATTCCCCAAACAAGCGCATAATTGCATTTAGGATGATAGATGACCCTATCAGGGTTTTCTTCTACCTGAATGCGATGTTGAAAAGCAATAATTTCCTTTGACAGCTTTATGGCTGCTCTCGACATTCTTATCAGGATCCCGAAGCGCTTGAAGATCGACCCTCGTCCCCCCATAAACTTTTTTGCATCCTCACCATTCAGCAATTCAAGAAACTCCTTACTGAATCCCTTGAAGGGAAGCCCCATACCTTCAACGGTTTCCCTAAATTGCTCGGGAAAAACACAAAGCACATCCCAGTTCCTGTCATTCAATAACTGTGCGATGGCTAAAAACGGTTCAATATCCCCTCTTGTACCTATTGAGAATAAGACTGCTTTCATTATAACGGCTCGTGTTTTAAAAGTACAAAATATTTCTCCCTGGCTAAGAATTCTCCGATACGGACAGCCGCTGTATCGATAACGGACAAATAAAACCAAACCCAGGAGCATAACACGCTGATTTGTAAATTCTTTAGGAACTGGCATTCTTTTCGTACCCGATAAGCATGCTTAATCTCTTTATTAAGACGGCCTGGCGCAACATCGTTCGCGGCAGAATATACAGCGTTTTGAATTTATTGGGGCTGGCGACCGGAATGGCCGTTGCCTTACTGATCGGACTCTGGGTGACCTATCAGTATTCCTATGACCGTTTTATTCCAGGGTATGAGCAGGCCTACCAGGTGCGGTTCAACTACAGCGATAACGGCGTAACCCGAAACCAGGCTGAAGTCTGCCTGCCATTGGGCGATGCGTTGAAAAAGGATATCCCGGAAGTAGGGCATGTGGCGCAGGCTTTCGATATCGGACAGGTCGTGATGGTCGCGGGTGAAAAGCGCATCTATGGCGATATGCAATACGTCGGAGAGGATTTTTTGCGGGTGTTCCCCTTTCCGCTGATAGGGGGTGATGCAGCAACAGCATTGCAAGGTCCAGGCCCATCGGTCGTGATCACCGAATCGATGGCAAGGAGCCTGTTTGGAAAAGAGAATGCGTTAAACAAGACGATCCGTTTCGGGACCGACTTCTTAAAAGTGACCGCCATTGTGCGGGACCTACCCCGCAACAGCAGCTTTCATTTCGACTACCTGCTGCCCTTCAGCGACTTCGCCAAAGACCCCGGAATAAAACAGGCGATGACCAACTGGAATGACGCCTATTTCCAGCTATATGTCTCGCTGAAACCGGGCGCCGACCCTACCAGGGCTGAGGCAAAGGCCAGACAGCTGGTACAGCAGTATGCGCCGCAGTCTTATACAACCTTCCACCGCGAAGCCATGTTCTTTCCCTTGAAGGACTGGCATCTGTATATGGACTTCAAAGACGGCCAGCCGCAAGGAGGATTGATCGACTATGTACGGATGTTCATTATCGTTGGAATACTGGTGCTGCTGATCGCTTGTATCAATTTCATGAACCTGTCGACGGCACGGAGTGAGAGGCGGGCAAAGGAGATAGGCGTAAGAAAAGTAATAGGTTCCCTGCGCAGACAGCTAATTCTGCAGTTCCTGGTAGAATCCTTACTGATGACGACGCTGGCATTCCTCCTCTCCGTTGCCCTGGTGCAGACGGTGTTACCCGCATTCAATGCGCTGACGGGAGATGCCGTTCGGGTGCCATACGGCAGTGGGTGGTTCTGGCTGATCATGCTCTCGCTGGTGCTGCTGACGGGGTTACTGGCAGGGAGCCGGCCAGCCCTTTATCTTTCGTCCTTCCAGCCGATAAAAGTCCTCAAAGGTAACCTGACAAGGTCCCGGACTTCATCCCTGCCGAGGAAAGCCCTCGTCGTCCTGCAATTCACATGCAGTATCGCCCTGATCATCGCCACCATCATCGTCTATCAGCAGATACAGTATGCCAGGAACCGGCCTAGGGGGTACGACCCCAACCGGCTA
>JAFDYG010000461.1 GCA_018267545.1 Bacteroidota bacterium
TAGCGCTGCGCATGCCGATGTAGCCGGCCGCCGCGCTGAGCACCGCGCCCAGCACAAACGCTACTGCAATCGACCAGTGAGAATGAGGATTACTATTGCCCATCAACGCCAGAAGAATGGCCGCCAGAATTACGAAATAGGAGAGAATCTTCCACTCTGCTTTCAAAAACGCCATGGCGCCTTCCGCAATGTGTCTACTGATTTCTTGCATTCTTTCGTTGCCTGCCTCCTGCTTGGATACCCAGGAAAACTTGATAAAGGTGTAAAGAAGACCGATGGCTCCCATCACGGGAACGACGTAAATCAATTTGTCCATAAGTGTTTAGTTCTTATACAAAAATTTCATCCTCGCAATCGTTTTTATCGCGGATGGTCAAAGGAGGGCAAAAATAGGGGGAAAATATATATAATTTGGACTAATAATTGACTAAAAGTACATAAAAGACAATCCCTACGCTTCAGTCGTAGGGATTGACAAAAAAACCGGAACTTGAATGAGAAAATTTTTTGGGCCTCTGAATTCCAAAAAATCTCTAGGTCTAGGGTTTCCAGCTCAGGTTGTTAAGGGTCAAGAGCTAGATTATAAGGGTCTTGCTATTCACTGACATTTAACCTTAATTCGAATTGTATGCCAACTGAGTAAGCTGCTTATAGTCAATTGCTTATAAATTCAACTATGCTCGAATTTTTCCCATTGCAGGAAACTTGCTCCCAAAATGGATTAATTCTTGCGGAATATTGATCTTGAAAAACAACCAAAACGAAGAAGTCCTCGTTTCTTCCATTTTACTGATCCATGGTCGTTAGAAAACTGCTTATTTTATCCTTATTCGCCTTTTTAGCTCCCTCCGTCCTATTTAAGGCGCGGGGACAGCAACCCACCGCCTGTACGATTCTTGGTCAAAACCCGTCTACGGCCTTTCCCGTCTGCGGAACCTCCGTGTTCAAGCAGGATACCGTCCATCCCTGCGGCGGCCGCTTGCTGCCCGTCCCCTGCAGAGACCGCGCGCAATACAGCGATATCAATCCCTTCTGGTATAAGTTCACCTGCTTCAAGAGCGGTACGCTGGGCTTTATGATAACGCCCAATACACCCACCGACGACTACGATTGGCAGATCTTCGATATCACCGGCCACGACCCGAATGACGTCTATACACAAGCGAACCTTTTTGTGAGCGCAAACTGGTCGTCCAACCCGGACGGCACCGGAACGGCCAGCAACAACAACGGCAACATCAATTGCGCAGGACCGACCTATCCCAACGTGAATTCCATGCCGACCCTCACCGTGGGTCACGACTATATCATGCTCGTCAGCCATTTTACGAACGATAACCAAAGCGGCTATTCCCTGGTGTTTTCGGGCGGAACGGCCAGCATTACCGACACGACTACGCCGGCGATCAAGACGGCCGAATCGATCTGCTTTGGAGAAACGCTCCGCATTGCACTCAATAAAAAAATGAAGTGTTCGAGCTTAGCCGCTGACGGCAGCGACTTTACGGTATCTCCGCTGCCGCCGGGCGTAAAGGTAGTCGGCGCTACACCCGTAGACTGTAACGGCGGCTTCGACCTGGATACCCTCATCCTTTCGCTCAGCGGCCCGCTCGTTCCCGGCAGCTATAAAGTCGCCGCGGCTATCGGGTCCGACGGAAACAGCCTGCTGGACGTCTGCGGCAACCAGATTCCCCCCAATCAGTCGGTGCCCTTTACGATGGTCTATCCGACAGCGACGTTGATGGACAGCCTGGTCCAACCCGCTTGCGCACCTAACGATATCCAGCTGGTCTTCAAAAAAGGCATCCAATGCTCCAGCATCGCTTCGGACGGCTCGGACTTTACCGTTACCGGCCCTTATCCCGTTACGGTGACGGGCTTCACCGCCAACTGCGACGCCCTCGGACTGGCCCATACCTTTTTGGTGCGCCTATCCGCGCCTCTTCAAAAAGCCGGAAATTTCACGATCAACCTAAAAACGGGCAGCGACGGCAACACCCTCCTCGACGAGTGCGGAATTCTGACGCCTCCTGCCTCCCTTCCTTTTTCCGTTGTAGATACCGTTTCGGCCGAAGCCTTCCTGGACCCGGTTACCCTGGGCTGCAAAATGGATACGATCGACTTCTCCTATCCCATAAAGGACGGCGTCAATTACTGGCGATGGGTCTTCGACGGCTCAGACACCAGCCTGCAGCAGTCGGAAAGAAGAGTCTGGTCCGCCGTCAGCACGCATGCCTATCAGCTCATCGTCTCCAACGGCGTTTGCAGCGATACGACCCGCGGAACCCTAACCCTCGATAACCAGATCCGCGCGGCTTTCGAAGCGCCGAATATTATTTGTCCCACCGACTTCGCTCAGTTCAGGAACAACAGCAAAGGGCTCATCGACTTCTGGTCCTGGGACTTTGTAGATGGCTCAACGAGCACCGACCAGACTCCTCCTGACCACCTCTTCCCCAAGACCGGAGTCGAGACCGGCTACGACGTACGGCTGATCGCCGGGAACAATATGGGCTGCTACGACACCGCTGTACAAAAGGTCAATGTCCTGCGCTCCTGCTATATAGCGGTGCCTACTGCCTTTACACCAAACGGAGACGGGTTGAACGACTATCTCTATCCCCTGAATGCCTTCAAGGCGGATAATCTGAATTTTCAGGTCTTTAACCGCCAGGGGCAGCTGGTCTTTCAGACTCACGACTGGACCAAAAAATGGGATGGGCGTGTCCAGGGACATGCGGCGCCTGCGGGGACGTATGCCTGGTTCCTGGAGTATGTAGACAGGGATACCCAAAAGAAGTTCTTCCAGAAGGGGACTGCCATACTTATTCGATAACTCAAATGAAAAATGCCCTGCTCAGTAGAGCAGGGCATTTTTCATCCCCGCAAGCGAAGCGCCGCGGACATAAGATAAAAATGGAAAATGCCCCACTTTTACAAGCAGGGCATTTTTCATTTTTTGTAGAAGAACCTGTAAGCCTGAAAAAACCAGAAAAAACCTTTTTACGATGTGATGGCCGTCAACATGTTGTAAGGTAATATCTTGAGAAGAACTTTATCGCTGTCGTTACTACCTATAGTACTAATGAAGTGCCAAATTATAAGCCCCTGTAACGTAGATATTTGCATTTTTTCGGTATAAAAATTGCTTCCCTAACTGGGAAAATAATTCCGGGCCAAGGAATATGCGGTATAGTATACAATTTAAAACATGCTTCAACGTTTACCCTTATATCCAATATCTCTTAAAAACTAATACTATCCCCTATGACCCCGTATATCCAGAATAACCAGGATCATTTGGCCGAGGAGTTCCGTCGCTTTGATAACTATCTCCTCCAGGAAAGCAGGATTGCCCTTCTTAAGATTCAAAGCTGGCAGTTCGCCATGAAAACGCCCGAGGTAGGCCTTCATTATCAGCAGGAAGCCACCGACATGGTAAAAAAGTCTTTATTAAGTTTTGTCCCCAATAGTTTTGTCCTCAGTGAAGAGGGCTATTATTTCAAACCGATCTCTAACTAATTGCCAAGCACATCGAAAATAAAAAAGCGCGCAACCCAGTTGCGCGCTTTTTTATTATGCTATGGTGAGCTATGCCTTGCTAAAGCTCACGCATTCTTTTAGCTCCTTCTCGGTATAGGCCAGTCCATACTGTTTCAATACGTCGTCCGGAACCCCATTCCATTGATTGGGAACATTGCCCGCATAGCCGACATCCTTCACTCCAATCTGCGAGGTATAGAAGCCGGATGCCGTCAGGTTCCGCATCAGGTTGAAGAAGTTCACCCCCTGGGTCAGCCAGGGCTTGGATTTGGCTTTTTCCGGCCAGGCGATGTCGTCCACCATCTCGATCTGCTGCTTCGACGTACAGTCCTTAAAAGCCTTCTCGTAGCGTTTCAGGCATTGCATATCCAGCCAGCGCAGACCACCCCGCATGGGGACCTGGTGTTCGGGCTTCTCCTTGACGATATATTCGATAAAATCCGGCACTTTGGCGTCGGAAGCGCTGCCGCTTACGTCGTCCTTGGGGATGATGATGTCACCGAGGATAGTAATGGTGGCCATCTCATCCGCCGTAAAGAAGGTTTTCGAGACGACTTCTTTTTCGTGCTCGGCCTCTTCCTTCATACGATTGATCCCATTCGGGTCGGCGGCTCCGCCATGGGCATCCGCTTTCTGTTCAGGCTTTTTCTCCTCCGTATTACAGGCTTCCACCAGCACACCAGTGCTGACGGTGCCAACGAGCAGGGCCTTGATCGATTTTCTTCTGTCCATGTTGGTTATTTAAATGTTTTGCTTTTTTAATTCATCTACCAAATGCTCACTGGCGCGCATCGAAAGCGCCAGGATTGTCCAGGTAATGTTCTTGTCGGCCTGGGAGACAAAAGGACCTCCGTCCATACAGAACAGGTTCTTACACTCGTGCGCCTGGTTCCACTTGTTCAGCACGGAACTCTTGGGATCATTGCCCATCCGGACGCTGCCAGCTTCGTGGATGATATTCCCCGGTGCATGAATGCCCCAGTTGTTCTTCTCGTCGTCCTTGTGTCCATGCGTGACCACGGCGCCCATGGCGTGCAGAATTTCCGCAAAGGTTTCCTTCATGTGCTTGGCCTGCTTGATCTCGTATTCCGAATGGCTCACGTTGAAGCGAAGTACAGGGATACCATATTTGTCCACGACCTT
>JAFDYG010000462.1 GCA_018267545.1 Bacteroidota bacterium
CTCCCTTTAAATGCAAGGGCTACGATCTCTCCGGCGCTGACGGTCCTCGGACCGGTGAGCACGACGATCGATTTGGGGTTGCTTTGTGTCTTATAGCCGCGCGTGCTCACCCGGCAGCGGACGTGCTTTCCCTGTAGAGCGGAACCGTCGCGGTAGGTAATCGGCACGCGTGCTTCGCCGGATACGAAGTAACCATAGAGCCCGTCTCCCAGCAAAGGCCCCACACCCGCGAGCATGGGCCAGCAGTTGCCCCCGGAGTTACGCCGCAGGTCGATGATCCAACGCGAAATATTTCTCGTATCCAGCCGGGCGATCACCGACTGCAGACTGTCGGCGATGCGTTGGCAGATCAGCGAATCGTCGGTGCTGATCCAGGGAACGGTTAAGTAGGCGATACTATCCTGTAGCCATTCCCCCCTGATTTCTCCCACCAGCTCCGAAAGCCGGGGCGCAGGCTGGTCGGCAGCGCTGACTTCTCCAAAATAACGGACGGCTTTCTGGGGCGGCATGATAAAGCTATGCGGCTCGTTGAGCTGTTGGAAGCACCAGCTGATGGAAGAGTAGGCGGCTTCACAGCTGGGCGCCTGCCGGAGCTTTTCCCTCGCGGCCGAGGCCAGCTCCGTCCAGGAAACCTGTGAACGCCGGTAATAATTCTTCTCCATGAAAGTGAGGGTTTCTTCCAGCAGCTGTTCCGCCTTTTGCCGGCAGGGCTGGGCGGCGGTATCGATAGTTATTTTTTCAGCCCATGCAGGGACTATTTCAATAAGCGATAAGAGCAGAATGAGCGATCTGATCATATACGATCTATATTGGTAATGTTCCATAAGATACTTAAATGATCAATTTCCATAAAAAAATTATTTGGCCCCGCCTGCAAAAAAAATTACATTCGTTGGGAACATTCCGTTAGTCGTACGGAGTCAATAAATTTCCAATCCCATGGGCTACTCCCGCAGAACTTTCCTGAAAAACAGCGCTCTGGCAGCAGCTGCAGCCAGTTTTCTTCCCAACGAATCTTTTTCCGCCGCTTTTAAGAAACAATACACGGGTATTCAGCTATACTCCGTCCGGGACGATATGAAAGCCGACCCCGCCGGCACCCTGAAGAAGCTCGCGGAAATGGGCTATAAATATGTGGAGCACGCCAACTACGTCGATCATAAATTCTATGGCCATACGGCCAAAGATTTCAAGACGCTTTTGGATGGACTCGGACTAAAGATGCCCAGCGGTCACACCCGCCTCGGCGCCGCCGACTGGAACAGCAGCACCAAGGACTTCTCCGACAGCTGGAAAAAGACGGTGGAGGACGCCGCCACGGCCGGTCAGCAATTTGTCGTCAGCCCCTCCCTCGAAGAAGCCCAGCGCAAGACCTATGAAGACCTCATGCATTTCATGGATGTCTTTAACCGTAGCGGTGAGCTTTGTAAGAAATACGGCATGAAATTCGGCTATCACAACCATGACTTCGAATTCAGCTCCGTGCTCAACAACAAAAAGGTCTACGACATTATCATGCAAAATACCGACCCGGCCCTGGTAACCCACCAGCTGGATATGGGCAACCTCTACAACGGAGGCGCCATCGCCATTGCCGTGGTGATGCAATATCCCGGCCGCTACGAGCTGATGCACGTCAAGGACGAGATCAAGTCGACCGCCGCCAATTCGAAAGAGAAATACGAAAGCACGATCCTGGGTGAAGGTATCGTCAATACCAAACAAGTCTGCGACCTGGGTAAAAAGTCAGGCGGCACCCGCTATTTCATCATCGAGCAGGAATCCTATCAGGGAAAGGCGCCGCTCGATTCCGCCAGGGCCGACCTGGCGGTTATGAAGAAGTGGGGCTATTGAGCAAATGGTCCGGCAGCGCCTTAAGGCATCGCTGCATAGCTGAACACCGCCTTCTTATCTCCAATCAATACATCGAATTCCCCGGGTTCGGTAACCGTCTTCAATTTGGCGTTGACAAAGGCCAGGTCGCTGCGATCCAGCGTAAAGCTGACCGTCTCGGACTGCCCCGCTTTTAGAAAGATCTTTTTAAAGGCCCTCAGCCGCCGCATACTGGGCGTAATGCTGGCGTAGTGCTGCCGGGTGAAAAGTTCGACGGTATGTTTTCCATCCCTGTCGCCGCTATTGGTCACCGTTATAGATACCGTGAGCTTCCCATTCCCCGTCAGCTTCCCGCTGCCGAGTTGCAGGTCGCCATAGGTCCAGCGGGTATAGCTCAGCCCCCAGCCAAAGGGATAGAGGGGATAGTAGCCATTCATCGTCATATCCGAATTGAAGATCTCCCGGATTTCCTCCGAAGGCTTCCGGTCATAAAGCACCATCTCTCCCATGCTTCGCGGGTAGCTATAGGGTAGCCGCCCATCGGGATTATAGTCTCCCATCAATACATCGCTCACGGCTTCGGCCGTCTTCCGGCCGCTCCAGTAGGCGAGCAGGATACCCTTCATCAGCGGCGCTATGCCCGTGATCAGACGGGGGCGGCCTTCGGTAAGGACGAGGATGACGGGCTTGCCCGTACCGGCCGCGGCCCTCGCCAGCGCCTGCTGCTCTTCGGGCAGCGCCAGGTCCATCGTATTGCCCGGACTTTCCGCATAGGCATTCTCACCCAGGCAGAGGACGATGGCGTCTACATCAGCGGCGGCCGCCTTCAGGGCAATGCTGTCGTAATTGGCGGGGCTATCGAAGCCCTTGACGGCCGTGGTTCGCACATTCGCCGCCCCCAGCCGGTCTGTCAGGGCGTCCACTATCGTCTTGCTGCCCGAAGGATACCAGCGCTCGTCCTTGCCCTGCCAGGTATAGCTCCAGCAGCCGTTCAGCGCGCTGATGCTCCTGGCGGCAGGGCCGGCGACCAATATCTTCGCGTTACTGCGCAGCGGTAATATGTCCTGTTCGTTCTTGAGCAATGTCATGGCCTCATGCGCCGCCTGCAATGCCTGCTGCTGGTACTCCGGTCTTCCGAAATTGGCCGCAGCCGCCTTCTCCGGATAAGGGTTATCGAACAAGCCCAGCTTCTCTTTCAACAGGAGAATCCGGCCGACGGCGTCGTCGATCCGGCTCATCGGTACCTCACCCTTTTGAACCGCTTCTTTCAACAGGACGAAGAAAGAAAAATCCATCGGCACCATGCTCATGTCGATACCGGCGTTGACGGCCATGGCTACCGCCGCTCGCGGCGTAGGCGCTACGTTATGCCGTGTATGCAGCCGGATGATGTCCTCCCAGTCCGTCACGATGACGCCTTCGAACCCCAGCTCTTTGCGCAGCACATCGGTCAGCAGATATTTGCTGGCGTGTACCGGCTCACCGTTGATCTCCGAAGAATTGACCATCAGGGTGGAGGCCCCGGCCTTGACGGCGGCGCGGAACTGGGGCAGGTAATATTCGCGAAGCTCTATTTCCGGGAGGTAGATGGGAGTACGGTCCTTGCCTGTACGGGAGGCGGAATAGGCCAGGTAGTGTTTCATACAGCTGGCTACGGCAGTAGTGTTCTTCAATCCATCTTCCTCATAGGCCCTGATGGCCGCCGTACCCATCGTCTTGCCGATATAAACGTCTTCTCCATAGGTTTCGGGAAACCGCGACCAGAGCGGCTGGCGGCCGCAGTCCAGCACGGGCGCAAAGTTCCAGCGCACACCCGAGGCGCGCAGCTCCCTGGCCGTCACCTTTGCCGCGATTGCAGCAAGCTCGGGATTACGCGAGGCAGCCATTGCGATATTCTGGGGAAAGAGGGTTGCGTCGAGCGTGTAGGTCTGTCCGTGAATACCATCCAGGCCATAGATCACCGGAATTTTTAACCGCGTCCTGGCGGCTTCGTCTTGTATGAGGGTCTGTACCTTTTGCCATTGATCGACGGAAAGAGCATGATCGGTTGCATTCAGGATCGAACCGACCTTGTATTCCTGCACGGCCTTGGTTAGCGCCGCGGGGTTCAATACGCCATCTTCAGGAGTAGAGACGACACCCAGCGTGACCTGGGTCATCTGTCCGACCTTCTCGTCCAAGGTCATTTGTTTCAATAATGCGGCCACTTTGGTTTTGCCGGTACCCGTCTGTGCATGAACCGACAGGGCGAATAAAAGCCCGCCGATCAGATATACTCCTTTTTTCATATGCGATAAAGATAAGAATTTAGCATGCTGTGGCCGCGCTTAGCCCTCCAATCCCTTCAGTCCCCGCAAATAATCATATTGCAGATCTTCATGCATGGCAGCGATCGCCGCCCGCACCTTCTTCAGCTGCTGGTTATACAGGTTCGTAAGCACCGGCGAATCCTTTATCGGTATCCCCGCACTCCGGATCTTCTGACAGAAATAGGTGAGCAGCTCGACTTCCACCTGGGCCGAACCCGTATACCGAATCTGCCTGGCCGTATTCCGGAGCACTTTCCGCAGGCTCTTCTTGGTCAAATAAAGATTGGGCTTGGGAAGCTCCCTAAACTCCTCGTCGATCTCCTTTTTTACATTTTCGATATAGCTCGTCTCGTCGCTTGCCTCGAACAGCAGGTAGGTCAGCAGCTCCTTATTGTCTTTCTTGAACCGGCCCAGCCTTAGACAGATCTCGGTCAGCTCGGAAGGGGATAGGGACTTCAATTCCTGCTTGATTTCCTGGATAGTAGCTGCTTTCATGTACGCGAATTACCCAAAAAAAAGGACCATTTAGGCCCAATTGGGCAAAAATTTTCTGGTCATCCCGTTTTTTTCCTGTTTCATGTAAATTCCCGGCCGGGCGCCGGGCCGGAACCGTACCTTTATTCCGTGTCAAAATAGCCAATGAGGAAGAAGCATCGAATCGGAATATCAATTGGACTCTGGGTAGGCCTTTACCTATGTTGGGTTTTCCTGTTCCGCGACCGGGTATTTACCGTTACCCGGACACTGACGGTTCAGTTCTGCTACCTCCTGTTTGTAGCGGCTAATTACTACGCCCAGCTCTATTACGCCATTCCCAAGCTTCTCGACAGAAAGAAATACCTCGCCTTTGCGCTTTTCCTGCCGGGAGCTATCGCTCTTAGCGCGCTGATACGCACCCCTCTAGCTGTCTGGCTGCAGCAGCACGTCTTCCGGCCCGGCTCGACCGCGCCTCCCTTTGCCGTCGTCTACCGGGACAGCTTCCTGAATATCTTTATCTGGACCATGTGCCTGGTGGCCATCCGGCTGGCCTTCGAAAAGCTTTGGTCCCGCCAGTACATGGATTCGCTGGAAAAGGAAAAGAACCGCAACGAGCTGGACTTCCTCAAAGCGCAGTTCAATCCCCATTTCCTGTTCAATTCCATCAACTCGATCTACGGCAGCATCGACCGGCGGAACGGCAAAGCCCGGGACATGCTGCTGAGCTTCTCCGAAATGCTTCGCTACCAGCTCTACGAATGCAACGTGGACAATATTGTCATCGAAAAGGAGATTCAATACCTCCGGAACTATATCGCGCTGCAGCAGGAGCGGATGGAGGAAAACGTCCAAATTTTCCTCGACATCCCCGACGATATCCGCGGGTTCATGATCGCCCCGCTGATGCTCATCTCCTTTGTCGAGAATGCCTTCAAATACGTTAGCAGCCATGAGGATGAGGAGAATATCGTATCGGTATCCCTGCGGAAGAAAAACGGGCAGCTGAGCTTTCGCTGCTTCAATACGACCGAAGAGGGGAGCGTACGCAACGAAATGGAGCGGGGCGGCATCGGTATCGTCAATACGCGCCGCCGGCTGGACCTTCAATATCCCGGGCAGCATAACCTGGAAATCACCGACCGGGGAACCTCTTACGAAGTGTTATTGCAATTAAATATAGAAGAGCATGTTGTTGAAAGCCGTTATAGTCGACGATGAGCCCGTGGCGCGAAAAGTCATCCGGGAATACCTGGAAGACATCAGCTACATCGAGCTGGCGGGTATGGCCGAAAACCCGCTGAAAGCCGATGCGTTATTAAACGAACAGTCCATCGACCTGCTGTTCCTCGATATCAACATGCCCAAGCTCAGCGGTATCGAATTCCTGCGCGCTTCCGCCGGCCGGAGCGGCCAGCCGATGGTCATCATCACCACCGCTTATGCCGAATATGCGCTGGATGGTTTTGAACTGGACGTAGTGGATTACCTGGTCAAGCCCTATTCCTTCGAACGTTTTTTAAAGGCCTGCAATCGCGCCCGCGACCTTTACAATGGTCGTGTTCGGCCCGTCGCTGCAGCCACACCGGTAGAGACCCCGGACCACTTCTTCGTAAAAGTAGACAACGGGCTGGAAAAAGTATTCTTCGACGAGCTGCTCTATATCGAGGCCAGGCTGAACTACGTGCTGCTGCACACCGCCGACCGGAAGCTGATCGTCTACCTAACCCTGAAAGGCTTGCTGGAAAGCCTTCCCGCAGACCGGTTCATCAAGGTGCATAAATCGTTTGTCGTAAATAAAGACTGCGTCAAAAGTATCCGGGGCAATATCCTCTACCTCGGCCAGTCCGAGGTGCCGATCAGTCAATTGTATCAGGATGAAGCGATGAAGATTATTTTAAGCGATAGGGTGATAAAGCGCACCTAAATGCCAATTTTTTTGATATCTTTGTGTAAATAAAAGGCCGGGGGTGCCAGCCCGGGCCTTTGGCGATCACTCCAGTAAATGGAGAATAGCCAGTACCAGTTTGATAATCACCAAAATTTTGATGATTTTGCCCAGCGTAAAGCTGGGCTCTTTTTTTTGTTCCATACTGAAGACAACGGATGTTTTATCATCCGAAAAAGTTGCATACCCACCCGAGTGGGCATACGCGTTTTTTAAGTCTACTAACACTCGTTAGTTTTGCTTACCTTTACGCACCAAAAAACTCGAATCACCATATGAATAAAGAAGTGGTTATTGTCGCAGCCGTCCGTACCCCGATCGGCAGCTTTGGAGGATCGCTCAAAGACTTTTCCGCCCCGCAGCTTGGCGCCATCGCCATCAAAGGCGCGCTGCAAAAAGCAGGCATTTCACCCGCACAGATCCAGGAAGTTTTAATGGGATGCGTCCTCCAGGGAAACCTCGGCCAGGCCCCCGCCCGCCAGGCCGCCAAAGGCGCCGGACTTCCGGACGAAGTCATCTGCACCACAGTAAACAAAGTCTGCGCCAGCGGCATGAAGGCTGTCGTTCAGGGTGCGCAGGGCATCCTTCTCGGTGACGCCGAGATTGTCGTAGCCGGAGGGATGGAAAGCATGAGCAATGTCCCCTTCTACGTAGAACAGCTGCGCTGGGGAAATAAATACGGAAATACCACCCTGATCGATGGACTGGCGAAGGACGGTCTCACGGATGCCTACGACGGCAAGGCGATGGGCAATGCGGCCGAACTCTGCGCGTCTACCTGCGGCGTCACCCGCGAAGAGCAGGATGGATTCGCCATCCAAAGCTATCAGCGTGCACAGGCTGCATGGGCCGACGGACGATTCACCGAAGAGGTAGTA
>JAFDYG010000463.1 GCA_018267545.1 Bacteroidota bacterium
AATTGCTGGACGTCCCGCATCATCAGCTCGGGTTTCTCCCGGGTGATTGAAAGGACCGCATCCCGCGCAGGACTGGCCTGTCCGTCGGCCAGGTTGCGGATGATGCCCTGGTTGGCCCCGCAGATCGCCGTATGGGGGTCTTCCACGAAGGACTGCAGGTCGGCGGAATGCCAGTGATATCGTCTTGCGAGGGAATTACCCGGGTTCATACCCTGCTGGATAACGGTCCACTGCCCTTCATCACTAAGAACGAAACAGTGCAGGTACAATTGAAAACCGTCCTGTACTACCGTGTTGTCGACTTTTGCGCTCAGCTTGCTGCTTCGCACCAGCTGAACCGCATCCAGGCCTGTGCTTTCACATACCTTCTGAATTTCTTCGGGCGCCTGTCTCGAAGACTTACCCTTTCCGCCGCAGATGTAAATGCCCAATTCCCGGGAGAGGGGATTGATGGCCTTCTTCAGCGCGCCCATCACCGAGGTGGTGACACCCGAGCTATGCCAGTCCATGCCCATTACGGCGCCCAGGCTTTGGAACCAGAAGGGGTCGCCCAGCCGGCGAATGACTTCCCCCTTTCCATATTCCGCCAATAACACTTCCGTGATGGCGAGCCCAAGCTTTGCCATCCGGTCCGCCAGCCATTGGGGGACATAGCCGTAATGCAGGGGGAGATCAGCCGCACCGGATCGTTTCATACACGCTGTTTGCTAACAAAGTTAGCATATTCAATTGGATAAGCGGTGCCGATAATGACTCTCAAACGATTTATTTTGGTCGTATGAAAAAACTCCTACTATTTATCGCCGTCATGGCCGCCGCCTGGACGAGCCAGGCCCAGGAAGGCCTGCCGACCGACTATCTGCCTGCCTCCTTTCACGCCGGAAGACGAGAGGCTCTGCGGGCGCTGATGCCTGCGGGCTCTGTGGCGGTTATCTTCGCCTATCCCACGCGAACCTTCAGCAACGACGTCTCCTATCCTTATCATCCCAACCCGGACCTCTATTATCTTTCCGGCTATAAGGAGCCGCACGCCGTCCTGCTGATCTTCAAGGAAGCGCAGAAGGCCGCGGACGGAAGCACGTACAAGGAGCTGTTTTTCATCCAGCAGCGAAACCCCCAGGCCGAACAATGGACGGGCCGCCGGCTGGGTGTCGAGAAGGTAAAGAGCGAGCTGGGTTTCGACCACGTCTATAACGGCAGCGAGTTCAAGAACTTTCCTGTCGACCTGTCTTCCTATAGTCAAATCCTCTTCGCCGGTCTGCCCGACGATGTACACGACGAAAACGGCGACCCCGCCGACCTCTACGACCTGATGCAGGCCTTTAAGAAGAAGGCTGCGCTTCCTCCCGATTACGATGCATCGGTCTATGATCTGCTGGGCAACATCGCGGAACGGGCAACTGCGGCCAATCTACCCCGGCTGATCGAGTTCCTCAACAAGCAGCGCGAAGCCAGCGAGAAGCTGCGCAACAACGAATGGGTCACCGCCCTCGCAAACGTCAAGGACGCCGACGGTCTCGCCGCGTTCAAGCAAAAGTTCGCCACCCTCAAATGGAATACCTATCTCTACAGTAAGATGATCGCATCACTGCGCGAGATAAAGACACCTGAAGAAATGGAACTGATGCGCAAGACAGTTTCCATCTCCAGCATTGCGCACGCCGAAGTCATGAAGGCCATTCAGCCCGGTATGTCCGAAGCCGAGCTGGCGGGATTGCAGGAATACGTGCACAAGAAGCTGGGCGCCGAATACGTCGGTTACCCTTCCATCTCCGGCGGCGGCGCCAATAGCTGTATCCTGCACTATGAAGAAAACGCCCGGGTAAACTTCGGGAAGGACATGGTGCTGATGGATATCGGCGCCGAATATCACGGCTACTCTGCGGACGTCACCCGCACGGTGCCGTCAACGGGCAAGTTCAATCCCGAACAGAAGGCCATCTACGACCTCGTCTATCAGGCGCAGGAAGCCGTCTTCCTGTTGTGCCACGAAGGCGTTCCTTTCGAAGAACTGAACAAGAAGGCTACCGAAGTTTTGGCCGATGGCTTGATAAAGCTGGGTGTCATAAAAGAGAAGTCCCAGGTACGTCAGTATTATCCGCACGGCTGTTCGCACTTCCTCGGGCTGGACGTACACGACATGGGTAATTACGGGCAGAGCCTGAAAGAGAATATGGTGATCACGGTCGAGCCCGGGATCTATATTCCTTCGGGCAGTCCTTGCGATAAAAAGTGGTGGGACATTGGAGTTAGGATAGAAGACGACGTTCGGATCGGCAAGGACAAATTCGAATTGCTCTCCTGGCAGGCTCCGCGTAAGTCGGAAGACGTAGAAAAAATGGCGGCGCAGAAGAGCGCGGTCAACGGCCTCGTGCTGCCCGCCGTAAAATAAGCTGCCCAAAGAAGTTCCGAAGAGGCTGCCCATATGGGCGGCCTCTTCGTTTTAAAGTGTTGCGTAAATTCCACAGCCCCCCCGGAATGGGCGTGTAGAGGGATTATATCGGCGAATAAAAGCCTATTTTTATAGGAATGGGCGAATGAAAGGCCAATATGGCCTCACCTTTGTAACACAGGTCACCTAAACCGGGAACATATGTTCTTACGATCAATCGTGTTCATTAGCATCAGCCTGGGATTGTTTGCCATCCGCGCCGGGGCGCAGGACACCGTCCGGGGTCCGCGTCCGGCCCACTGGGATCTCCAGGCCTGTCTGGACTACGCAAAGAAAAATAACATCCAGCTCAACAGCTTGCGTCTTTCCTCCAAGACGGCCGAACAGAATTACCTCTTGTCCCGGGCAGCCCGCGAGCCCAACCTGAACGGGGGCGTAGGTCTTACCTATACACACAGCAAGAATGCCAACCCGGTAGTAGGCGGTTTCCAGACACAGTCTTCATTTTCCAACAGCCTCTCGCTTTCTTCACAGGTAATCCTATACAATGGCGGCGCCATAAGCAACGATATCAAGCAAAAGAATTTATTGATCGAGTCGGCCAATCTGAATATCCTGCAAAGCGAGAACGATATCACATTACAGATCGTCCAAGCCTATCTGAATATCCTGCTGGCCAAAGAAAACGTCATTTATGTAGAAGACCTGGTCAATACTTCTCTGGCCCAGGTGGAACAGGGCCGGAAGCAATATGAAGCCGGAAGCATTGCCCGCAATGCTTATATCGAATTACAAGCGCAGAGCGCGACGGATAAATACAACCTCGTAACCGCGCGCAGCGCCGTCCGTCAGAATAAGCTGACGTTGAAACAGCTGCTGCAGCTTCCCATCGAAGATACCTTCGACATCGTCAGTCCCGATACGGTCGTTTCCAAAGAAGCTATCGCTTCCCTCGAGACGGTGGAAGGCATCGCCCTGCGCGACCGGCCGGAAATCAAGAACGGACAGCTGGGCATCGAGATTTCGCGCTACGACCTGTTGAAGGCAAAGGCGGGCTATCTGCCCATCCTAACGGCCTCGGGCAGCCTATCCAGCGGCTACTCGAACAACAACAACAGCGACTACTTCAAACAGGTGGACAATAACTTCTTTCAGCAGGTAGGGCTTACGCTGTCCATTCCCATCTTCACCCGGAGGGTGGTAAAGACCAACGTGGAGAATGCCAAGATCGAAATCGAGCAGTCGAAGCTAAACCTGAAGAACGTGCAGACCGTCCTGGCGCAGACGATCGAGCAGGCTTATATCAATGTGCAAAATGCCCAGGGGCAGTATGACGCAGCCGTCGAAGGCCTTCGGGCCAGCCAGGAGAGCTTCCGTATCGCCGGGGAGCAGCTGAAGGTCGGCGCGTCCAATATCGTCGACTACCTGCAGCAGAAGACCCTGTACACGCAGGCCTTCCAGGTCTATGTACAGGCGAAGTACAATTCGGCCCTGAGTATCAAGATCTATGATTTCTACATGGGAATAGCTGTCAAATTATAAATGTCCTTTGTTATGCGCAAATTCAGAGCGGTTATCATCATTATCGTAATCCTGCTGGCAGGCGTAGCCATCTGGTATTTTCGGTTTAGGAAGGAGGAGAAGCCCCTGGTCCTGCAGACGGAACGGCCGAAGACCGGTTATATCTCCAAGAGTGTAACGGCCACGGGCACGGTACAGCCCGTCGATACGGTATCGGTCGGCTCGCAGGTATCCGGGACCATCAAGGCGATCTATACGGACTTCAACGCCAAGGTTCGCAAGGGACAATTGCTGGCAGAACTGGACAAGTCTCTCTTCGAAGCCCAGGTCAATCAGTTCCGCGCCAACCTGGAAGTCGCCAAGGCTGCGCTGGTCTATCAGAAGAGCACGTTCGACCGCCAGACCCTGCTTTTCAATACGGGCGCCATCAGCAAGGCCGACTTCGAAAACTCGCAAAACCAGTACCTCGGCGCCAAGGCCCAGGTGCAGAGCGTACAGGCGCAGGTGGACGCGGCGGTGAAGAATCTCTCCTTTGCCAGCATCTATTCGCCCGTGGATGGCATCGTGATGACCCGTAACGTAAGCGTGGGTCAGACCGTTGCCGCGAGCTTCAATACACCTACCCTCTTTATTATCGCCAAGGACATCAGCAAGATGCAGGTGCAGGCGGCCGTGTCGGAAGCCGATATCGGCGAAGTGCGGACGGGTCTGCGCGCGGCTTTTACGGTAGACGCCTATCCCGATATTTCTTTTAACGGAACGGTCAATCAAATCCGGCTGGAGCCCGTCGTCTCGGCCAACGTCGTCACCTATTCCACGCTGATCACGGCGCCGAACGAAGACCTCAAGCTCAAGCCGGGGATGACGGCGAATATCTTCGTCTTCACCCGGGAGATCGACAGCGCCATGCTGATTTCAGCCAAGGCGATTAAATTCAAGCCGGATTCCTCGATGCTGAAACAGTTCAAGATGGTTCCCGATACGAATGCGGAGCGGGAAGTGCGCAGAGAAGCACGCCGGTCTTCGGCCGCCGGTCCTACCGCGCCGCCCAGGCACCGGAAAGACACGACCGCCAAGCAGCTGGATACGGCTTCGAATACCGGCACCCCGGCCTTCGTATGGGTGAAGATCGGCGATAGCCTGGTCGAGAAGAAAGTCATGACGGGACTGAACAACGATACGCAGGTACAGATCCTGAGCGGTCTGAGCGAGGACGACGAAGTGATCACCGGCGCCGAAACGGAAGCCGAAGCTAAGGCTGCCGGACCCGTAAGAAGTCCCTTTATGCCGGCAAGGCGTGGAGGTGGCGGCGGTGGCGGCCGAGGTGGAGGAGGAGGTGGTGGTCGCGGTGGCGGTGGAGGAGGAGGCCGGTAAAATCAAAATCCATGAGCAGTCAAAAAATATTGGAATTAAAGGACATCAAGCGCGAGTTCCGGATGGGCTCCGAAGTCGTCAAGGCACTGAAAGGCGTGAGCTTCGACGTGGTCGCCGGCGAGTTCATCACCATCATGGGCAGCAGCGGCTCGGGGAAGACGACCCTGCTCAATACGCTCGGCTGTCTGGACAAGCCGTCGGATGGGACTTATCTGCTGGATGGAGTAGACGTACGAAAGCTGGGCCGCAATGAGCTGGCAAGGCTGCGGAATCACAAGATCGGATTCGTCTTCCAGGCGTATAACCTGCTGCCCCGTACCTCTGCACTCGAAAACGTAGAGCTGCCGTTGATGTATAATCCCGAGATCAGCGCGAAGGAGCGAAGGGAGAGAGCTGTAAAGGCGCTGCAGGCCGTCAACCTCGGCGACCGGCTGGACCATACGCCGAATCAATTGTCGGGCGGCCAGCAGCAGCGCGTGGCGATCGCCCGCGCCCTCGTCAACGAGCCGGTGATGATCCTGGCGGATGAGGCGACGGGGAACCTCGACTCACGAAGCTCTTATAGCATCATGGCGCTGTTCCAGGAATTGAATACGCAGGGGAAGACTATTGTATTTGTTACCCATGAACCGGACATCGCTTCGTTTAGCAGCCGAACGATTATGTTAAGGGATGGAAAGGTGATGAAAGACAGCGTTAACGAAAACCGGAAGTCGGCAAAGGACGTATTAGCTTCTTTGCCAAAATCGGAAGACTATTAAAATAATATTGCCATGAGCTTCTTGAATCTTCTCCGCATTGCATTGAAAGCCCTGCAGCGAAACAAGCTCAGAGCTTTCCTGACCATGCTGGGCATCATCATCGGCGTGGCTTCGGTCATTGCGATGGTCGCCATCGGACAGGGCTCCAAACAAAGCATCCAGCAGCAGCTGTCCGGCATGGGGTCGAACATGATCATCATCCGGCCCAACAGCAACATCTCCGCCGGGGCCCGTCTCGACGCCTCGACGGTCCAGAGTCTTACCCTGGACGACGTAAAGGCGCTACAGCGCGGCGCCCCGCACCTCAGCGCCGTCACGCCGCTCGCAAGCTCTCGCGGACAAGCGATCTACGGCAACAATAACTGGCCCACCCAGATCCAGGGCGTCAATCCCCAGTATCTCGATATCATCCGGCAGTGGCCACTCAAAGACGGCATCTCCTTTAGCGACCGGGACGTCCAGTCGCAAAATAAAGTCTGTCTGCTTGGTCAAACGGTCGTCACCAACCTCTTCCCCAATGGCGAAAGCCCAATTGGAAAATATATCCGTTTCGGAAAAGTCCCCATGCTGGTCATCGGCACCCTGACGGCCAAAGGGGAAAGCGCCTTCGGACAGGACCAGGACGACGTGATCCTCGCGCCGTTTACGACGGTCCAGCGACGGATTCTCTCGACTATCTACCTCCAGAATATCTATGCTTCCGCGGTGGACGAAAATTCCACGACGGCCGCCTCCACCGAAATCTCGGACATCCTGCGCACGACGCACCGGCTCAAGGCGACGGACGACGATGATTTTGCCGTTCGGACCATGCAGGAGCTGATCAACACCTTTAGCTCCACCAGCCAGCTGCTGACCGTCCTGCTGGCGGTCATCTCGGGTATTTCCCTGCTGGTAGGCGGCATCGGCATTATGAATATCATGTATGTGTCGGTAACGGAGCGAACCAAGGAAATTGGGCTCCGGATGTCGATTGGGGCGCGGGGAATGGATATACTTTTACAGTTCCTGACCGAGGCCATCCTCATTAGCATCACCGGAGGGATCATCGGCGTAATCCTGGGGATTACTTCGGCCAGGCTGGTCACGATATTTCTATCCTGGCCGACACTGGTGACCGAATACTCGATTGTTTTGTCCTTTTTGGTATGTTTTGTCACGGGCGTGTTTTTTGGGTACTATCCGGCGCAAAAGGCTTCCCGGCTGGACCCGATCGAAGCCCTGCGCTACGAGTAGCTTTTTCCTTATATCGACAAGGGCAGACTCCAAAATGGTGTAACTTTGCCCCCCATGAACAGAAAAGAAGAGGTTCTTCAAGACGTCGTCATCAAGTTCGCCGGAGACTCCGGCGATGGCATGCAATTAACTGGAAGTCAATTCACTAATAATACTGCCCTCCTGGGTATCGACCTCGCGACCTTCCCTGATTTCCCGGCCGAAATCCGGGCCCCCCAGGGCACCCTTCCCGGGGTCAGCGGCTATCAACTGCGTTTCTCGAGCGATAAAGTATTTACCCCCGGTGACGAATGCGACGTGCTGGTGGCCATGAACGCCGCCGCCCTCAAGGCCAACCTGAAGGGCCTCAAGAAGGGTGGAAAGATCATCGCCAATACCGAAGGCTTCGACAGCAAGAACCTGCGCCTGGCCAACTACCCCGACGGACATAATCCCCTCGAGGATAATTCCCTGGAGAGCTATACCGTCATCCGCATGGACGTGACCAAGATGACCCGGGAAGCGCTGAAGGAGATCCAGATGGGTACGAAGGAAAAGGACCGGGCAAAGAATATGTTTGTCCTGGGCTTCCTATACTGGATGTATAACCGGAACATGGAGAACACGATCCAGTTCCTGACCGATAAGTTTGGCAAGAAGCCGGAGATCCTGGAAAGCAATATAAAGGCATTACAGGCCGGTTATCATTTTGGAGATACGACCGAGACCTTTACCACGACCTATACGGTAGAAAAGGCCAAGATGGCGCCCGGCGTCTATCGGTCGATCATGGGCAACCAGGCGCTCGCATATGGCCTGATCGCCGCCTCGCAGAAAAGCGGTCTGCCGCTCTTCCTCGGCACCTATCCCATCACTCCCGCGTCCGACATCCTGCACGAGCTGAGCCGTCACAAGTCGTTTGGCATTCGGACCTTCCAGGCGGAAGACGAAATCGCCGGCATCACTTCGGCTATCGGCGCTGCCTACGGCGGCTCGCTGGGTGTGACGACGACCTCGGGACCCGGTATGGCCCTGAAGTCCGAGGCAATGGGTCTGGCCGTTATGCTGGAAATCCCCCTGTTAATTTGCGACGTGCAAAGAGGCGGTCCTTCTACGGGTCTGCCGACCAAGACCGAGCAGAGCGACCTGCTGCAGGCCTATTATGGCCGTAACGGAGAATGTCCCATGCCCGTCATCTCGGCCTCGACGCCCAGCGACTGCTTCGAAGCGGTCTATGAAGCGGCCCGGATCGCAGTACACCATATGACGCCGGTGATCTTCCTGAGCGACGGCTATATCGCCAACGGCGCAGAGCCCTGGAAGTTCCCGAAGAGCGCGGACCTTGCGCCCATCGAGGTAAAATTCAAGACGGAGCTGGGGGAAGGAGAGGATAAGTTCCAGCCCTATCTCCGCGACGAAAAGCTGGTCCGCCCCTGGGCGATCCCCGGCACGCCGGGTCTCGAGCACCGTATCGGCGGTCTGGAAAAACAGAACGTCACGGGGAACGTCAGCTATGACCCCGAAAACCATCAGCTGATGGTAAAGATCAGAGAAGAGAAAATAGCCCGCATAGCGGATCATATTCCTGCCCAAAAGCTGGACAGCGGCCCCGAAAGCGGCGACGTGCTGGTGCTGGGCTGGGGCAGCACGTATGGCTCCATCAAGAGCGCGGTGTCCGAGCTGCAGCGCGAAGGGCATTCCGTTTCACATGCACATCTGCGTTACCTTCGCCCTTTCCCGGCCAACCTGGGCCAGATGCTCCGCAGCTTCAAGCACGTCCTGATCCCAGAGATCAATAACGGACAGCTGATCAAGATCATCCGCGACCAGTTCCTCATCGATGCAAAGGGTTATCACAAAATTATGGGTGTGCCGATCACAAAAACAGAATTGGTGCAAAAGCTCCGGGAAGTGGTGGCGTCAAAATAAAGGCGTATACCCCACTTCCTGTTCGCTGGTAAGACCTACGTGCAGCGGTGTGCTGAGCTTTTCTATCTCCGACACGTCTTTCAGGATGTAGTTGAACTGATCGGCCATGGGTTTGAATTCCGACAGCTCTTTGCGCGTGTCTTCGCCCGTCGTTACCCGTCCTTCCAATTCCGCCTTTCGTTGCTCCATCAATTTATTCAATCGGTCGTTGAGCAGCCGCAGATCCTCCTTTGTCGCGGTCGAGGGTTCGGGCAGCTCTTTGTCCTGTAGGATCGCTACCGACTTTCCAAGAAGACAGTCGATATGGTCGACGAGCGGCCGATAGGCGGGGTCGCCGTGCCTGGCGGCGAGACGTCCTACATAATATGCGAGGGTCGCCGTATGCGAGGTCAGCATGTGGTTGGCGACGACAAACTGATGCATTTCGGTAATCTTCTTCTGCTGGCGCCGAGGTTCGTTGAGCATACGGCCAAAAGCGTCGGAGAGATTGGCCAGGGCCACGAATGCCTGCTTCCGCGACAGCTTATACTGATGAACCGAAGCCGGCTTGCCGAGAAAGGCGCTGGCCACGTCCCGGAAATAGGCGGCATTGGCTTCGAGGGCTGCCGTCATATAGTCGGTGATCCGCTCGTGCTCCCAGGAAGGGATGATCAGGATATTGGCCAGGAAGGCGAGGGCGGAGCCGATGATGGTATCGATGACGCGGTCGGAGAGAATGGTGCGGAAGTCGGTTGGGTAGAGGAGATGGAAGAGCAGAAGCACATAGGGCGTCATCAGGGTCACGCAGACCAGGTAGTTGGTCCGGATAAAGACATAGGTGCCGATCATAAAGAGGATCATCAGCACGAAGAGGACCCTGGGGTCTTTTATAAAATAGAGAATCAATAGCCCGACCAGCGCCCCCGCGAGCGTCCCCATCAGGCGTTCGAAATTGCGTCGTTTGGAAAGGCTATACATGGGCTTTAGGATCACGATGACCGTGAGCAGGATCCAATAGCCGTGACCAAAAGGCAGGAAGCCGGCGATGATATAACCCGCCAGCGTGGCGATGCTGACGCGAAGGGAATGACGGAAGACGTTCGACTTTATCGTCAGGTTGTCGAGCAGGAGCTTATAGCTGACGTCCTCGTGGGAAACGAAGTCCTCATAGTCCAGGTCGGACCGGAAGTTCTTGCTCAGCTTGCGGTCATAGGTCGTATAGCCGTGGAGTGTATGCAGCCGGTCTCCGATGTCCTCGATGCTGTCCAGGATATTGCGCAGCCCGATGAAGCCTTCTACGTTCTCTGCCGTGCGATAGCGGTCCCGATACCGGCTAAAGGACTCCCGTACTTCACGGATATGGATGGACAAGCGGGCGCTTTCCTCCGACGGTTTGCCGCTCATGAGAGCGATACCGATCTCGTCCAGCTCGGAGGCCAGCTCCAGGATCAGCTTGCGGCAGTCTTCCATCAATTCGCTGTCGTCGAAGAAACGATGCAGCTGCTCGTAGTCCTGCTGCGAGGTCATGATCCGTTCGAAAAGGTCGATGGTGTCCAGAAACATCATCAGCAGCACGCGGCCTATGTGGGTGGATTCCTGTACGATATTGCGACTTTTAAAGAGCAGCTCACGTACCAGGTCCTGCTTCTCGTGTATGGACACCTGGCTGTCTACCAGCTGCCGGTAGCTCTTGTCGTAGTCCACTTCCCGCGAATAAAAAGAAGCCTTGATCCGCAGGTATCCTGCTGTAGCGTGAACGCAGTCTCCCAGCGCCTGCTGGACCAGCTTGTAGGGACGGAAGCTATACAGCAGTAAGCTGAGCACGGTATACCAGATGCCGCCGGCCAGCACATAGGCGGCGTTGATGAGGATATCCCAGCCATGGTGCGGACGATCGATATTGAGAACCATCACCAGCAGCGCATTGACGCCGATGGAGCTGGCGCGGTTGCCGTAGATGCTCATCAGCGAGAAGACGAAGCAGAAGATAAAGACGAGACAGCCCGTCGCGGTATGCGAGCCCGAGGCCCAGCCGATCAGCAGCGTGACGAGGAAGATGATCAGGACGCAGGCGATCATTCCATTGCGGCGATGATGGATCGGACCTGGATTGTCCGTATTGGCTACGCACATCGCGCCGATCGAAAGGACGACTCCTGCGGAGAGATTGTTAAAGTAGCTTAACAAAATTGCGGGAAGGGTAATTCCCACTGTGATACGGATAGCACTATTCAAGTAGTGACTATTGATAAAACTCTTATATTGCCTTATATAATCCATTTAGTTGCACGAACTGATGCGGAAAATTATACCATTCACAGATTAATTTTTTCCGTTTACCTCAAGAAATTTTTCATCACTAAAATTTGTAAATTAAATTGCCTTTCGAAAAAGGACAATTTGTCCTTAACCTTAAAGTCCTATAACGCACATGAGAATTATACCTCTACTCCTATTGATTATCTTATCCTATGAACGAGCTGCGGCCCAGCAAATAACCGGTTTCACAAACGACGATCAAGGTAAACCATTAGCCGGAGCTTCGGTTTCACTTAAAAAAAATAAAGACTCCTCTCTAGTAAAGCTAAGCATTTCGGACGCAAACGGGCAATATGAATTTTCGGCTGTCTCACCCGGCGAGTATTTCATTTTCATTTCGCACATCGGTTATATTCCCCGCAGCTCCGCCGTCTTCGAAGTAAGGACGGAAGGGATCATCCATGCGCCGGCGGCTCCGTTGTCACACGCATCCCGCGAGCTTAGAGAAGCCGTCGTTGCCGGCCGCAGACCCCTCCTGGAGGTAAAATCCGATAAGCTGATCCTGAATGTGGAAGGCAATATCAACAGTGTGGGCGAGGACGCCCTGGAGCTGCTACGAAAGGCGCCCGGGGTTGTCATCGACAAAGACAACACCATCAGCGCAAACGGCAAGAACGGCGTACAGATCTATGTGGACGGACGCCCGACGTATCTATCGGGAAACAGTCTTGCCGATTATCTAAAGAACCTCCAGTCGTCTTCGGTAGAATCCATCGAGATCATCAGCAATCCAGGGTCCCGGTACGACGCGGCAGGAAATGCGGGCATCATCAATATCCGGCTGAAGAAGAACAAGGCCTTCGGAACGAACGCCACGCTTAGCGGCGGCTATAATATCAGCACGTATGCCAAGTACAATGGCGCCGCTTCCTTCAACTACCGGAACAAGGACATCAATATTTTCGGCGACTACAGCTACCGGCATTCGATCAACGAAACTTACGCCACCATGGAACGGCGGCAGCTGGACACCTTCTTCCTGCAGCGGACCAACCTGATCACGACCAGCAACAGCCACAACTACAAAGCCGGCTTCGACTACAGCCTCGATTCAAGGAACTCCATCGGCGTCGTTGTCAATGGCTCTATCGCCGACAACGGCATCCAAACCACGAGCGCCACACCCATCGTCTATATTCCGACCAATGCGACGGCCAGGATTCTACAAGCCAACGGCCGGACGGACGGGCACAACAACAACTTCAACGCGAACATCAACTACCGGTACGCCGACAGCAGCGGTCATCAGCTGGGTTTCGACGCAGACTACGGCCTCTATCGTCTCCGCAGCGATCAGTACCAGCCCAACGACTATTTCGATTCGGTCGGCAAACATCTTTACAGCAACAACTACGAAATTCTCTCTCCGACCGATATCCATATCTATAGCCTGAAAGGGGACTATGAGCAGAATTTTCTAAAAGGGCGGCTGGGCTTTGGCGCCAAGTCATCCTACGTCACCAGCGGAAACGACTTCCGCGAATTCGACGTCAATGGTCAGCAGAAAATGCTGGATACGCTGCGCAGCAACTACTTCGACTACAAGGAAAATATCAACGCCCTTTACGCCAGCTATAACAGGACGCTGAAGGGCTGGATCATACAAGGCGGGCTGCGGGCAGAGAATACCAACTCGAAAGGCCGGTCCACCGGGTACAAGCCGGCCGTCGGAGTCTCGACCTTTCAAACCTATGACTCCGCCTTTACGCGCCACTATACGGACCTCTTTCCCAGCGCGTCGATCACTTACAACAAGGACCCGATGCGGCAGTGGACGCTCAACTATAGCCGGCGGATCGACCGCCCTGCCTACCAGGACTTGAATCCTTTCGAATTCAAGATCGACGACTATACCTTTGCAAAAGGGAATACGCTGCTCCGGCCACAGTATACACATAGCGTCGGTCTGACCTTTACGTATGCCTACAAGCTGACCGCCGTCCTGAACTATAGTCATGTCAAGGACCTTTCCACCACCCTGGTGGACACGACGGAAGCCTCCAAGGCGGTCATCTCCCGGAAGAACCTGGCGACACAGGACATCACCAGCCTGAATATCAGCTACCCGTTCGAATACAAGTGGTACAGCGCCTTCCTCAATGTCACCGGCTTCTATTCGGTCAATAAGGCCAATTTCGGAGCGGGCCGGGTAATCAACCTGAACGTCTTCAACACGACCATTTATACCCAGCACAGCTTCCGCCTGGGAGGCGGCTGGACCGGCCAGCTGACGCAATACTACGTCTCTCCCAATATCTGGCAGGCCACGCTCCAGGCGCGGTCGATGTGGAACCTGGATGCCGGGCTTCAAAAGACGCTCTTCAAGGGCAACGCGACGGCCAAGATTTCGGTCACCGACATTTTCAACACCCTGCACTGGACGGCTACGAGCAACTTCGCCGGGCAATACATCAGGACGACGGGGGGATATGAAAGCCGGCAGCTAAAGCTTTACTTCAGCTACCGCCTGGGGAACAAGCAGGTCAAGGCCGCCCGCCGCCACCAGTCGGGCGCAGAAGACGAGAAACAGCGCGTCAGCGGAGCCTCCCAATAGGCGTTTTTCTTTATCTTTACCGGCCATGCAATCTATCATCGACAGCATAAAGGAACTTTTTTCCGCTACCAATCCCGGCGTTTCCATCACAGAAATGGAGAAGATTCCACAGTCGGGCAGCAACCGTATCTATTTCCGTATCCGGACGGGTGCGGGCTCCTATATCGCCACCTATAACGACAACGTACGCGAGAACAAGACTTTTATCCACTATAGCCGTCATTTCTTAGCCCGGGGTTGTCCGGTGCCGGCCATCTATGCCGTCAACGAGGCCAATACCATTTATTTACAGGAAGACTTCGGCGATACGTCGCTGCTCAATGAGCTCGAGAAGCAAGGACACAACGACGCGGTATACGCCCTATTTCAGCAGAGCCTGCGGGAGCTGGCCCGTTTGCAAATCCAGGGCGACAGCGGCCTCGACTACGACTGGGCCATCACCAGCCGTGAATTCGGGAAACAGGCCATTCTCAGCGACCTGCTCTATTTCAAATACTACTTCCTGGACACGCTCCAGATCCCTTACGACAAGGAGAAGCTGATCGACGACTTCGAAGCGCTGAGCACCTATCTTACGCACGTAGACCACAAGTATTTTATGTTCCGCGACTTTCAGAGCCGCAACATCATGATCAGCGGCGGGAAGGTGCACTTCATCGACTATCAGGGCGGGATGAAGGGAGCCCTGCAATACGATGTGGCTTCGATGCTCTGGCAGGCCAAGGCCGAGCTGTCCGACGAATGGAAGGATAGCCTGCTCGAATATTATATGGATAACGTGGAGACAATCCTGGATAAGAAGATCGACAGGAACCGTTTTGTCAGCCAATACAACGGCTACGTCCTGATACGTCTTCTGCAGGTGCTTGGGGCCTATGGCTTTCGCGGACTTTTCGAACGGAAGGCGCACTTCCTGATCAGCATCCCGCTGGCCCTTCGGAACTTCAAGTGGTTCCTGGGGAACAAGCAGGTGGGCATCGTCCTCCCCGAGTTCGAGCGATTGCTGGGCCTGATGGTGCAGGACGAGGTCGTCAGCCGGTTCGAGCCCATACAGGCTACGGAGCAAACGCCGCTCGTGGTTCATATCAGCAGCTTCTCCTATCGGAAACAGATACCCGAAGACGAGAGTGGGAACGGGGGTGGATTCGTCTTCGACTGCCGCGGCATCCTAAACCCGGGGCGCATATCGGAGTTCAAGAGCCAGACCGGGAGGGACAAGCCGGTCAAAGATTTTCTCGAGCAGCAGACGCGGATGCCAGAATTCCTCAACAGCATTTACAATATTGTCGACATCTCCGTAGAAGACTATATCAAAAGGGGCTTCGAAAGTCTCTCCGTCAATTTCGGTTGTACGGGAGGTCAGCATCGGAGTGTCTATGCAGCAGACGCCCTGGCCCGACACCTGCGAAACAAATTTCATGTCAAGATCGACCTGCATCATCGCGAGCAGGAAGAGAAAAATTGGATCAACTGAGGGTAATGTATTACATAACATACGGACTTTTGTATGTGATTTCGCTCCTGCCGATGTGGTTTTTGTATGGGTTATCGGATGGGCTTGCCCTGCTGTTGTATTTTGTGATCCGCTACCGGCGGGGGGTGGTCCTTTCCAATCTGCTGATCGCCTTTCCGAAAAAGACAGAAAGCGAGCGAAGGGCGATCGCCCGGCGGTTCTACCGGAACTTTACGGATAGCTTTATCGAAACGATCAAGCTGCTATCGGCAAGCAGGGCTTTTCTCCGCAAGCGTTTCGTCCTGGATAATCCCGAGCTGCTGGAACATTATTACGCCCAGGGAAAGAAGGTCCAGCTGCACATGGGGCATATTTTCAACTGGGAAATCGCCAATGTTGCCGTACCCCTTGATACGTCCTACACCTTTATCGTGATCTATATGCCGCTGGAGAATAAAGTCTTCGAGCGTCTCTTCCTCCACCTGCGCGGGCGGACGGGTACCGTGCTCCTGCCGGCGACCAATATGCAACGGGCCATCCTTCCTTATCGAAACAGCCAATATATGCTGGCGCTTGTAGCCGACCAGGCGCCCTCGGGCCCCGAGCGCTCCTACTGGCTCAACTTCTTCGGCAGGCCGACCCCCTTCGTCCGGACGCCGGAACGGGGTGCGCGTATCGCCAATATACCCGCCGTATTCGCGCGAATTTACAAGACCAGGCGGGGGTACTATCGGGCCGAGCTCAAAACACTTTCCGATGACCCGGCCAGTCTACCCGAAGGAGAGCTGACTCGTCTTTACAGAAGTCTACTGGAGGACGGAATCCGCGCTCAGCCTGACGCCTACTTATGGAGCCACAAACGATGGAAGAAGGAGTGGAAGGAAGAGTACGCACCGTTATGGATAGATGAAAGTCCCGAAAATAATGCGCCATAAACTTGTGGCATTCGGGAAAATTGTAATACATTTACTATAGTCAACTAGGTGCAAGACCTAAAGCCTATCCTCTACCCGCGTCACATGATAAATTGATCTTACCCGGTATTAATCTAGTCCCAGATCCAACTCTACACTCGTATTGGTTTCCTGATTAGCTGTAACAACGACTAATAAAATAAAAGTCGTGCGTATGATTCCCTATTGGAACTTCCTAAACCTAAACCTACAACCGGATGACATTCTCTAAACCTGGAGTGGTACTGGTCGACGACCACATACTTCTTCGTAACGGACTTGCCGGACTGATTCGCAGTTTTGGTCAATACGATATTCTCTTCGAAGCGGGTGGAGGAAGAGAGCTGATCCAACAGCTCGCGCATTCCCGCCGTCCCGACATCATCTTACTAGACATCAACATGCCGGATATGGATGGCTACGAGACCGCCTGCTGGCTCAAGCGTCATTACCCGGAAATCAAGGTCCTGGCGCTGTCCATGTACGATACGGATAGTGCGATCGTCCGCATGTTGAAGAACGGCGCCAAGGGTTATATCCTCAAAGACATCGAGCCTGCGGAGCTGAAGCTGGCGCTCGAATCGGTCATTGAAAAGGGTTTTTATTATTCCGACCTGGTCACGGGCAAGCTCATCCATACCATCAGCCACATCGACGAACCCGAACATCGCGTTCATCATCTCCTCGCCTTAAACGAGCGTGAGCTGGAGTTTATGAAGCTGGTTTGTACCGAGTGGACGTATAAGGAAATCGCGGACCGGATGTACCTAAGTCCGCGGACCATCGATGGCTATCGGGATGCCCTATTCGAAAAATTGAATGTAAAGACAAGGGTCGGTCTCGCGATGTATGCCGTTCGCAACGGCATCGTCAACCTGGATACCATCGGCACCCTGGCCCGGGCGTCGGGCGCTGCATCGGAAAAGCCTTCCAAAGTCACAGCTCGCGAAGCGACCGCCGAGCTTCGGATGAAAGGCAAACGTGCGGTCGTGGAAACCGTAGCCCCCCACAAGTCTTAATTACGTCTTAGTTCAAGATACTTTTCTCTTTGATGATCTCGATCCCTTTCTGATCCTTGATCTTTCCCCAGCCGCCGGAAACGTTCCGGAGGTTGTGGATGCCCTGGCGTTTGAGCAGGGAGGCAGCGATGATGCTGCGATAGCCGCCGCCGCAGTGTACGTAAATATTATGCTGCTCCTCGAGATTCGCCATGCTGCCCGGGTCGACCAGGTCCTGCAGGGGTATATTGAGGGCATCTTTTACGTGGCCGTCTGCAAATTCGGTTTCCCTTCTGACGTCCAGGACCACGAGGTTGTCGTCGAAGGGGATATCCATGGCCAGCTCATCCGGCTCGACGTCGATGATCATGTCGATGGGCTCGCCAGCTTGCTGCCAGGCCTCATAGCCGCCTTCGAGATAACCCTGTACCTTGTCGAAGCCGACGCGGGCGAGGCGAACGACGCTTTCCCGTTCTTCTCCGGGTGTGGTCACCAGGACGATGGGCTGATTGAAAGGGAGCAGGCTTCCGGCCCATTCGGCAAATCTGCCATCCAGGCCAATGCTGATCGCTCCCGGGATAAAGCCCGCTACAAAGACGTCGGACCGGCGGGTATCGAGAAGAATGGCGTCTTTTTCCTGGATCCATTCTTTGAAAGAAGCGAGGTCCAGCGAACGGAGGCCCGTCTCCAGGACACCGTCCAGGCTTTCGTAGCCTTCTTTATTGATCCGGGCATTGATGGAGAAATAGCTGGGGGGAGCGTCCAGCCCGTCGGTGACGGCTTTGACAAACTCTTCCTTGGTCTGCGCCCGCAGGGCATAGTTGCTTTCTTTTTCTTCCCGGAGGGTGCTATAGGTGCTGGGACCCAGGTTTTTCCCGCAGCTGCTGCCGGGGCCATGGGCAGGATAAACGACCAGGTCGTCGGGCAGGGGGAGTATCTTGGAGTGCAGGGAGTCGTAAAGCATCGAGGCCAGCTCCTCGCGGCTGAGGTTGCCGCTGCTCAGGTCGGGACGACCGACGTCGCCGACGAAGAGAGTGTCACCGGTGAAGAGGGCTTCCGGCTTGCCATCGGCCTGGCGGACCAGGTAACAGGAGGACTCGACGGTATGGCCGGGCGTATGCAGGACTTCGATCGTGCTATTACCCAGCTTAAAGACTTCACCGTCAACCGCTTTATGAATGGGAAAGTTGGTTTCCGTCTTCGGTCCGTAGACGATAGGAGCACCGGTGGCTTTTGCCAGGTCCAGGTGCCCGGAGACAAAATCGGCGTGAAAATGGGTCTCGAATATATATTTGATCGTCGCGTTCCGTTCCCCGGCGAGCCTGAGATATGCGTCGATGTCGCGAAGGGGGTCGACGATAGCCGCTTCCCCTTCACTCTCAATATAATAAGCTGCTTCGCTGAGACAACCCGTGTATAGTTGCTTAATGAACATTACTTTGTGGTTTGTCACAAAAGTAGTCATTATTTCGGAGCGGGTCTCGTCAGGATGCCGACATTCAAGGCTGGATTAATCGATCAGTTCGTCCACACACTTCATGATCTCACTGAGGCGGTCATGATTGATAATGTAATAGATAAACTTCCCATCGCGCTGTGTTTTTACGATACCGGCGCGGCGAAGGATGGCCAGGTGCTGGGAAGCGACAGACTGTTCGAGGCGGAGATGTACGTAGATTTCTGTGACGGTGAGTTTCTTGTTTTCGTCCAGTAGACGAATGATTTGCTGACGGAGTTTGTGATTCAGGGCTCTCAGGATTAAAGCGCCTTTCTTCAGATTCAAAAAGTCAACTTTTACAGGAGCACCTTCGGAGCCCTCTGCATTTACTACCATCCAATAGCTATTATTGTTCATCGTTAAGCTCATGAGCGATTACCGTTTTAAGGATTTCAAGAAGATACGTGACAGGTCTGGGCAAATTTATGAACCTCAAATCATAAAAAAATGTTCAAATTTTGCTAATATGATGATATAGTCATTTTCTTGTATGAGTGTAGAATTCTTTGGTATAAGCGGGCTCACTGTACGCCAGACCGGTGAATTCGTTTTGCGAATATCGTAAAAAAGACAGAATACCCAGATACCCGGCATGATCCTTGACATCGATGAAAGCCGCGTTGGGTGAGGATATTATAGGTTTACACTTATTGCTGCCTTCGCCCAAAAACGACACCGGACGGGTTGAAAGATACTCCTCGAAGGAATGTTCATCGATTACCATCGCCGTTGAAGGAAGAAGAAGGGACAGGTCTTTTTCATAAATAGCGGTAAAAACTTCCATTCGTCTGGCGTCGATCATCGGACACAACAGGTCGGCCTGGGGGTACTGCTCGTGGGCGGCAAATGCCATTATCCTTAACTTATCCTCGGTGATCAGCGGGATACCAAGGGCATAGCAAAAGCCTTTAGCAGCGGCCATTCCAACGCGCAGACCCGTATAAGATCCGGGGCCTGCAACCACCGCTACTGCGTTCAGATCGGCGAGGTGATATCCCGTCTCCCCGAGCATTTTCTCTATCGCCGGATGGAGCCAGGAAGCATGATCCTTCTGCGCTGTATTCTCGGCGAGGCTCAGCGTTTTACCATCTTTCGCCAAACAGATCCCAGCCTTCTCCGTTGCGGTGTCTATATTTAAAATCAGTGCCATTTTTTAATCACATTTTAACTTCGGCAGCCTTCACCAAGCTGTCTGCAGGAGTGTATCGCTCATTTGTTTTACTCAACGCTTGAAGCAAGCCGGTAACCCTTTCCAATCCGATTTGCTTTCCCCATTCAAAAGGACCGGTCGGATAATTGGTGCCGAGCTTCATCGCCACATCGATCTCTTCCTGGCTGCTGACGTCGGCTTGCCAGGTATAATAGGCTTCATTGATAACAGTAGCAAGGATTCGGCTGCCGATCATCCCGGGGGTATCGGGAACGAGACGATAGGTACGGCCTAGTTTTTCGTAGAGTGCGGGGAGTTTTTTCGCGAGCTGTTCGTCTTCTACCGCCAGCTCATGAACGGGTCTGTTTAGAAAGCCTGGCCAGCCATTGATGCGGATAAAGGGTTGGCCGATTTCTTTAAGTGTCAGAATCACAGCATTTACGATTACAGGTGTGGGCAGTAGGCGAGCAAGTGCTGCTGTGTTGGGAAGCTCAAAATCCAGATCGATATACAAGTCTGCCCCGGGCGCCTCTTCTACTTTTTTCACGATGATCCAATCATTCCCTGGCGCAGGAAAGAAGGTCATCACCTCTTCGATGCTGTGTCCTTCCGTTATAACAACAATTGTCATAGCTTTTGTTGTGGATTTTCCGGCAAATTTACCTACAAGGTATTATTATATTTGCCGCATGGAAAAAAAGATCATCAATACCCCCAATGCACCTGCTCCTATCGGCCCCTATAGCCAGGCCGTACAATCCGGCAACTTTATCTTCCTCTCGGGGCAGGTTGCCATCAATCCGGCTACGGGACAAGTAGAAGCAAAAGACATCGTCAGCGAGACACACCAGGTCATGCACAACCTCAAAGCCGTGCTCACCGCCGCGAATGCAACCTTCGACCACGTGCTGAAGACGACGATCCTGCTCAGCGACATGTCTCTCTTCGGCGAGGTGAATGAAGTGTATGGTAAATATTTCAGCGGCGACTTCCCAGCGCGTGAAACTTATGCGGTAAAGACGCTTCCCAAGAACGTGAACATCGAGATCAGCATGGTGGCTTGCGTAAACCTGTAGAGGACTACTTTTATTTTAAAACACCAAGCTCCTTACCGATCTTGGTAAAGGCGGCTATAGCCTTGTCCAGGTGCTGCTGATCATGACCCGCGCTCAGCTGAACCCGGATACGCGCCTTTCCTTTCGGCACGACCGGGAAGAAGAAGCCGATGGCATAAATGTCTTCTTCGAGCAGCTTTGCGGCAAAATTCTGTGCGACCACCGCGTCGTAAAGCATGATTGGAACGATGGGGTGAACGCCGGGTTTGATGTCGAAGCCCGCTTCGGTCATCTTGGTGCGGAAATACTTGGTATTATATTCCAGCTTATCGCGAAGCTCGGTAGTTTCGCTCAGCATATCCAGTACGGCGATCGATGCGCCCGTGATGGAAGGTGCGAGGCTATTGGAGAAGAGATACGGCCGGCTACGCTGGCGAAGCATCTCGATAATTTCCTTCTTACCGCTGGTAAAGCCGCCGCTGGCTCCGCCGAGCGCCTTGCCGAGCGTGCCCGTAATAATATCTATCCGGCCCATGACGCCGCAGTGTTCGTGTGTTCCGCGGCCCGTCTTGCCGAGGAAGCCCGACGAATGGCTTTCATCTATCATCACGATCGCGTCGTAGCCGTCGGCGAGGTCGCAGATCTTGTCGAGCTGCGCGATAGTTCCATCCATGCTGAAGGAGCCGTCGGTAACGATGATGCGGCTACGAAGATTCTGGGCGGCTTTAAGCTGCTCTTCCAGGTCGGCCATATCGTTGTGCTTGTACCGGTAGCGCTGCGCCTTGCAAAGACGAACGCCGTCGATGATCGAAGCGTGGTTCAGCTCGTCCGAGATGATGGCGTCCTGGTCGTTGAAGAGGGGTTCGAAAACGCCTCCATTGGCGTCGAAGGCGGCGGCATAGAGGATGGTGTCTTCGGTGCCCAGGAAAGCAGCGATCTTATTCTCCAGCTCTTTGTGAATGTCTTGGGTACCGCAGATAAAGCGGACACTGCTCATGCCGTAACCCCTGGAATCGACGGCCTGGTGCGCCGCCGCGATCACTTTTGGATGGGAAGAAAGACCGAGATAGTTATTCGCACAGAAATTTAACACTTTACGGCCATTGACCAGGATTTCGGCGCCCTGTGCGCTGGCGATGATGCGTTCATTTTTGAAGAGGCCGGCGGCTTTAATCTCATCCAGCTCGGCAGCAATGCGTTTCACAAAGGAGGAGTTCATAGAATTACTTTTTTTGGGTTGTTTCCGGGCAAAAGGATAGTCAAGGTATTCCCGCCCGGCCGGGCGCAAAGGTAAGTAGTTGAACTATCAACTGTTAGCATGCCTGGGTAAATTTTTGCCCATCTGTAACAAAAAATTTATACCTTCGTTATAGAAAGAGAAAGCTCCTAAGCTGAATGAAACAGAGAGTATACATACGATTATCCCTTCTGGTCCTCGCGGTCACGCTGAGCTTCAGCCTCTTTTCCTACGTTCGCGCCCGTTCTTCGCGTC
Source organism: Bacteroidota bacterium (assembly GCA_018267545.1). Taxonomy (GTDB): domain Bacteria; phylum Bacteroidota; class Bacteroidia; order Chitinophagales; family Chitinophagaceae; genus Puia. The sequence continues at coordinate 22,644 of JAFDYG010000463.1, forward strand.
AGGAAGACCCCACCACCAACGAATGCGGTAACAAATGCGAAGGTAAAAAGACCCAGACCGAATACATCCTCTGGGAATCGATTACCCGCAATTTGCTGATTATCAAGCGTTAACTTTTTCTCCCTTTTACTGTAACTTTCCTTTTGCCCTGTACGTACTACTGGGGGTCACCGGCTCTTTCGGCCAGGCTGGTCGTAGTTATTAACCTATTTTTGTCAATGAGCCCGGATAGCATCTGCTTATGACTGAGAGAGAATACAATGAATGTGTTAGTTTATACGCGGACAACGTGTATCGCTTTATCCTGAAGAATCTTCGGCAAGAAGAGGATGCCAGGGATGTGGTGCAGTCGGCATTCGAGAAGCTATGGAAGAACCGGGAGAACGTAGACGTGGAGAAGAGCAAGTCCTATCTTTTCACCATCGCCTACCACCAGATGATCGACCACCTGCGCAAGACTAAGCGCGTGCAGCTTCGCGACGAGTTTCGCGAAGAGACCCGGGTCTACGACAAGCCCGTGCACCAGCTGAAAAAGACGCTGGAAGAAGCGCTGTCGAGACTCAACGAAACCCAGCGTTCACTGGTCCTGTTAAAAGACTATGAAGGCTATTCCTATGGAGAGATTGGACAGATCACCGGGCTCAATGAGAGTCAGGTAAAGGTCTATTTACACCGGGCGCGACTCCAGTTAAAAAATTACCTGGTCAGCCTGGAAAACTTAATTTAGGAATCATGATCACAAGAGATAATTACCAGGAATATTTTCTGCTCTACGTCGACAACGAATTGTCGATGGAAGACAGGCTGGTAGTGGAGCAATGGGTGGCGGAGAATCCCGATCTGCAGGACGAATGGGAAACCCTGCTTTCCTGCCGGATAGACCCGGATGCAACGGTCGTCTTCGAGGACCGCGATTCCCTGCTGCGGAGCGTGGATAGTTCCGTCATCGCAGGACACAATTATACCGAGTACTTCCTCTCCTATATCGATGGCGAGCTGATTCCTAAGGACCGAAGCCTCGTGGAAGATTTTGTCCGCCAACATCCTTCCAAAAAGATCGAGCTGGAGCAGCTGCGCAAAACCGTTAGCCACCCGGATCGGATGATCGTCTTTCCGGACAAGGACCTCCTTTATAAAAAAGAAAAAGACAGGAGGGTTATCTTCTTCTACCGCACCCTTGCCGGTGCGGCGGCCGTTCTTCTGGCCGTAGCCGCGCTGTTTTTGTTGCGCGGTCATCATACCGATACACGCGAAGTAGCAAAGAACCTTCCTATCCCCCCTGTCAACAATCCTGTTAAAAAAGAAGAGACAGCTGTAACTCCTGCCACGACTGCTGCGTTATACCCTACAGAAGCACCTAAGAAAGAAAAGAAGACGAGTGTAAAAGAAGAAGCGGTTGTGGCAAAGACGGTTCCTGTCCTTCCTGAAAAACAGGAAAGCGGACCCGTCGAGATAGCAACGATCACCGTGCCCGAGAACAAGAATGTAATTACAGCGGAGGTGAAAAAGCCGGAAGAACCGGCCGTCAAGACCAGTGATGCCGTTGCAGCCGTTCAAACCGTGAATATTTCCAAGGAACACTCTTCTTTCGCCACTCAGGCGCTGATGGCCGAAGACGAAGAAAATGAAGAACTCATCACTACTGCCTCCGAACCGACACAGCCAAGCAAGAGCAAGCTGAGGGGCCTCTTCCGGAAAGTGGCCCGCACGCTCGGAAAAACGGCGGACAGCGATAGCGAAGGAAAGAAAGAAGTGTTGATCAACGCTTTCCAGGTAGCAGTCAACTAATCAATTTTTAAAACAGCAGCAATATGAACCGAGTAGCTTTACTTATGGTAGGGATGATCTTTACCCTTTCCGGTTGGGCGCAAACCGACACGACAAAGAACAACTCCGAAAAAGGCGACACGATACGCGTGGGCAATTTGTTGATCGTCCGCAGCGGCGGCCCCCGTTACCATACCGATAGGCACGTCAGCGTCACCCGTCATCGCGGTATCTATAATCCTGCCAACGTCAGCACCAATTGGGGAATTGTGGATATCGGCGTCGCCAATTTCCGCGACCAGACCAACTACGCTTCGGCAAGCGCCCAGGCCTTCGCACCCGGCTCTACCAAGGATTGGTTCAAGCTTCGCGGCGGTAAGTCTGTCGACGTCAACATCTGGATCTTTATGCAGCGCGTCAACCTGATCAAGCACGTTGTCAATCTGAAGTATGGACTTGGTATCGAGCTGAACAACTATCGCTGGGAAGACGACATCCGTTTCAAGACCAAGCCGACCCAGGTCATCATGGATACGATCAGCTATAGCAAGAACAAGCTGGCCGCCGACTATGTCACCGTTCCCTTCCTGCTAAACTTCAACTTTACTCCACACCGCCGGCAAGACTTTGGATTTAGCGTCGGAGCCAGTGTCGGTTATAAATATTCTTCGCGTCAGAAGTTCAAAAGCTCCGCTCACGGAAAGGAAAAGACCTTCGACGACTTCGACATGGAAGACTGGAAGATTTCCTATATCGGAGAGCTGCAGCTGGGTATCCTGAAACTCTATGGTTCCTATGCTACGAAGAGCATGTTTGCCAAGGGGTTGGATATGACGCCCTATACGGTGGGAATCCGCCTGGGAAACTGGTAATTTCCTGATCGGCAACGGGCTGAGGGTTGTTTCGTCCCCAGCCCGTTACACATATGTTAAAACTTCTTCACAAGTAAAATAAGGGGAGGACATTGGACGTTCAAAATTGGTTAAAAGCCGCCCAAGTATGACCTCCCAAAGATTAATCCTCAGCAGCCTCCTGGCACTTACCCTTTTGTCTTTTCGGGACGCAAATCACCGCAGCTCCAGCCGGCGATGGTTTCACCGGCAGCCCGAAGGAGACATCTACATCGTCGTTATCAAATCCAGCTATGAGCTACAGCTTTATGACAGAGACGGATGGTACGCCACCTATCCCGTCGTGTTTGGGGAAAAGTCGCTCGAGGACAAAATGGTGCAGGGAGACAGAAAGACCCCGGAAGGCGTTTATCATATCGTTTCGAAAAGGCCGCACGAAAAATGGGACAAGATCATGGACCTGGACTATCCCACGGCTTCTGACGTCGCCAAATTCAACGAACGGAAATCGAGAGGGTTGATCCCCCGAAGCGCCAAGATCGGCAACGGCATCGCCATCCATGGCACCTGGCCCCATGACGACAACGCAGTCGACGCGTATCAGAACTGGACCAATGGCTGCGTCTCGCTAAAATGCGAGGACATGGACGAGGTGTATAAGATGGCCCCCGTTGGAACAAAGGTGGTTATTCAACATTAATCAGACGGCTGGGCGGGGGCTAAAGCTTCCCCTTCTTTATCTCCTCGACCACGGCGGGGTCGAGCAAGGTGCTCGTATCGCCCAGATTTTCTAATTCACCCTCGGCAATCTTGCGAAGGATGCGGCGCATGATCTTCCCGCTTCGCGTCTTGGGCAGGCCGCTGACAAACTGAATCTTGTCGGGCTTGGCGATGGGACCGATGATCCTCGACACCGTCTGTACAACATCTTTAGACACCAGGCTCATTTCGTGTGAACCGCCGTTGTAGACGACATAGGCGTAGATACCCTGTCCCTTGATCTCATGGGGATAGCCGACGACCGCACTTTCCACGACTCCCGTGTGCATATTGATCGCATTTTCCACTTCCGCCGTTCCGATACGATGCCCGCTTACGTTGAGGACGTCGTCGACACGACCGGTGATCCGGTAGTTGCCTTCCTCGTCGCGCAGCGCGCCGTCGCCGGTGAAGTAGAGACCGGGATAGGTCGCGAAATAGGCCTGGCGGCAGCGTTCGTGGTCGCCATAGGTGGTCCGTATGATCGATGGCCAGGGGAATTTGATACAAAGGTTGCCGCTGATGCTGTTGCCTTTTAGCTCTTCGCCTTTTTCATCCACGAGGATCGGCTGTACGCCGGGAAGCGGAAGAGTGGCGTGGGCGGGTTTGGCCGGGGTGATACCCGCGAGATTCGAGATCAGGATTCCTCCCGTCTCGGTCTGCCACCAGGTGTCGACGATAGGACAGCGGCCCTTGCCGATGTTTTCGTCGTACCAATGCCAGGCTTCCTCATTGATCGGTTCACCCACGGTGCCCAGTACCCGCAGAGAGCTCAGGTCCTTGTTCTTTACAAAGTCGAGACCGAAACCCATCAGGCTCCGGATGGCAGTGGGCGCCGTATAGAGGATGTTTACTTTAAACTTATCTACTATCTCCCAGAAACGGCCGGCGTCGGGCCAGGTGGGAATACCTTCGAACATCAGGGTCGTGGCGCCCGCGCTCAGCGGACCGTAGACGATATAGCTATGACCGGTGATCCAGCCGATATCCGCCGTACAGAAGTAAACGTCGCCGGGTTGATACTGGAATACATTGACAAAACTATAATTGGTAAACACCATGTACCCTCCGCAGGTATGAACGACACCCTTGGGTTTTCCCGTAGAGCCCGACGTATACAAGATAAAAAGCATGTCTTCGGCGTCCATGACCTCGGCGGTACAGGCAGGGTTTCCCTGCGTCTCGACTTTCCGGATCTCGTCCTCCCACCAGCTGTCTCTTCCTTTGATCATGCTCACCGGAACGCGGGTGCGGGTAAGCACTATGACTTTCCGAACGGAGGGACATTGTACCAGCGCGTCGTCGATTACGGCCTTTAATGGTATTTCTTTATTTCCTCTGTGCGCACCGTCGGCAGTGATGACCAGGCAGCACTGGGCGTCCTGGATACGGTCTGCGATGCTCTGTGCGGAGAAGCCTCCAAAGACCACGGAGTGGATGACCCCGATCCGGGCGCAGGCCAGGACGGCGATCGCCAGCTCGGGTATCATCGGCATATAGATACAGACGCGGTCGCCCTTCTTCAGGCCGTTATTCTTTAAGACGTTGGCGAACTGACAGACTTTGAAGTGGAGCTCCTTATAAGAAAGCACGCGATAGTCTTCCTCCGGATTGTTCGGTTCCCAGACGATAGCAGGCTGGTCACCCCTTTCGGCCAGGTGACGATCCAGACAGTTTTCGGTGATGTTCAACTGCCCTCCGCTAAACCAGCGGACCTTGGGTTCTTCGAAATTCCATTCGAGGGTTTTTTCCCAACGGCGTTGCCATTGGAAATTACTCGCAACATCCGCCCAAAAACCTTCGGGGTCTTCTATACTTTTTTTGTAGGCTAAATCGTATTGCTCCCGGGAACGGATCTGATAAGAATGATAACTCATGGCAAAAAGGCAATTATTTAATTATAGTTAATGGGCCATAAATTTATAACTTTATCACCGCCGTAACAAACCGATATCATCAACCACCTAACGGTATTATGCCATCCACATCAACTGCTCCAACAAAAGACATCCGCCGCATCATCATCGCCTCATCCGTGGGCACCCTTATCGAATGGTACGATTTCTACATTTTTCTAAGCCTGTCGAGCGTCATCGCGGGTCAGTTCTTCCCCAAGTCCGATCCGACGGCAGCCCTGCTGTCGACCTTGGCGACTTTTGCCGCCGGCTTTATCGTCCGGCCTTTTGGCGCGCTGGTCTTCGGGCGGCTGGGTGATCTGATCGGCCGGAAGTATACCTTCCTGCTGACCCTGGTGATCATGGGCGGTTCCACCTTCGCCATCGGGCTGGTCCCGGGCTATGCGCGCATAGGCTTCTTCGCCCCGCTGCTCGTCGTCCTTCTCCGGCTCCTGCAGGGCCTGGCGCTGGGCGGTGAATATGGCGGAGCGGCCACCTACGTGGCGGAACATTCTCCGTCGCACCGCCGCGGCTTTTTTACCTCCTGGATACAGGCCACCGCTACGGTGGGTCTCTTCGTCAGCCTGGGTGTTACCGTGCTGACCCGCCACGTGCTGGACTCCGACCTGACGCGCAGCATCGAGAAGTTCAACGACTGGGGCTGGCGGATCCCCTTCCTGCTTTCCATCCTGCTGGTGGCGATCTCGGTCTATATCCGGCTGAAGATGGAAGAATCTCCGCTCTTCAACCGGCTAAAGACGGAAGGGAAACTCTCCAAGAACCCATTAAAAGAAAGCTTCGGTCACAAGGCGAACCTGAAAGTCGTCTTGCTAGCCCTGTTCGGCGCTACCATGGGTCAGGGCGTCGTCTTCTATGCGGGTCAGTTCTACGCCCAGTCTTTTCTTGAAAACGTCTGCAAGCTAGATTTCGATCAGTCGAAGACCACCCTGCTCTTCGCTATCCTGCTGGCCACCCCGTTCTTCGTCATCTTCGGCAGCTGGAGCGACCGCGTCGGCCGCAAGTGGATCATGATGGCGGGAATGCTGCTGGCCATCGCCACCTATCCCTTCCTGTTCAAGCAATTGCTGACCATCACCAGCACCGAAGGCAAGACGGAAATTCCCAGCCAGAAAGAAATCCGGAGCAGTGTCGCCTTTATCGGCAATAGCCGCGACATGATCCGCACCTCTTCCAGCCTGCTGCACTACGAAGGAGGAATGACGGTGACGCAAACGCAAAAGGATACGGTGTACGCCAGCGGCAAAACCTCGGCCAAGCCGGTTCTCAGCAGCAGCAAGACGCTTGGCGACAGCGACTATTTCAAGATGGTCGGCATCCTATTCCTGCTCGTGCTCTATGTGACGATGGTGTATGGGCCCATCGCCGCCTTCCTGGTGGAGCTGTTCCCGACGCGGATCCGCTACACCTCGATGTCCCTGCCCTATCATATCGGCAATGGGATCTTCGGCGGCATGACGCCTTTTATCGCCACGCTGCTGACGACCATCTATCAGGATAATAAGCTGGTGGGTCTCTGGTATCCGATCGGTGTCTCGGTGGTCTGTCTGATCATCGGCGTCATCTATATCCCTTCCGTCAAGGTCAGCAACGAATTGGAATCCTAACTATAAAAAATATTATCATGAACATCGTCAAACGCATATTGGGCATCGTCTGGATCATCACGGGCCCCGTCGTCCTGTTCTGGCTGATCCGAACGGGCCTGGCCGAGATCGCCAAGAAGCCGGTCATCGACACCAAGATTCAATGGGGCGTATTTATTGGCATCTTTATCCCTATCGTCATTGGATTGGTCCTTTTTGGCTATTATTCCCTCAAGGGGGAATATGACCGTTAATGCTTTAAATTCGCACGGTAAATCTTTCAAATGTCTATCGAAGTCAAGGACCTTACAAAAGTATACGGCGAGCAAAAGGCGATTGACGCCATTTCTTTCACGGTAGGGAAGGGTGAGATCGTCGGCTTCCTCGGGCCCAACGGCGCCGGGAAGTCTACCACGATGAAGATCATCACCGGCTACCTGGGACAGGATGGCGGCGAGGCGGTCGTATGTGGATTGTCCGTAAAGGATCAACCGCTGGAGACCAAGAAGAAGATCGGCTATCTTCCGGAAGCCAATCCGCTCTACCCCGATATGTATGTGCGGGAATACCTCGACTTTATCGCGGACGTCCACCACGTAGCCAACAAAAAGGCCCGGATCGAGGCAGTCATCACCCTGGTTGGACTCAACATAGAAAGCAACAAGAAGCTCTCCCAGCTCTCCAAGGGTTATAAACAGCGGGTCGGCCTGGCGGCGGCCCTGATCCACGACCCCGAGGTGCTGATCCTGGATGAGCCCACCAGCGGCCTCGACCCCAATCAAATCATCGAAATCCGGGACGTGATCAAGCGTCTGGGCAAGGACAAGACCGTCCTTTTTTCTTCCCATATTCTACAGGAAGTGGAAGCCCTCTGTGACCGGGTGGTGATCATCAACCGGGGCAAGCTCGTAGCGGACAGCCAGCTAAGCCGCCTTCGTCAGGAGAATAGCCGCGCGGGCGTTATCCGGGTCGTCTTAAAGGAGTCGGCCGGCACAGCCTCATCGGCCCCCGCCGCCAGTCAGCTCGAAGGCCTTGCCGGCGTCAGCTCGGTCCGGGCCCTCTCCCCCCAGGAATGGGAATTGCAGACCGAAAGCCCCGACGAGGTAAAAAAACTATTAATGACACTGGCTTTGCAGAACAATTGGAACATTGTTTCTTTGCAAAGCGAAAACCAGAGCCTGGAGGATATCTTCCGGAGCCTGACCAACAACCCTCTATCCCCGGCCGCCCAGCCCTAAGGAGGTCCGGCCGCCGTTCACGATGCTTGCTAAAAGAACTAAACTGCCACTCATTTTATAACTAACTACAAGAACTTTTAAAACTTAGAACCAATCATGAGCTACATTGCCGACATCCATGCAAGACAGATCCTGGACAGCCGGGGTAATCCAACCGTCGAAGTCGACGTCGTTACGGAAAACAACCATCGCGGCCGTGCCGCCGTACCCAGTGGCGCATCCACCGGTATCCATGAAGCGGTCGAATTGAGAGACGGCGACAAGAGCGTCTTTGGAGGAAAGGGAGTTCTGAAAGCTGTGGCCAATGTGAACGACATCATCGCCGACCAGCTGATCGGCTTCCCGGTCAACGAGCAGGCTTCTCTCGACGCCCGTCTGATCGAGCTGGACGGCACCGAAAATAAGGGTAAGCTGGGCGCCAATGCCCTGCTGGCCGTTTCAATGGCCGTAGCCAAGGCGGCGGCCCAGGAAAGCAAGCTGCCCCTGTACCGTTACCTGGGCGGTGTCAATGCCACCGTGCTGCCGATGCCGCTGATGAACATCCTCAACGGGGGTGTACACGCCGACAACAAGATCGACTACCAGGAATATATGATCGTCCCCGTGGGCGCCGAAACCTTTAGCGATGGCCTGCGCTGGGGCGTGGAAATCTTCCACCAGCTGAAGACCGTGCTGAAGAAGAAGGGTTATAGCACGAACGTGGGTGACGAAGGTGGATTCGCCCCGGATATCCAAAGCAACGAAGAAGCCATCGAAACCGTCCTCCAGGCCATCGAAGCGGCCGGCTACAAGGTAGGCAGCCAGATCGGCATTGCCCTGGACGCTGCCAGCAGCGAAATGTTCAAGGACGGGAAGTACAAGTTCTACAAGAGCAGCGGAAAGATCCTGACCAGCGACGAAATGGTCGACTACTGGACCAGCTGGGTCAACAAATACCCCATCATCTCCATCGAGGACGGCATGGCGGAAGAAGACTGGGACGGCTGGAAGAAGCTGACCGACGCCATCGGCAATAAGGTACAGCTGGTAGGGGATGACCTGTTCGTAACCAACACCAAGATCCTCCAAAGGGGTATCGACAAGGGTGTTGCCAACAGCATCCTGATCAAGGTGAACCAGATCGGGACCGTCACCGAGACGATCAATGCCGTACAACTGGCTCAAACCCATGGATATACGACCATCATGAGCCACCGTAGCGGGGAAACCGAGGACACGACGATCGCCGACCTCGCCGTAGCCCTGAACTGTGGCCAGATCAAGACGGGCAGCGCCTCCCGGACCGACCGGCTGGCCAAGTACAACCAGCTGCTCCGTATCGAGGAAGAGCTGCAGGACGCCGGGATTTATCCGAAGGGCCGTATCAAATTCAAGAAATAATATTACCTTGTTGGAGGAACACAGGCTTTGTAGCAAAAATAGCCTGTGTTCCTCCAAAATTTTATGATTGCCCTTCGGGCGCCGGACCTGTGGTCCGCCTTGCCTGGAGCGCTCCTCCAGGACCTTTTTTTAATGAAAGTTTTAACACATATCCCACCCTTGTTAAAGAACAAGTACCTGCTGACGGCTGTTGGGTTTACAGTCTGGATACTGTTTTTTGACAACCGGGACTTTATCACGAGCCATTTTCGTGAGAAAGGGGAACTGTTAAAGCTGCAGCAGAGCAAGAAGTACTACGAACAGCAGATTTCGGCGACCAAACAGGAGCTGGATCAACTGAAGACTAACCCTGCGCTGCTCGAGAAGTACGCGCGAGAGAAGTACCTGATGAAAAGAGACAACGAGGACCTCTTTCTGATCCGGGAAGAAGCTACACCTAAAAAGCATTGATAGTCAGTTTTTTACAATTCTTCCCGCTCCCCTTTAAGCTAATTATTCCGGTAACGGACAATAACAGAATCCAAATCCCGTTTTGATAACGGACGTTTCACTTTTACTGCTTTCGGAATTTTTAGGACATTAAATGGTTTCGCCTATGACACTCTTTACACCGGAGGATCTTTTACGGTATTTGTATAAAGAGTCTTCCCCCGAGTTATCGGCTGCGATTGAGGCTGCGCTGAAGGAAGACTGGATGCTTCGCGAGAAGCTGGAAGTTCTCCGATCTTCTACGGACCACCTCGACAAAGTCACGGTAGCCCCACGCATGGAAGTTATTCTGCGGGTTATGAATTATGCCAGAAAGACGGCTGTACAGGAAACTGTATCCCATCCGTAATCAATTCGTAAGTTTGCGGTCATTGAATCCCCTCCAATGACCAGAAAGGAACGCTTTCAATTCGTACTGGATTATTTCAGCAAGCACAATCCTGATGCAGAGACCGAATTATTGTACGACAGCCCTTACCAGCTGTTAGTAGCCGTAATCTTGTCGGCCCAATGCACGGACAAGCGGGTCAACATGACCACGCCGGCGATCTTCGAGCAATACCCTGATCCCCAGTCTCTCGCAAAGGCCACTTTTGACGAACTATTTCCCCTGGTACGCAGCATCTCCTATCCCAATAACAAGACGAAGCATCTGATCGGCATGGCTAATATGCTCGTGGATAAGTTCCACGGCGAAGTGCCGCTTACGGTCGAGGAATTGGTCGAGCTGCCCGGCGTCGGCCGCAAGACGGCTAATGTTATCACGTCGGTCGTCGACAACCAGCCGAATATGGCGGTGGACACGCACGTCTTTCGCGTTTCTGCGCGGATTGGACTGACGGTGAATGCAAAGACGCCGCTGGCGACGGAAAAGCAATTATTGCAATATATCCCAAGGGAGCAGGTGCATGTGGCGCATCACTGGCTCATTTTGCATGGACGTTATGTTTGTGTGGCGAGGAGCCCGAAGTGCAAGGAGTGTGGGTTGAGGCCGGCGTGTAAGTATTATCAGAAGAATTTGAAGAAGGGGGTGGAGAAGATTGAGGGTTAGTATTTTATTACTCTCTTCATAATATGCTCTGGAAGCGGTGTTTCTTCGAGCGCCTTATACGCATCTTCCAACTTCTTCTTGAAAAAAGGATCATTTTCATAAGGCGATTTATTTCTGGGATCATCAATCATAGCCCTATATTTCTTAGCGATCTCTTCCAAATTCTCCTGTTCATCTTGCATAGACATATGAGTTTATGTTTATAAATTTACTTAATTTTTTTATAGATAAGGAACCGTTTGTAATTCACATTCATACGAAAAAGCGACCATTCATTATTTAATTCTCCTTGTATTTCATACTGTTGACTAATTTTTGACCAAAAACCGGCAATCCTCATTTGATATAGCCTGGTCCTGGCAGATGTACTTCCCTGTATTAAAATAAAGGCGTTAGGTACAGTCTCAAAAAAGTTAATGACAGCCTCCGCAACCGTTTGAAAAATCTTTAATTGGTCACCGTTGTTCGTTCTGGTTTCATCGTCCAACCTCCTCGTTATTTCATTCCAATTTCCAAACGCAAGATTAAACACAGTGGCACCCAAATATTTCATTGGCTGAAATTCAATGATTTTCTTCAACCTCCCACGCAGGCCTTCACTGTAAAATTCATACTGATAGTCGGTATTTTTAACCAGCTTATATCTTTCCCACTCCATAAAAAAAGGCGTTACCCAAAACTAGTAACGCCTTCATCGCAAAAACTTCAACTATTTTCCCCTTTCAAAGAAAAACATGAAACCAGTTTCATTTTTTCTTCTTTTTTTTCCCCTTCCCCGCAGACCGCACAGGCACCTTCGTCGAAGCCCCTTCATCAATCCCCATCGCCTTATAAACGGTCTCCTGTATACGCCCGCGAATATTTAAGCTCAACAGTTTCGGATTGTTTTCGACAGGGTTGACCCGATTGGACAAAAACACATAGATCAAATCATATTTGGGATCCACCCATACGCAAGTCCCTGTGAACCCGGTGTGACCGAATGTCTGCGGCGAAGCCGAAAGACAGGGATACGGCTCCTTCCGCGTCGCATTATCCTTTTCGGGTTTATCGAATCCAAGCCCGCGCCGGCTGATCTCGCTGTGATAGCCGGTGAAGAAGTCGATCGTAGATGGCTTTAGATAGGTGGTCCCATTGATCTTGCCGCCATTGAGCAGCATTTGCTCCAGCAGCGCCAGGTCATAGGCATCGCTGAACAGACCGGCGTGACCGGCCACCCCTCCGAACATCGCGGCGCCGGGGTCGTGTACGTCGCCGCGGATCTGCTGGTGACGGAAGATGGGTTCGTTCGCCGTGGGGGCGATGCGGCCCAGAGGGAACCGTAAGCGCGGGAGGAAGCCCGTGGCGTTCATTCCCAGCGGTTCGTAGTAGGTTTTTTTGACGTATTCGTTCAGGGGCATGCCGGAGATCGCCTCGACGATCTTACCCATGAAGATAAAGTCGTTGTCGCTGTAGATATATTTATCCCTGGGTCCGACATTGCTCTGAAGGATGCGTCTATAGATGGTATCTTCCCAGTCGTTGCGGATGTACATGTGTTCCGCCACGCGGATAGAATGTGTTCCGTCCGGCGCAGCGGCATAGATCCCCGGCAGGGGATAGCCTTCCTTGGTGCTGTCGATGGTTTCTTTGTAAAACGGAATAAAGGAGACAAGACCCGCCTGGTGCAGGAGCACGTCCCAGATGCGCAGGGATTCTTTATTGCTGCCGCGTACCCAGGGCAAATAGTCCCCCAGCGTCTTTTGCAGGTCCAGCTTTCCTTCGTCGTAGAGCTTCATTACCCCCATGGTCGTGGCGCAGATCTTGGTCACGGAAGCCATGTCGTAGATGGTCTCTTTATAGACCGGTTCTTTCTTATCGTAAGAGGTATAACCAAATGCTTTTTCATACGCGATCTTGCCGTGTCTGGCGACGAGCACTACGCAGCCCGGCGCGGCCTGTTTGGCGATGGCCTCTTCGGCGATGGCGTCGATCTTCCGCAGCTCCGTCGCATTCATGCCGACCTGTGCCGGGTCGACGATCGGAAGCAGCTTCTCTGCGCCGACGATGCCGGCGCCGGCCTTGAATTCTTCGCAGACGGAAACGGGAAGATGACCCTGAGCAGCAAATTTACCATTGAGCAGATCGGCCGCCACCTCCTGCGTGGTCGAGTCGTCTTCGTAACAAGCGACCAGGACCTTGGCGTCGCAGCTATTCTTGATCGCATAGGGATTTCCAAAGACCATCGTTATGGCCTTCTCCTTTTGCTGCAGCTCGTGCAGGAGCCAGGCCGCGGGGCGGCTGATGGAGAAGTTGCGGGCGGGATAGCGGGCATAGTTATGCAGACCGATGACCAGCGCGTCGTAGCGTTTGCTCAGCAGCTCCAGCGCAGCAACGGCCTTGGCGCTGTCGAGGTTATAGTCGAAGAAATAAGTGTGTGCATTATAGTCCGTCTGCATGCGGCGGCTAAAGGCGTTGTCTTCCGTCAGCCCCATGCCGATATAGGCGATTTTGCGGCGCACTTTCGAAGGCGCGGCGATGGGTGAAGGCGCGGCCGGAGTATCGGCAATGACGGGCAGCGGGAAGACGGACGGCTCGCTATTGCGAAGGAGGGTCAGCGCGTTCTCCGCAACCTGACGCCGCATGTCGTCGATCCCCTGGTTGAGATCGGCCGTGAGATGGTCCATGACTACCGGCTTCCAGCTGGCCAGGCCGTAGTCGTACTTGGCGCGCAATACCTTCTTTACGCGGGTGTCGATATCCTTCCATTTGAGCTTTTTGCCGCTGATTGCCGCCTTGATCTTTTCCAGGCTGACGGCCACGTCGCCGGGCAGGCAAAGCATGTCGTTGCCCGCGATCAGGGACTGGACCGAGGCCTCTCCATCGGGATAAAATTTCGCGACGCCTTTCATCTCGAGCGCGTCGGTGAAGGTGAGACCCGGATAGGCCAGCTGCTTGCGCAGGAGCTTGGTGACATTGTTATACGAAAGAGACGTAGCCCGGTTGGCCGTATTATCGATCGACGGAATATAGAGGTGCGCAATCATGACGCTTCCGACACCGGCGCCAAAAAGCGCGCGGAAAGGATAGAGCTCGAGCGAGTCGAGCTGTTTGCGATCCTTGTTGATCACGGGTAGATCCAAGTGTGAATCGACGGCCACGTCGCCATGCCCGGGAAAGTGTTTGGCGCAAGCCATCACGCCTTCTTCCTGCATGCCCTTTACGTATTGTACACCGAAGTCGGCAACCTTGTATTTATTCTCTCCAAAGGAACGGTCGTTGATCACCGGGTTGTCGGGATTGTTGTTTACGTCCACTACGGGTGCGTAGTTCACCTGGATGCCTATCCGCCGGCACTGCGCACCAACGAGCCGTCCGTATTGATAGATCAGCGAAGGGTCGCTCGTAGCGCCCAGCATCATCTGGCGGGGAAGTCCTTCTACGCTGTCCATCCGCATGCCCAGCCCGTTCTCCGCGTCGATACAAAAAAGGATGGGCGTATGTGCAATGCTTTGATAAAGATTGATGTGGCTGGCCTGCGCGAGCGGGTCGCCCTGGAAAAGGCAGATGCCGCCGACGTTGTATTTTCGAACGGCTTCCTCTACTTCCTTGTCGTAGAAAAGGGCCTTGTGGGTGTTCGGGTCGATGGCCGAAAGCCGGATCACCATCAGCTGCGTTATCTTTTCGTCGGGGGACAGGGTCCTGAAAACGCTGTCCACCCAGGCGTCGGCGGTGAGCGCCGTTTGTGCAGATCCATATAGGCAATTTATCAACAAAAGCAGCAAAAAGAAAGATTTCCTCATATCCGGCGTAAATTGCACACAAATTAAGGTAGAATTGCCAGACATCATCCAATTATTACCCGATAACATCGCCAACCAGATCGCCGCCGGAGAAGTGATCCAGCGGCCTGCCAGCGCCGTGAAGGAGTTGATCGAAAATGCAGTCGACGCTGGGGCTACAGAGATTCGGCTGATCATACAGGACGCCGGCAAATCGCTGATACAGGTGGTCGATAACGGGAAGGGGATGAGTGAGACAGACGCGCGGATGGCCTTCGAGCGGCACGCTACTTCCAAGATTCGAAACATCGACGACCTCTTTCATATTCGCACCATGGGCTTTCGCGGCGAGGCGCTGGCATCAATCGCCGCCGTAGCACAGGTGGAGCTGCGCACCCGCAGACCGGAAGACGAAGCCGGCACCTGCATCGAGATCGAGAACAGCCGCGTCACCCGGCAGGAGCCGGTCGCACTGCCTGCGGGGAGCAATATCGCCATGAAGAATCTTTTCTTCAACGTGCCTGCCCGCCGGAATTTCCTGAAGAGCAATCCCGCGGAGATGCGTCATATCGTAGATGAATTTACCCGGGTAGCGCTGGCCTTTCCTTCCATCTTCTTCTCCCTGACCAGCAACGGCCAGGAGGTGATGCACCTGGAGAAGGGCAGTCTGAAGCAGCGCATCGTTCAAATCCTTGGGAACAGCGTTTCTTCGAAGCTGGTTTCGGTCCAGGAGAATACCGACTATGTGAACATATACGGATTTGTCGGAAAACCCGAGACCGCCAAGAAAACGCGAGGCGACCAATATTTCCTCGTCAACAACCGTTTCATTCGCAGCGCCTATCTGAACCACGCGGTGATGAGCGCCTACAAGGATATCATTCCGGCCGAAAGCTTTCCCCTGTACGTCCTGTTTATCGACCTCAACCCCGAGCTGGTAGACATCAACGTACATCCGACCAAACAAGAGATAAAGTTCGAAGACGAGAAGATCATCTATGCCTTTGTACAAGCGGCGGTGAAACACGCGCTGGCCCAGTTCAGCATCACGCCCACGCTGGACTTTGACCTGGACCCTTCGATTCAAAATCTGGAAGCAGTGAGCAAACCCGTCAACGACGAGAAGAAGGCCGAGGTAGCCTCTTCTTCCTTATATCAAACTTTCTCCAAAAAGAACCAGGCGCACATAATCGAGCCGACGAATAAGAGCGAGCTGCGCCACTGGAAGGATTTTTATGAGGCGCCGAAAGAGCAGCAGCCCATACAGCGAGGTCTTGGTGAACAGGATTTGGGAGCACTGGCGGGCTCCATCCAAAAAAAGACAGAAGGTCCCCAAACGACCGAACCAGCCGCCAGAGCAGTCGACCCGCTGCTCGGCAGCCTCCCGGCCAAGACCATTATACCGCTCGAGAATGCGCCGTTACAACAATTGTT
The DNA here is from genome assembly GCA_018267545.1 of Bacteroidota bacterium. GTDB lineage: Bacteria > Bacteroidota > Bacteroidia > Chitinophagales > Chitinophagaceae > Puia. Next base: position 38,873 of record JAFDYG010000463.1, read on the forward strand.
AAAGACTTATATCTCTACCCCCACCAACCGCAGCTTTATCCTCATCCACCAGCAAGCCGCGCACGAACGCATCCTCTACGAACGTTATAAGGCCGCGTCCCATGGCAAGCGCATCCCCTGTCAGAAAAGCCTCTTTCCGGCAACCCTGAGCTTGTCTACGCCGGACGCCATCCTTCTCACGGAGCTGCTGCCTGACCTCAACCAGCTGGGTTATGAGATCGAGCCCTTTGGCAAAGACAGCTTTATCATCCAGGGAACACCGGCCGATACCAGCCACGGCGACGACAAGGCCGCACTAGAAAATCTGCTGGAGCAGTTCAAGCATTTCACCAGCGAGATCCGCTTCTCCAAACGCGAGAAGCTGATCCGCACCATGGCGAGACAGGAAGCGGTGCGACCCGATACGCCCCTTTCCGATAAAGAGATGCGCGTCATCGTCGACGACCTCTTCGCGTGCGCCCAGCACAACGTCACACCGGGCGGCGACCCGACCTTTATCGAGTTCAAGCCGGACTATATGGAGAAGCTATTCGGCCGCGGCCATTAGTATTTATCCCTGAACTGGTGGATCATCTGCTCCATCTGACGACGCAGGGTGACGCCGCTGCCGCTGTAGTTATTGATCAGTATAGAGAATAAAAAGAGGTGATCTTTCCTGGTGATCAGATATCCGCTCAACGCCACCACCCCGGATAAGCTTCCCGTCTTTGCAAAGATGTACCCGCTATCCTGGCGATAATACGAACGAAGCGTACCCGTTCCACCTGTCGGCAGAATGCGCTTCATCCGGTCCAGCCCGAAATCATTCTTCATTTTATCCAGCAGCCACACAAAGTCCTGCGGTGTGAATAGATCGTTGCGGCTGAGTCCGCTGCCATCTACCCAATAGGGCCGCTGGGGCAGGCCTTTCAAGTCGGTCTTCAGCAAAGTATCGATGATGCTGCCGTCATTCATCTGGCCCAATAGCTTATAGCCCGTCATCAACAGGGTCTGCTCGGCAAAGAAATTGTCGCTGTTGTACATCATCGGACGGAACATCGAATCGACGGGACGGGAATGAATGGTGCCCGTCTCCCGGGCAGAGGGGATGGATCTCCGGGTATATACGCGAACCTCCCGGCCGACTGTATCCTTCAGCAGCGTCGCAGCCGATGCCACGCCTTCCGTAATAAACGGTACGTCCAGCTCGCTGTTCTTTCCTTTCCCTTCCGTTATCTCGAATGCGTTCTTTGTCCAGTCGCGCTGTACGTGAAACTCTTTTTTGGCCGTATCGGTGTTGAAGCGTACCTCCCAGTTGATATCCGGTATGGAGTAAAACGAACCGGAAGCGGAATCCTGGATCCAGCGTATCAGGTTACCGTATGCCGGGAAGGCGCTGCGCTCGGGCATATAGTCGTCGTTATAGTCGTCCCAGGCCCAGCCGCGGCCCAGGGGTTTATCCTGCCAGTTGCCGCCCAGCAGGTAGAGGCTGCCACGGCTTTTCTGCAGGAATCGAATGACCGGCTGATCGGGGAAAGACGGATGCAAAAAGGTCGGGTCACCCGTGGGGTAGATAAACAGCGCGGTATCCAATTTTAAATAATGCATCCCTATCAGGGAATCACCCAGGTATTTCATCCCGGCGTATAGGGAAAAGAGTTTGGTGTTGCTGGCGGGTATAAAGTATTTGTCGCCCTGATAGTTGACCTTATAAGCAGCTGTCGCGGGGTCGTAGAGACAGACTCCTACCTGTGCCGACTGAAGGCCGGGTTGTTTTAATAATTCTTCGACTTCGGCAGTCATGCGCGAGGCAGGAATACGCGAAGGCGCAGCTGCGGGAGCAGCAGGACCCGAAGACGACTGAACGGTCTTCGCAGGCGAACAAGCATAAAAAAGGAAAACAACCAGGGTAAATCCGGAAAACCATCGCATGGGCGCTACTTTAGCGCAAGATAACTAAAAAACAGCGCCTGCGGCAGCCCGCTATCCCCTCTCCTGCGCGCGCAGCCACCGCTCCGGAATCTCGTTGCTGCTGGCCAATAAATAATCCTGATAGGAGCAGGCTATGTATTTGTTGTCCGGGAGCTGCATCCACCAGCGCTGCGTCTTTTTGCTCTGCAGGAATGTCGTCTCCACCTCGGCAAAGGCGGTGCGGTATTCGATAAAGAAATCCCGGTCGGACAGGGAGGCTTCGCGGCGTCCGCGGCTTTTCCCGTCGATAAGATACCAGAGCATATGGCTGATCTGCCGGGCAGTCAGCTGACCCTGGTCGCGGGCCGGCATATAGCCATAGACGCCGATGGTGTTGACGTTATGGCTGAGACCGGCGTATCGCATGAGGATACAGGCCTCTTCTCCATTGAAGCCATTCGGTGAAAGGTGATTGGCCGGGGCGAAGGCATTGGCGATGGCGGAGATATCAAAGCTGAAAAGGTGCGAGTTGCGGATCACGGGCTCCATCTCTTCGATATTGTCCTTTACGCTGCCCAGCCGGAAGCAGTCGAACCGGAGCTTGTCCATCGTCTCCAGCATATGCGGGTGAACATAATAACTTTGAAAACCGATATGGTTATAGTGATGGATATAGTTGGGCTCGCCCGTCAGCATCTCCATCAGGAAATTCTCGCTGCGGTGGCGCGAATCGATATCGAGGTCGATCAGGGCGTCCACGCAGGTCGCTTCGATAATATGTTTCTTATCCGAATAGGTATAATACTGACCGAGGGTCAGGTCGTGCGAGCCGCCCAGGATGACGACGGTCTTGCCGATGGCGGTCAGCTCGCGGATAACGGCTTTTAGCGCCGCATAAGTGTCGTTCAGGGTAGCGCCGGCCCGGATATTTCCTGCATCGGCCAGCTTGATATCCGTATGCCAGTAAAAAAGCTGGTAGAATTGCTCCCGGATGGCGTCGGGTCCGCCCGCTTCCCGGCGGTCGCGGCCAATCCCTCTTTCTTCCTCACAGCCCACGAAGATCATATCAGCCTCGTAGAGGTCGGGAAAGGACTCGTCGTAAGCATCGATTATCTTGCCGATCTGTCCGTCCTTATAACCCTGGTCCTGGGAGAGTTCCGCCAGGTTGATGGGCTCCAAAAAGTCACTGATATGCAGGTTGGAAGACATGAAATGCGCGTTTTTGGGGCAAACGTACAATAAATTATCTTTGTGGTATGGAGCAATTGTTACAACAGATCGAGCAGTACAAGCAGGAGATAGCCGGCATCGTCCCCAACGGGGCCGACGCGCTGGAAGCCTACCGAATCCGTTTCCTCGGCACAAAGGGTATTATGAAGAGCCTTTCTGCCGAAATGAAGAACGTGCCCGTCGAGCAGAAGAAGGCATTCGGACAGGTCCTGAATGAATTCAAGCAGCTGGCCGAGTCCAAATACGAAGACTGGAAGAATAGTCTCGGGAGCGGAACGGCCGGTAAGGCGAATGCTATCGACCTTAGCCTGCCTGGAGATACTCTTCCCATCGGTACCCACCATCCGATCACCCTCGTCAGGGACCAGATCGTCCATATCTTTGGCCGGCTAGGCTTCTCCGTGGCTGAAGGACCCGAGATCGAGGACGACTGGCACAACTTCACCGCGCTCAATCTTCCTGAGAATCATCCCGCCCGGGATATGCAGGATACGTTTTATATCCACCAGCAGCCCGACTGGCTGCTTCGTACACATACCAGCAGCGTACAGGCCCGCACGATGGAAAAGCAGAAGCCGCCCATCCGGATCATCTGCCCGGGCCGCGTATACCGCAACGAGACCATCAGCGCCCGCGCGCACTGCTTCTTCCATCAAACGGAAGGTCTCTATGTCGACGAGAACGTCTCTTTTGCCGATCTGAAGCAGACCCTCTACTTCTTTGTACAGGAGATGTTCGGGAAGGACGTAAAGGTCCGTTTCCGGCCCTCCTATTTCCCTTTCACCGAGCCCAGCGCAGAAATGGACATCAACTGCCGGATCTGCGGAGGCAGCGGCTGCAGCGTTTGTAAACATACCGGCTGGGTCGAAATCCTCGGCAGCGGCATGGTGCATCCCAAGATGCTGGAAAATTTCGGCATCGACAGCAATAAGTACACGGGCTTTGCCTTCGGCATGGGGATCGAGCGTATCTGTCAGCTCAAGTATCGCATCAACGACCTGCGCCTGTACTCCCAGAACGACGTCCGGTTCCTCCAACAGTTTACCGGAGCCGTGTAATAAAACCATATGATAAAAACAATTGGCGTTTGCGGGGCCGGAACCATGGGTAGTGGTATCGCACAAGTAGCTGCGATGGCCGGCTACCACGCGATCCTCTTTGATGTCAATGCAGCCATGGTGCAAAAGGGGAGGGAAAGCATTGAAAAATGGCTTGTCTCTAAAAATCACACCGACGTCCTGAGCCGTCTCGACTACACTTCGGATATCACAGCCTGCAAAGCAGATCTCATCATCGAAGCCATTATAGAAAAACCAGAGGCAAAACAAGACCTGTTCCGGCAGCTTGCGGAAATCAATGGCCCGACTACCATTCTTGCCTCCAATACTTCTTCTCTTTCTCTAACAGCGCTGGCGGAAACGATCCCTTACCCGGAAAGATTCGCCGGCATGCACTTTTTTAACCCAGCCCCGCTGATGAAGCTGGTGGAAGTGGTGAGCACGGACCGGACGGGAGAAGATACTCTGCAAATACTTATCGACGTCGCGAAACAAATGGGGAAGACCCCGGTCCGTTGTAAAGACGCCCCGGGATTTATCGTCAACCACGTAGCGCGGCCTTATTACCTGGAGGCGATGCGGCTGGTGGAAGAAGGATTGGTCGATATCGAAGCGGTCGACCAGGTCATGGAAGCCACGGGCTTTCGCATGGGGCCCTTCCGGCTGATGGACCTTATCGGCAACGACATCAATTACGCAGTCAGCTGCTCCGTATACGAAGCGATGGGGCGGCCGCAGCGGCTGCAGCCCTCTCCCATCCAGGAAGCAAAGGTCAGGGAGGGCGCGCTGGGCAGGAAGACAGGAAAAGGATATTACCGGTATGAATAATACGCTTAATTCAAAAGGCAGGGTTCTGGTTACGGGCGGCACGGGCTTTCTCGGTGCGTATATCATCCAGGAGCTGACCGGCAGGGGATATTCCGTGCGGGCCATTCGCCGGAGTGACCGCCTGCCCGCCTTTATGCCACCATCTGCCTGGGAAGGTGTCGAATGGGTCAGCGGCGATATCCTCGATATCGTCGGGCTGGAAGAAGCGGCGGAGGGTATGGACGCCATCATTCATGCCGCGGGTAAGGTTTCTTTTGCCACCGAAGACCGGCGGGCCTTGTTCAGCATCAATATCGACGGCACGGCCAATATCGTCAACGCGGCGCTGGAGCGGCAGGTGCCCCGCCTCATCCACGTCAGCTCCATTGCGGCCCTGGGACGCACGGGCAACGGCGAAAAGGTCGACGAAGAAAAGAAATGGACCGACACCAAGTGGAATACACCCTATGCCATCAGCAAATTTCGAGGCGAAATAGAAGTATGGCGCGGTATCGGCGAAGGGCTATCGGCGGCTATCGTCAATCCTAGTACGCTGTTGGGCTATGGGGACTGGGGTACGGGCAGCAGCGCGTTGTTTCGCAATGCATATGATGAATTTCCCTGGTACACCGAGGGCGTGAATGGATTTGTCGACGTAGCCGATGCGGCCCGTGCGATCGTCGCCCTGCTGGAGAGTAATATCAGCGGCCAGCGTTATATCCTCAATGGCGACAACTGGACTTTTAGACGGCTTTTCGAAACCATGGCGGATGCGTTCGGGAAGAAACGTCCTTACAAGGAAGCGACGCCTTTTTTGGGAGGGATAGCCTGGCGGCAAGCCAAATTAAAAAGTATATTTACAGGGCGGCCTACCTTGCTGAGCAAGGAAAGCGCGAAAATCGCCCAGAGCAAGACCTATTTAGATAATAGCAAGGTGCTGCGGCAATTACCGGGTTTTCAGTTCACGCCGCTCGAGGATACGATCAAGCGGGCGTGCGCAAAATACCAAACCTCAAAATAATATCCATGAAACAGATTCGTCCCATTCTACTTGGCTTACTCACCCTTAGCCTCTCCCTCGCCGCGTTTTCCCAGGAAAAAACCTTTAGTATCGACGGCATCGTCACCGACGCGAAATCGGGCTCGCCGCTCGTCGGAGCATCGGTCTTTTGTCAGAATACCACCGTGGGTACCCTGTCGAAAGACGGCGGGAATTTCCACTTACGCCTGGCCAATGGAGGGTATGACCTGATCGTCTCCTATACGGGCTACGAGACCCAGTCGATCCGGATCGGAAAGGACCATAAAGATACCGATACGCTGCGTGTCATCTTAAAAGAACAAGACAAGAGCCTGGAGCAGGCCGTCGTCACCGGGAGTGCAGAAGTAGCGGATGGATGGGACAAGTATGGACAGTTCTTCCTGGATCATTTTATCGGAACGACTCCCAATGCCGCTCAGTGCTCCCTGGACAATAAAGAGGTCCTGAAATTCTATTTCTACAAGAAACGAAACAAGCTCCGGATAAAGGCTACCGCGGACCTGCAGATCACCAACAATGCACTGGGATATAAAATTCACTATCAGCTGGACTCGTTTGTACACGAATACACGACGAATATCAGCACGTTTACGGGCTATCCCCTTTTCGAGGAAATGGCGGGAACTCCGGAGCTGGTCGAAACCTGGAAGCAAAACCGTTTGGAGGCTTATGCCGGCTCCCGATTGCACTTTGTCCGCAGCTGGTATGACAGTACGCTGCAGGACGAGGGCTATGTCCTGGAGTTTGCCGACAGCACCAATCGAAATAAGATGAAGCAGGTCGGAGACCCTTATGACGGGAAGTTCTATTCCAGGGACAGCGGAGACGCACAGATCGACCTGACCGGAAGACTAAGGGTCAGCTATACCGGTCGATTACCGGACAAGAAATATCTCCAGGAGAATAAGTTCCCGCTCACCACCAAAGTGCAGATCTCGGCGATCGATATTGCCAGCGGGTTTGTGATCGAAGAAAACGGATACGTCTACGACCAGGGGGACCTCACCAATATCGGGTACTGGTCCTGGAAGAAACTGGCCGAGCTGCTGCCTTATGACTATAGTCCGCCGCAGTAATAAGCCGCGGGCGTCAAACCCGCCGGGGCATTACCCCATCACTTTCTTCCAGAGCTCGGGAATGCGTTTGATCCAGACCAGCTCTTTCTTTTTTAACAAGGCGTCTTCGGCGGGATAGCCGAAGTATGCCTTACCGCCTTCCAGCGAGGCGGGCACCCCGCTTTGGGCGAGGACGATGGCATTGTCGCCGATAGTAAGTGTCTTACTAACACCTACCTGTCCCCAGAGAATGACCCCGTTGCCGATCTCTACTGCACCAGCAATGCCGACCTGGGCGGCGAAAAGGCAATTTTTCCCGGTGACTGTATCGTGTCCGATATGGATCATATTGTCCATCTTGGTTCCTTTTCCGATACGCGTGTCATGGCTTACCCCCCGGTCGATGGTGCAGCCCGCCCCGATCTCGACGTCGTCTTCGATGACGACGCGGCCGCAGCTTTCCATCTTCCGATACCATACTTCCCGGTCTTTCTTGGTGTTATAGTAAAAAGCGTCCGAGCCGATAACGGTGCCGGCCTGAATGATCACGTTATTACCGATGACACAGTGGTCCATGATCGTCACATTGGGGTGGATGACACAGTTGCTTCCGATGGTCACGTGATGTCCCACAAAGACATTCGGATACAAATAAGTCCCGGCTCCAATGGTTGCTGTATCGCTGACCGGCTTCGTTGCGGGCTCGAAGGGACGGAAGTGACGGACTATCTTCAGATAAGCTTCGAAGGGCTGGTCGACTACGAGCAAAGCCTTACCTGCTGGCACTTCTACGGCCTTGTTGATAATGATGAAAGTGGCCGCGGACTGAAGACAGGTGTCATAATATTTCGGATGATCGACGAAAACGAGATCGCCTTTCTCCACTTTGTGAATCTCATTGATACCTGTTGCCAGACCATTCTTATCACCAATCAGCTCTGCGCCCAGGAAGTCGGCGAACCACTGAATCGCTACCGGAGAAGGAAATTGCATAGAAGAAAATTTGCGCAAAGGTAGGCCGTAACGGTGGTGAATCGTTACCATTTTCCACAGGTCAAAAAAAAATGTGAATAAAATTTGTTGGAAAATTTTTTTAGATAGAGAAAATTATTTTTAATATTGTGTAGGGAAATTTATTTCCCGGTACTTACTAACCCATCCATATATTGAAAGCCCGGTTTCGCACCGGGCTTTTTCTTTGGTCAAACCTTTAGAATAAAAATAGGTAAGCCTCTGAAACGTGCATCAGTACTACATCATATACAAACCTTTTCAAGTTCTTTCGCAGTTCACCTCCCAGGAAGGGAAGAAAACGTTGAAGGATTTCTTCCCCGTAGCCAGCGACGTCTATCCCGTCGGCCGCCTGGATTACGACAGCGAAGGCCTGCTGATCCTGACCAATGACACCGCTCTCAACCATCGTTTGCTGAATCCCCGGTTCGCGCACGACCGGGAATATTGGGTGCAGGTCGATGGGGCGATCACGTCCACCGCCCTCCATCAGCTGGAGCGGGGCGTGACCATTGCGGTCGATGGGAAGAGTCACCGGACCTTGCCCTGTAAAGCAGTGGCCATGGGCGCTGAGCCGAATGTTCCGGAGCGCGTTCCTCCCATTCGATATCGTGCACAGATACCGACGAGCTGGATAAAACTGATCCTGCAGGAAGGAAAGAATCGCCAGGTGCGGAAGATGACGGCTCAGGTAGGGTTTCCTACCCTGCGATTGATCCGTTACCGGATCGAAGGACTTACGATCGAGGGGCTAGGCCCCGGGGAAATGAGAAATCTGGGCCGGTCCGAAATCTATTCCGCACTGTTTGCAAAAAGTAATCATTAACTTTCCGTCCGCAATAGCCCCTATCCCTATGGTTCATCAAAATCTAAAACACTGATATTATGCTCAAATCGATGACCGGTTTCGGTCGTGCAGAACAGGCAGTAGGAGACAAGACCTTTCAGGTAGACATCAAATCCCTGAATGGTAAACAATTCGAGCTGCAGTTAAAATTGCCCGCCTTCTTGAAACCGTTTGAGTTCTCTATCCGGAAAATACTCTCTGAAAAACTGGGACGGGGTTCTCTGGATTGTACCATTAGTCTGAAACAGACCGGAAACGCCAAGCCCGTCAGCATCAACACCGACCTGGCCAAGGCCTATTACAACGCGCTTGCCACCCTTTCCAACGAATTGAATCTGGACCCCAGTAATATCCTCAGCACCCTGGTAAAGCTCCCCGAAGTCATTACCCCCACCAGCGATACGCTGACGGACGCCGAATGGCTGCAATTCGAGAAGGTAATCCTGTCCGCCATCGACGATCTCAACGCCCATCGCCTCAACGAAGGCGCTTCGCTGGAAGAGGACCTGCTTTTACGCATCGACAATATCCTACGTCATCAGGACGAGGTCGTCAAGCTGGAGCCCCTGCGTCAGCAGAAAATCCGGGAAGGGCTTCGCAAGCTGCTCGAAGAGCACGTCGGAAAGGAAAACTACGACCCCAACCGCCTGGAGCAGGAGCTGATCTATTATATCGAGAAGATCGATATCAGCGAAGAGCAGGTCCGGCTCAAGAACCACTGTGATTATTTCAGGACTATTTTAAACGAGAAGGATGAAAGCAAGGGGAAGAAGCTGTCCTTTATCCTCCAGGAAATAGGCCGTGAGATCAATACGACGGGTTCGAAGGCCTACGATTCGACCATCCAGCAGTGCGTGGTCTTGATGAAGGACGAGCTTGAAAAAGCCAAGGAACAGGTTTTGAATGTATTGTAATGATGTTATCTTTAAATAAACGCGTTTCATTGAAAAAGTCCTTTTTATCCTTGTTGATAGCCAGCTGTCTGTTTTGGACCTCTTGTACGATCCCTTCGGGCGTTTTTGAAAAGAACGTCATCCTACCCGGCCAGCAGTGGGAGAGCAGTTTCAAACCCAAGATCGATTTTACCATCAAGGATGCCGATACGGCCGCCCGCTATAATGTCTACCTGGTGCTGAGACATACGGACGCGTATAACTACAATAATATCTGGATCAGGGGGATCGTCAAGCAGCCGGGGGACAGCGTCATCCGCAGCGAGCGTTACGACCTGCTCCTGGCCACCAACGAGAAGGGCTGGCTGGGCAATGGAATGGACGATATTTATGAACACCGGATTCAAATCCAGCAACAGACCCGGTTCAGCCATCCCGGGACCTATTCTTTTACTCTCGAGCAGGTCATGTGGGACGACCCACTGAAAAATGTCTTAAACGTCGGAGTTCGCATAGAGAAAATTCCCTAACACTCCCATATATAAACGGGGTACATGGTATTTAAAAAGAAACGGCTGGCCGTCGCCACCACCGTCTACTGGATTCTGCTGGCCTATATCATCACCGGTCTGGGCTGGTGGTTTATCGCCCTGCAGACGCAGAACCACCAGATGGCGCATTTCAAGGCCCAGCAGCTAAAGCTGGACAGCCCCGATTACGAGAGCCGGCTCAGTACCATCCAGGCGGAAGAAAACAGCAAGACGGCCAGCTATATCGGGGAAGGCAGCACTTTCTTCTTGTTGATCCTCGTCGGCGCCATTTTCGTCTATCGCGAAGTAAGACGGCAGATCCGTCTCCAGCAGCAGCAGCAGAATTTTATGATGGCCGTCACCCACGAATTAAAGACGCCCATCGCCGTTACCAAGCTGAACCTCGAGACCCTGCAAAAGCACAAGCTGGATGAGGAAAGACAGCGGAAGATGATCCAGGCGGCGCTCCAGGAAACCAACCGGCTCGACACCCTCGCCAATAATATTCTCGTGGCCTCTCAGCTCGAAGGCGGCGAATATATCCAGGCCAAGGAATCCCTGGACTTTTCCGCCCTCGTGGGGCGCTCGATGCAGGACTATCGGCATCGTTTCCCCGAAAGGCGCTGGTCGGACCATATCGAGCCGGGGCATACCGTCAACGGCGACGTCCTCCTGCTTCAGATGCTGGTCAACAACCTGGTCGAAAATGCCCTTAAATACTCTCCGCGCGAAGGTCTGATCACTATCTTGCTGGAGAACAAGGGACGGCACATCCAGCTCGCGGTAAAAGATGAAGGAGCCGGCATCCCCGACGAGGAGAAGAAGAAGATCTTTGGGAAGTTTTACCGCAGTGGTCAGGAGGCGACCCGGCAGACCAAGGGTACCGGTCTGGGACTTTATCTTTGCCGTAAGATAGCCGAAGATCATCAGGCCAGTCTTAAAGTAACGGACAATTCCCCCATTGGGAGTATTTTTACAGTGACATTTTAAATTTGCGCGCCCCCCGGGGCAATATTTAAACTATGCCTTCAAAAATCTCCATACTGCTCGTCGAGGACGAAGAGAACCTGCACGAAGCCCTCAAGCTGAATCTCGAGCTGGAAGGCTATGAGATAACTTCCGCCTTCGACGGAACCCAGGCGTTAAAAGCCATTCAGTCGGAATACTTCGACCTTATCATCCTCGACGTCATGCTCCCCGGCGTCGACGGCATCAGCGTCACCGAAACCATCCGGGTCCAGAATAACGACGTGCCGATTTTGATCCTCAGCGCCAAAAACGCAAGCGCCGACCGGGTCCTGGGTCTGAAGAAGGGCGCGGACGACTATCTGACCAAGCCCTTCAACCTGGAGGAGCTGCTGCTGCGTATCCACAAGCTGATCGAGAAGAACAAGAAGATGCAGGAAAAGGATGGCCTGGGAGACGTGTACAACTTTGGCAAGAATATCATCGACTTCAAGGCGCAGGAAGCCACGACCAAGGATGGCGACCGGATCCAGCTGAGCAAGAAGGAAGCGATGCTGCTAAAGCTGTTGATCGAAAATAAGAATGAAGTGGTGACGCGGGAGAAGATCTTGCAAGCCGTATGGGGATATAATGTCTATCCGACGACACGCACCATCGATAATTTTGTGCTCAACTTCAGAAAGTATTTTGAGGAAGATAGCCGTCACCCCAAGTATTTTCATTCGGTAAGAGGAGTGGGGTATAAATACACGGAATGAACGGCCACGGGCCGTTCGGCCGAAGGCCCATCATTGGCCCCGCTCTTTGAGCCGAAGGCTCAATAGGCTGAGCAGCGACTAAACTAGCCGATCCAACATCCATTCTGCCTGCTTCAGCAGCTGCTGCATATTGTATCTATCATACGCGGGCGTATATAAGTTCATCTCACACTCATTGAGGATATTCTCCAGCGAAAGGATCGCCGGCTCATCCCATCCCCTCAGCTGCAGCAGACGAATGCTATTTTGTTTATTCAATTCGCTGGCAGGCAGGTTCAGCTTCCTGCCGACCGCCTTCCAAACCGCGCGGTTTACTTCCCGGTAGAAGCCCTTGGAGTCTCCCTGCTCGAGGAAGGTACGCGCTTCCTGCAGCGGGTCCGCCACCGGCACCACCGGCACATAGGACGTCGAGGTCATACCCGGAGTATTGGGGGGCGAAGGTTCTTTCTTCTCGGGAGTAAGCTTGTCGGCAGCGACCGGAGCGTTGTTGCGTGACGTCGGGACGGGTTGTATTACCGGCAGCTCTGTCTTTGCGCTTTCTTTGACCGGCTCGGGCTGCTTAGTTTTTCGCAGCCGGAGGTTTTGGCGCCAGAAATAGGTGGCTACCCCCGATATGAGCAGGATGGCGAAAATCCATTCGAGGTGATCCTGCACGAAATGTCCCAGGCGGCTGAGACCCGAAGGGGGTGTAGAAGCTGCTGCGGCAGTTGTTGCTGCTGCAGGCTTGCTCTTCCTAACGGAAGGCGTTACCTGTAAGTCCATCGGCTGGCTCCCGGCCGACTTATAGGTCTGGCTTGCCGGGTCGAAATAGGAAAAGCTGACTGCGGGAATCGTATAGTGACCTGGCTCCCGGGGCGTAAAGACATAGTCGAAGGATTTGGTCCCCGCCATCGGCGCCTGTACCTTATTCACCTCTTCTTTTGCGGTAGGTTCGAAGGCTTCGAAACCGGAAGGCCATTCGACCGTAGGCGCGGTCATGACCGGGATATTCCCCTTCCCCTTTACGACGACGTGCAGGGTGGCTTCATCCTGGGCGGATACCGTCTTGTTGGGCAGGGAGGCTTCGATGGAAAAGTTCCCGACGGCTCCATTGAAGTTAGCCGGTTTATTTTCGGGTAATGGTTTGACCGTGATCGTCACGGGTTTGGTATCCAAAACTACGTTCTCGTCGACGGCCGGTCCCAGGTCGTTGTCGCTCATCATCTGGTCCAGCAGGTCGTGGATATTGCCGGGCCTCCGCTGTTCGGGGCGGGTGGCTTTGACAAAATGGACGGTGTTC
>JAFDYG010000464.1 GCA_018267545.1 Bacteroidota bacterium
AAAAAAGATTTCTCCCCGACCCTCCTCGACTTCGGCCCCAGCCTCCAAATCTACCTCGCCCGCCACTTCGGCTTCTGCTACGGCGTCGAAAACGCGATCGAAATCTCCTTCCGGACCGTCGAAGAAAACCCCGGCAAACGCATCTTCCTCCTCAGCGAGATGATCCATAACCCACAGGTCAACGCCGACCTCCAAAGCCGCGGCATCCAATTCCTACAGGATACCCACGGCAAACAGCTCATTCCCTTTGAGACCCTGACCAGCGACGATATCGTCATCATCCCCGCTTTTGGGACAACGCTCGAAATCGAAGAAAGATTGCGGACCATCGGCATACAAACCGAGAAATACAACACCACCTGCCCCTTTGTCGAGAAAGTCTGGAACCGCAGCGCCCAGATCGCCCAAAAGGACTATACCATCGTCGTCCACGGCAAGCCCGGCCACGAAGAAACCCGCGCTACCTTCTCCCACGCCGCCGCCGTCACCCCCACCGTCGTGGTAAAGGACATGAAGGAGGCACGAATCCTTGCCGAATACATAACCGGCACCCGCCCGGCCCAAACATTTTATGAAACCTTTAAAGGCCAATACAGCACCGGCTTCGATATAAACAAAGACCTCACCCGCATCGGCGTCGTCAACCAAACCACCATGCTCGCCAGCGACACCCAGGCCATCGCCGATTTTCTAAAAACTACCATGATCGAAACCCACAACCTTACCCCCCAAAACACGGAAAACCACTTCGCCGACACCCGCGACACGCTCTGCTACGCCACCCTGGACAACCAGTCCGCCGTCATGGGCCTCCTCGACACCCCCGCCGACCTCGCCATCGTCGTAGGCGGCTACAACTCGTCCAACACCTCCCACCTCGTCGAGCTCTGCGAAGAAAAAATGCCCACCTACTTCATCAGCTCGGAAGAAAAAATCCTCTCCCAAAACGAAATCTCACACTATAACTTCCACGAAAAGCGCGAGCTAACCACCCCAAACTGGCTCACCACCCCCTCAAACCCGCCCTCAAGCGCCACCCCCACAAACGAAAAAGCGCCCCTGCGAATCTTAATCAGCAGTGGCGCCTCTTGCCCGGATGCGCTCGTCGAAGCCGTCATCCGGAAAATCGCGGGCTACTATGTATCCCCCGAAACTATTGAAAATTGTAAACCTTCATTTTAACGACCCAAACCCACCGGCCCAAAACCCAAACTCCGTCCGCGCGAAAACACAGGCCTAGCCGACTAAACCATCTTAAAGCCTTCCAGGAACTTCGTATTGAAATCCCCGGACCTGAAACGCTCGTCCTTCATCAGTTGCAGATGGAACGGAATCGTCGTCTTGATTCCCTCGATTACATATTCGCTCAACGCACGGTGCATCGTATTGATCGCCTCCTCCCTCGTACGGGCGACGGCAATGATCTTTGCAATCATCGAATCGTAATACGGAGGAATCGTATACCCCGCATACGCGTGCGAATCCACCCGAATCCCATGCCCGCCCGGCTGGTGCAGCACATTGATGCGCCCCGGCGAAGGCCTGAAATCGTTATACGGGTCTTCCGCATTGATACGGCACTCGATCGCGTGCATCTGCGGCTCGTAGTTCAACCCGCTGATGCTATCCCCTGCCGCTATCTTGATCTGTTCTTTGATCAGGTCGAAATTTACCACCTCTTCCGTCACGCAGTGCTCTACCTGGATACGAGTATTCATTTCCATGAAGTAGAAATTGCGGTGCTTATCCACGAGGAACTCGATCGTTCCCACACTTTCGTAGTTGATGGCGGAAGCAGCCTTGATCGCGGCCTCACCCATCCGGCGACGCAAATCCTCCGTCATAAAGGGAGACGGAGACTCCTCGACCAATTTCTGGTGACGACGCTGGATCGAGCAATCGCGCTCGCTCAGGTGACAAACCTTTCCATATTGGTCGCCCGCTACCTGTATCTCGATGTGACGGGGCTCTTCCACGAACTTCTCCATGTAGATGCCGTCATTCTTGAAAGAGGCGCCGGCCTCTGCTTTTGCCGTGTTGTAGGAACGCTCCATTTCGGCCTCTTCCCAAACTACCCGCATCCCTTTGCCACCGCCGCCGGCAGTCGCCTTCAGGATAACAGGGTATCCAATTTCTTTAGCCATTCCCTTCGCCTGGTCCAGGCTTTCCAACAAGCCTTCGCCGCCAGGCACTACAGGAACACCGGCCTTGATCATCGTTTCCTTTGCCGTAATCTTGTCCCCCATCGAATTGATCATCGCAGGGGTGGGTCCGATAAACTTGATATCGTGCTCGCCGCAGATCTCGGCAAAGCGTGCGTTCTCAGCCAGAAATCCATATCCCGGGTGTATCGCATCCGCGTTGGTGATTTCGGCCGCGGCCATGATATGGGGAATATTCAGGTAAGAGTCGAAACTGGCCGGTTTTCCGATGCATACCGCCTCGTCTGCAAACTTGACGTGCAAACTTTCTTTGTCTGCCGTGGAATAAACCGCAACGGTCTTGATACCCATCTCACGACAAGTACGAATGACCCTGAGGGCGATTTCTCCTCGATTGGCAATCAGTATCTTTTTAAACATTACTACAATTTTGGGATGGACGCACAGTCCAATTATTGTTCTACCAGGAACAAAGGCTGGTCGTATTCAACCGGAGAGGCATCTTCTACCAGCACTTTCACGATCTTACCCGATACTTCACTCTCGATCTCGTTGAAAAGCTTCATCGCTTCGATGATGCAAACTACCTTGCCCGGAGCTATTTCGTCACCTACGCTCGCAAACGCGGGCTTGTCGGGTGAAGCGCTGCGATAAAACGTCCCGATCATCGGGCTCTTTATGGTAACGGTATTGCCCGCCGGAGCTTCGGCTGCCTTTGCAGGCTTGTCCGCTGCTGCAGCTGCCGCAGGAGCCTGTGCAGCCGGCGCCACGGGAGGCGCAGCCAGGGCGGCCATCGGTTGTGCGTGCATGGGGGCGGCAATCACTTGCTGAACAGGTTCTTCTTTCTGTTTTATAGTCAACTTAAAGCCTTTCTCTTCGATACTAACCTCACCGATATTTGACTTGTTGATCATTTTGATCAACTCCTGAATCTGTTTAAAATCCATATGGATGAATTTACAGTTTTATTTGGGCGGCTAAAATAGGGATAATAGCTAAAAATACCCAAAAACGCCGGTGAATTTTCAAAATTCAACCCTTTGAGAATAAATGAGTAAGACGTTGTAAGATTTATTTTACCCTTTCTACGTACTCGCCAGTCTTGGTGTTGATACGGATCAGCTCCCCTTCATTCACGAATAAAGGGACGTTCACCGTAGCGCCAGTCTCTACAGTAGCGGGTTTCAGGGTACGGGTAGCCGTATCGCCCTTTACGCCAGGCTCTGAATAAGTTACGAGTACAACGATCTTATCGGGTAATTCGACGCTCATCGGCTGCTCGGTCTCAGTATTGATCAAAACCGACACTTCCTGCGCCTCCTTTAAAAACTGGGGGGCATCGATCAGCTGCTCCTGTAAGGCTATTTGCTCGAAGGTTTCATTGTCCATGAAATTATAGCCGGTATCATCCTTGTATAAATACTGGTAGGCTTTACGCTCAACACGCACGGGATAGATAGTATCACCGCTATTCCAGGTCTTCTCGATCGAACGGGCATTATCCACCCCTTTTAACTTTGCCCAGACCTTTGCAGCAGCACGGGCAGTCTTGTTCTCCCCGAACTCTACTACGGTGTATAAACTACCATCCAACTTGATGATCATGCCACGACTGATGTCAGCAGTATTTGCCATAAAACCTGTAAAATTTTTTAAGCGATTTAATTGGTAAACCCCTCCCCCGGCATTTCCCTGCTAAGAAACCTAGCAGACCGAAATCCCGGGAAGGAGGGGCAAATCTACACCAAAATCAGTATCTGG
This sequence comes from Bacteroidota bacterium, assembly GCA_018267545.1. GTDB lineage: Bacteria > Bacteroidota > Bacteroidia > Chitinophagales > Chitinophagaceae > Puia. The sequence goes on from JAFDYG010000464.1 coordinate 3,924, forward strand.
CAAATTAGTTAGACACTCCGCCGCCACTCACAGACGCTCCTCCACCACTCACAGACACTCCGCCGCCGCCCGTCGACTGGTTATTACCACCGGAAGACACACCTCCCCCAACAGACGACGCTCCTCCTCCCGACGACCCGTTCCCGCCGGCCGACGGCTTTCCATCCGCAGCCGACTTCTTCTTTAAATTAATGATTATAACCCCATTACGCCCTTTTTCTCCATACTTCTCCACCGCTCCCGCGTCCTTCAGAACATTGATGGACTCGATGGTATTCGGGTCGAGGGTATTCATTTCCTTTTGATCCTTTTCGACACCATCGATAATGTATAGGGGCGTTCTCCCTATCCCGACAATAGTCACCGGCCTGTTCGGCACCTGTCCCGATGCCTGCCCTGTTACCGTCACTTGTCCGCCCGTCACCGGCATATACTTCTCCTTGAACGCCTTCGTCGTCACCACGATCGCCCCATTGCTGGCTTTTACACCATAATACTTGATGGCATGCTCCCCTTTCAGGACATCCATCGCATAGATATCTTGGGGCTTCAGCGAATCCTTCGCATACTTCTCGGACCGCACCTCTCCATCCACCACATACAAAGCCCCCGACATCGATAATGGCTTTGTCGTATCCTGCCGCTGCTCACCAGCCGCGGCATAGCTAACTCTGATCGGCTCCCGGGACGGCATAGCCGCTGTCTGCACAGCATCCTGCTCCTTTGCCAAAGAGCGCTCTTTCTTAACAGAAGGACCAGCGAACGGCTCGCTCACCCTCACTTCTTTACCGGCCCCCTGTTCCCCGGCCAATACACCGCCGATCGCCTTCCCTTCGTCCTTCCACAAACCATCCGCCTTGTTCCTGAAGGCAACCAGCGACACACCGATCAACGGTACGATAAAAAGAAACTTTACCAGGTGGAGACGCGCGCTCCGAATCTTGTTCATCATAACAATACGTTTTTTTAAGGATGAAAAATTGAAATTGTTGGCCAGCCTGTACGCCGGCTCACCGACCACTTTTAATAAATGATACTGATATCCCTTCCTGTCTACACCACTGTTCAATACAGCCTGATCGGCAATAAACTCCAGGTTCTGCCGGATGCAATACCGAATCAGCCAGACGAAAGGATTATACCAGCATACCGCACTCAGCAGCTCCGTAAACAAAATATCGAACGAATGCCGCTGACGGATATGCACATACTCGTGCAGGATGATCTCCGAAAATTCCTTCTCCGTATGCAGCTTTGGATTGATATAAACCGATGAGCCAAATGAAAAGGGTCTGACGTCCCCGTCCATCCAGTATAGCTTTACCGCCCCATCCTTCATCAACCTCGCCCTGCGACGCACCATCAGCAGCGAGCTCCACTGAATGCCCAGCTTCACGAGCAAAAAGACCGACACCAGGATTACCGCCGCTATCAGAACACTCCACCAATGGTCCCCGCTCTCCTCGACCGCCGGCAGCACCACCGATCGCCCGATAGAAGGGATATACCTTACCACCACTACATACCCATGCCCGTCACCTTTCGACAATACCGGACCAAGGTCTATCAGCGGGATAAAAAACGCCAGCAGCGAATACCCCAGCAAATACCAGCGATTCATGGTATAGAAAGTCAGCCGGCGAAGCAGCAGCTGGTAGAACACCCATACGATCGCCAGGCTTACTGACACTTTCAGAAAATATAGAATAATCGAAGGCATGCAAAACAGTTTATGAATTGAATAAAATCCGCGAAAACCGCGAAAATCCGCGCGTATCCTCTCGCCAGCCGGCTACTTCCCCGACTCTCCTCCCGACTTCTCGATCAAATCGATAATCTCCTTCAGCTCCCTGGCGCTCAGCTTTTTTTCTTCCACGAAGAAATTCACCAGCGCCTTATACGAATCGTCGAAATAGTCCTTCACAAATCCATTCATGAACTTCTCCTTATACTCGTCTTCCGAAATCATCGGCTTATATAAATAGGTATTCCCAACCATCCGGCTCGACAAATACCCCTTCTTCGCCAAATTCTTGATCGTCGACGCAAGCGTCGTATACGGCGTACCGGGGAAAGGCATATGCTCCAAAAACTGCTTCACGCTACCCTCACCCGATTTCCACACCAGCTGCATGGCCTCCTCCTCCTGATGACTTAACTTTTCCAGCATATCTACGAATTTTTCGTAAACCTACGAAAAATTCGTAACAAACAAATAAAAAATCTCCCTTTCCGTTAAAGATTTAATTTTACGCCATGAAAAGAGTACTCCCTTTAATTCTAGTCCTCCTCTATAGCTCGGTATCCTTCGCTCAGCAGACCAATCCTCAGCCGTCCAATAGCCAGCAGGCACCCGACCAGGCTCCCTACCTCCGCTTTCCGACCATTCCTCCCTTCCACCTGTTGAAGCTGGATAGCGCAACCTATCTCACAAAGGAAGACGTCAAGAAAGGGCACCGTACCATCGTCATGTTCTTCAGCCCCGACTGCGACCATTGCAAGCACCAGACGGAATCTATTCTGTCGGATTTTAAAAAATTCAAGGACATCAATATCGTAATGGCGACCTATCAGCCCTTCGAAGAATTAAAGGAATTCAACAGCCACTACAAGCTCGCCGAGCACCCCAACATTCAATTAGGCCGGGACGAGAAATTCTTCCTCCCCCCCTTCTATAAAATACGCAACCTGCCTTACCTCGCCTTATATGATAAAAAAGGCAACCTCGTCAACACTTTCGAGGGAACCCAAAAAGTAGATACAATCCTGGCAGCTTTTGAGAAAGCTCCCCTAACTTTGTCCCGCGCAAATTAATTTTATCACTCTAATATTTTAATCAGATGAAAGTTACGGTTGTAGGCGCCGGCGCTGTTGGCGCAACTTGTGCCGATAATATCGCCCGTGCAGCATTAGCCGAAGAATTAGTATTGCTCGATATCAAGGAAGGTCTGGCCGAAGGCAAGGCCCAGGACATGATGCAGACCGCTGCGCTCCTGGGTTTCGACACCCGCATCACGGGTAGCACCAACGACTACACAAAAACTGCAAATAGCGACGTCGTCGTCATCACCTCCGGTCTGCCCCGCAAACCCGGTATGACCCGCGAAGAGCTCATCGGCACCAACGCCGGCATCGTAAAAGGAGTAGCCGAAAACATCCTCAAGCACTCTCCCAACGCCATCCTGATCATCATCAGCAACCCGATGGACACGATGACCTACCTGGCCCTCACCGCAACCGGTCTCCCCAAAAACCGTATCATCGGCATGGGCGGCACCCTCGACAGCGCCCGCTTCAAATACCAGCTCAGCCAACATCTGGGCTGCAGCCCCGCTGACCTCAACGCCGTCGTTGTAGGCGGTCACGGTGACACCACCATGATCCCCCTCATCCGCCTGGCTACCTGGAACAGCGCCCCCGTAACGAAATTCCTGAGCGAAGACCAGCAAAAACAAATCGTTGCCGACACCATGGTTGGCGGCGCAACCCTGACGAAGCTCATCGGAACCTCCGCCTGGTACGCACCCGGAGCCGCCGGAGCCGCCCTCGTCAAGAGCATCCTCCGCGACGAAAAGAAGCTCTTCACCTGCTGCGTTTCCCTCAACGGCGAATACGGCCAGAAAGACATCTGTCTGGGCGTCCCCGTTACCATCGGCCGCAGCGGCTGGGAAAAAATCCTCGACTTCGGTCTCAACGCAGACGAACAAGCCCTCTTCAACAAGAGCGCAGAAGCCGTCCGCAGCATGAACGACGTTCTCAAAACATTATAGCATGGCAGCGGCCAGCCGCCGCCCGCCAAAAAGAAAAAGACCGCGAGCAGCGGTCCTTTTTTATTTTTTACCGGGCCTACGCCCATATAAACGCCCAAAACACCATCACTGCTATCGTCGCAAAAATCGCCACCAGATAAAGTAGACTAATCCCTACCCCTTTCAGCAGCGACCACCAAAACGACTGCCCATACATCCCCTTCAAAGCCGCCACCAGGTAAACAAACACCAGCAGCCATGCAATGCCGCTCAATCCTAACTTCCACGCATCATTTTCTATAAGCCGCGCCACAAGCAGAACAACCAAAAAAAGAAGAAAAATAAACGAGTGAAAGTGAATCGAAAAAATAGCATGCTGCACATAATAATACTTCTTCCGGCTATAAAACCAGCCCGTAAACAAAGCAAATAAAGGTAGCAGCACGAACATAACCTTAGGTATCGTATGCTGCAGGTTCTTTTCGATACGAATCTTGCTGCGGCCCCGATCTTCCTTCATCTTTACGGCCCTTCGGATCGCCCAGCCAAAAATCCCGGTATTCTTTGAGCTATCCGGCATGCGCGCCTGTGCAGAGTCATACTGCTGCAAAGACTGATACTTATTCTCCGTAATATCGATGACGATCTTTCCGCCAGACCCGAACGAAAAGAACATCGATTCCTCTCCCGCTTTCATCTTCTCCACCGTGTCCAACCGCCTGGCCATCTCTATATTGAACAAACGCCGTAAACTATCCTTTAGCCATACAGTATCTACCCCCTTCCTAAAACGAGCTCCCTCCCCATGAGCTTCATCTTCCCGTTCCATTCCCCCAGCTTCTCCGGCCGCGTAACGCAAACTGTCCGCCACCTGCTGACGGTACACATTCGTCGCATGCTCACTCTCGTCCTTCATCCCCCCTTCATGCTCATCACTGCCCGCAAACATCACCAAAAAGAACATCGCAGAGATAAAAATATACATCCGTATCGGATTCAAATAGCTGGTCCGCTTTCCGGCCGCATACTCGCGCGTCAGAAACCCCGGCCGAAACACCAGGTCCTTCAACGTCGTAAAAATCTTGGAATCGAAATGCGTAACATCGGCGAAGAAATGGCCGATTAAATGCCCTACACTTTCCTTGGGCTCCGTATTCTCTTGTCCGCAATGCGAACAATAACGCTCCTCAACAGCCGCTCCACAATTAAGACAGGTCTTGTCGTGACGAAGATGATGGCGACTCACTTTTTTTTCCTAAAATAGCCAAAAATCCCAATTCCACCCAATCGCCCCGGCCCGCATTCGCCCCCGGCGCATGCCTACGCAGGATTAATCGCCCGCAAAATCCTCTCCACCTCCTGCAGCTCCATACACTTGAAATGTCCCTTCGGACACTTCTTATACCCGATCTTCGAACAAGGCCGGCACCCCAGCCCCCCGACCTCCATCATCTCATAAGGCTTCCGCTCATTCCCTCCGCCCGAGGCTCCGCCACCCGAAGCCCCGCTCCCCTTATAATGAAACAAATAATTCTCCCCATAATACGGATACATCCCAAACTCCGGCACCGTATTCCCCCAAATCGACAGCACCGGCCTCTTCAACGCCGCCGCAATATGCATCAGCCCCGTATCATGCGTCACCACCAGCTTCGCCTGCCGGACCAATGCAGCAGACTCGTTCAAATTGAATTTCCCGCACGCATTATAGATTTTGATAGGGTCGATAGCCGCCAGCTGCTCCCCGACCTCCGCGTCCTCCTTCCCGCCCAGCAAGATCAACGGATGCCGGGCCTTCTCGCAAACCTCTTTCAACTTATGAAACGGCAGCTTCTTGGTCGCCAGCGCAGCGCCAATGACCAGTCCGACATATCCCGCCTGATGCGAAGTCGGAATATCCCCCGGCTTCAGCTCA
>JAFDYG010000465.1 GCA_018267545.1 Bacteroidota bacterium
CATGAGGGTGGTCTTTGCGTAGACAGTGGACTGGAATGCGATATCGGTAGCGCTTTGTGTAAACTCGCGCAGCTGTGCGTTGGGACTGGTTTCGTGTTCGAGGTGGACGTGGGCGTCGATAAGACCGGGTAATACGGTCTTCGATTTCAGGTCGATCACCTTGTCTCCTGCGGCCGCAGCGGTATAGCCCTTTTGTACGCCTTTGATGGCGCCGCCTTCGACGATGATCGAAACTTCGGTAGATACCTGCCCGGATTTAGGATCGATGAGCTTGCCGCAATAGAGGATGCTGCGTTGTGCAACGCTGGTAAGGGCGCCAAGCAGCAGCGCCGCAGTCAATAGATTTCTCATAATCTAATGTAGGATTTTTTTCGATACCCGCGCGCGAGGCCCGGGGCGCGGTCATCGCACCAACAACACCGTCCCCTTGAAGACCTGTTCAGAGCCATCGACGAGACCAATCCGGATCGTATAAACGTAAGTCCCGCCTGGCGCAGGAGAGCCGCCGATTCTCCCGTCCCAGCCATAGGCCGGGTCATCAGGCGATACGCCATGGACCTGAAAAACCGGCCGCCCCCATCGGTCGAAAATGATAAAATCCTTAAGGGTACTCTTCAATGGCCCCCCTATGACATAAAAGACCTCGTTTCTTCCGTCTCCATTGGGACTAAATGCACTGGGCAGTGTAACCGACGAAACGACCTTCACCGTCAATGTTCCCTTTGCGCTACAGCCCGCTCCGGTGGTTGCTTCCAGCCCATAAATCGTAGATTTTACGGGTGTCGCGAGCGGGTTTGCCACGGTGGGGTCTTCCAGGCTCTCCGCGGGGGCCCACAAGTATTTATCGGGAGCCTCCCCGGTGATGGGTAGACGTAATGAAACCGTTTGCCCCTGAGAAATGATGAGAGGATTCGCCGTTCCGATGACCGGCTTATCATGCACAGCAATCGGGTTCACCGCCGCAGTTGCGGGCTGGGCACAGCTGCCGCCGGTCTCTACGACGCGACAGATCAGGACATCCCCATCCGTCAACGTCCCCGAAGAAAAGGCAGCGGCAGTCCCCACGGGCTTACCGCTTAAGATCCAGTTGAACGAAGGGCTAACGAAATTGGTCGTCTTCGCAGTGAACGTTACGTTGTCACCGGCGCAGATCGGCTCTGCGTAGACGATCTGAACCTGTGCAGATACCTTTGGGTTTACCTTTATCGGGACCGCGTTGGAGCTGGCCGTCGTGGGGCTGCTGCACACCGCATTGCTGGTCAGCACGCAGGTGATGACGTCGCCGTCTTTGAGTGTCTTGGAGGCAAATGTCGCAGCGTTACCTCCGGCCGTTGCACCATTGACCGCCCATTGATAAGCCGGTACCGTACCGCCGTTTGTCGCCACCGCGGTAAATTTCGCTTCGCCGTCCTCGCAGATCGTCGGCGTGGTCGTAGAAATGCTGACCGCCGGCGCTACCAGTGCGATGATCTGCGCGGTGACTACGTTTGAAGTGATCGCGTTTTGTATATAGCAGGCGGTATTATCGGAGTAGCCGCAGGAAACGAGGTCGCCGCCAGCGAGCGAGCTGGAGCTGAAGGTCGGACTGGAAGGGCCGGTCTGGACCCCATTGACCATCCATCGATAGGTCGGGCCGGAAGTTCCTCCCTGGACCGTAGCGGTGAAGACGGCAGGACTTCCCGCGCAGGCCGCGCCCGTAGGTCCGGTGATGGTTATCTCCGGAGCTTTCAACGAACTGACAGTTATGGTTACAGTATTGCTCGTATACGTCAGTACGCCGCCGCATCCATTATCGGTCGTCAGCTGGACGTATACCTGGTCTCCGTCGACCCAATTGTCCGCGGTATACTTCAGCATATTCAGCTGCATGTCGTTGCCATTGCGATACCAGGTATAGACGGCGTTGGAGGGGACGCCGGTGATGGAGCCGGTGAGGGTCAGGGAGGAGCCCAGGCAGATCCCCGCCGGAGGGGTCGCGATGCTGATGCCGAGCGGAGCGCCGGTGGGCGGACCCAGCTTGACCGCATAAAAATCTCCTACCGCGCCCGCCGGGGCCTGATCCGGGTGATAGCCCGGGAGGCTGTAGTCCGCGGTAAATCCTCCCAGGATAATTCCGCCGTCGGCCGTCGATTGTACGGAGTTCGCTTCGTTACGGTCGGAGATCACCTTCTGCCACTCGAGGGCGCCGGTCGAAGAGATCTTGATGACCCAGCCGGTATTGAGGCCATTATTGTTGGGGCGGCAGCTGATATCCCCATCGCTGGACACTGCCTCGCCGGCCAGGGTATAGCCGCCGTCGGGCATAGCGCAGATAGCGCGGCTCTGTTCGGCGTAGCTTCCCCCGTAACAGTGCTGCCAGAGAAGCGCGCCGGTGGCGTCGTCCAGCTTGGCCGCCCAGAAGTCTGCAAAGTTGCTGCCGTGCAGACCCGATACGTCGCCATTATTCGAGCTGACAGAGGCGGCAAGCACGAGGCCTCCGTCCGAGCCGGCCAGGATGCCGCCATGTCCTTCGTCGAGGCCGCTGCCGCCCAGGCTTTTTATCCAGACCGGGTTGCCGTTCAGGTCCAGCCGGGCCGCCAGCACGTCGGAGTTCCCATGATAGCCGGTGATATCCCCGTCATTGGATTTGGTGCTGCCGGCGATGGCGTAGCCGGTCGGCAGGACCACCACCGAATAGGCGACGTCATCCGCGCTGCCGCCGATACACCGCTGCCACTGGAGGACGCCGGCCGCATCGACCTTGGCCAGCCAGGCGTCCACGCCGCCGTGATTTCCTGACACATCGCCAGTGGTAGATTCGGTGCTGCCCGCCAGGATATAGCCGCCGTCGGCGGTAAATTTAAAGTCGTATAGATGGTCGTCCTTTTCTCCGCCGTAGCGCTGCTGCCAGAGAATGGAACCGGTCGGGCTCAGGCGGAGCATCCAGATGTCCAGCCCGCCTCCTTTGCTGGCGGCAGTGACATCCCCGTCGCCCTGGTTGGAGCCCGTTATGCCGCCGACCACGTAGCTCCCGTCCGGGGCCTGGTGGATAACCAGTCCCTGGTCTGCCAGCGTTCCGCCGAGGGTTTTGCTCCACTGGAGGGCGCCGCTTGCGTCCAGCTTGACGACCCAGCAGTCGTTGATTTGAGGGCTGCCGTGGTAACCCGTGACGTCGCCGCCGTTATTGCCGGTGTAGCCGGTCATGATATAGCCGCCATCGGCGGTTTGTTCTATATAGCTGGAGAAATCAACATAATTGCTGCCGTAGCATTTTTGCCATTGAATGGCGGGTGCCTGCGCCAGTAGCGTGTGATAAAGAAGGAAGGAGGTAAGGAATAAGGCGGACCTTTTTGGCATAACAAAAATGGGGCTAATCGACTAACGATCAACCCCATTTGTATATTGTAAGGACATGCAGACAAGTGTTGCGGCCGCCGTCCTATTTGTTCGGCTGCGGCGTATAACGCAGGTAAGGCTTAATCACCTTAACCCCCTTCGGGAACTTCTTCTGCGCGTCTTCAGTCGTGATCGAAGGCACAACGATCACATCCTCACCTTCCTTCCAGTCAGCGGGAGTAGCCACGCTGTGGTTGGCGGTCAGCTGCAGAGAGTCCAGTACGCGGAGAACCTCGACAAAGTTACGACCCGTCGATGCAGGATACGTAATGATAAGCTTGACAGCCTTATCGGGGCCAATGATCACCAGCGACCGAACGGTAGCCGTAGCAGACGCATTGGGGTGGATGAATTCATACAGAGTGCTCACCTTGCGGTCTTCGTCCGCGATGATGGGGAACTCGACACTTACTTTCTGTGTTTCGTTGATATCGTTGATCCAACCGAGGTGCTTATCGACAGGGTCCACGCTCAATGCCAATACTTTCGTACCTCTCTTGGCGAATTCGTCCTTCAGCGCTGCAGTCCGGCCCAGCTCGGTCGTACAAACCGGAGTATAGTCGGCGGGGTGGGAGAACAGGATACCCCAGGAGTCACCCAGGAATTCGTAGAAGTCGATATCGCCAATCGATGTCTTGGCTTGGAAGTTGGGGGCTTTATCCCCGAGACGTAAACTCATAGTTTGCTTTATTTAAACTGTTAAGAAAAACCAAATCGGACGACGAAGATATTAATTCCCTACCAATACTGTAGACTTCGCCATAAATTTTTCGTTAAATAAGACAAAAGTAGGGCCTAAATGGTTGATACTGCACCCCTATTTCTGGGGATTGCGGTTCCGGGGATGGCCTCCGCAGGTTTTATTCCTCTTCCTTTTCCCTGGGGTCGGCTTTTCTTTCCGTTCGGCGGTCGAGGCTGGCCTGGGCGCCTGCCTTTGTCACTGAATACTTGCCGAATCTGTTCTTTAAGTCGTCGATGGCCTTGTATAGCTCCGTCTTCTTTTGCGTATTCTCGAACAGGTTCGTTTGGATGGCCTCACCGGTCAGCTCGCTGAGGCGCACGCCAAGGAGACGGATGGGCTCCTTTCGCCAGAGCTTGTGAAACAACTCCTTGGCTTTGGCGATGAGCTCATCGTCGTAAAACGTATAGGGGATGGTCGTTTGGCGGGAGGTCGTTTCGAAATCGCCGTAGCGGATTTTCACCGCGATACAGCCGGCCGTTTTGTCGTCCTGTCGTAGCTCGTACGCTACGCGTTCGGTCATTCGGACCAGCTCGGACATCAGGAAGTCCAGGTCCATCTTGTTCTCTTCGAACGTATTCTCGGTCGAAATCGACTTCGCCTCGTGATAGGGAACGACTTCGGAGGTGTGGATCCCGCGCGACTTGTCGTAGAGGTCGGCGCCGTACTTACCGAATCGTTTCTCCAGATCGGCCAGGGGTTGTTTGCTGAGGTCCCGGATGGTGAAGACGCCCATTTCTTTCAGGTGCTGGTAGGTATGCTCCCCTACCCCTGGGATTTTGTTGACCGCGAGCGGCGCGAGAAACGCCTGCTCCATCCCGGGGAGGACCTGTATGTACCCGTTAGGTTTGGCCTCCTGGGTGGCGATCTTGGAGACCATTTTGTTGGACGCCAGGGCGAAGGAGATCGGGAGGGTCGTCGCCTTGATGATCTCGTCCCGCAGGTCGATGGTCCACTGATAGGGGTCATAGAAGCGGTCCATGCCGGATAGGTCGAGGTAGAACTCGTCGATGGATGCTTTTTCGAACAGGGGCGCTTTTGCCGCGATGATTTCGGTGACCCAGCGCGAGTATTTGCTGTATTCGCCGCGGGCGTTGCCGACGACGGTGGCGTGCGGACAAAGCTTCAGCGCCTGTTTCATCGGCATGGCCGAGTGGATGCCGTACCTGCGGGCCTCGTAGCTGCAGGCGGCAACGACGCCTCGCTCGCTGTGACCACCGACCAGCAAGGGCTTACCCTTCAACGACGGGTCATTGATGCATTCTACGGAGACGAAGAATGCGTCGAGGTCGAAGTGGGCGATATAGCGTTGCTGGGACATTATCGCAAAGGTACGGAATTGGCGTGGCACGGCCCGAGGCGCCGGCTACCGCACGAGGACGGTCGTGCCATGGGCGGTGTGGCGCTTGCCTTCTTCGTCTACATAATCTAAAATCCAGACATACGTACCTCCGGGCTGTGCCTGCCCATTTACTCTCCCATCCCATTTCTTTGTCCATTCCTTTGTCTCATATACTAGTGCGCCGTTACGATTGTATATTTTAAACGTCAGGTCGGTCGCCTTCCACGCGTTTAACGGATACAGATAATCGTTAGCCCCATCATTATTTGGCGAAAAAGCCGAGGGCACGGCGATATGACAGTTCCCCACCGCCTTTACAATATGTAGGACCGTATCGGTACAATCAGCGGTATCGCGTACGATCAGCTGGACGGCATAGTCATGTTGCGGAGCATAGACTTGCGAAGGAGCCTGCTGCTCCGCGCTGGTAATACCATTCCCGAAGTCCCAGGCCCACTGCTCGATCGCACCCTTACTACTGTCGGCATAACTAACCACGTCATCCGGACATGCCACAGAAGGAGCCGAGAAGGCGGCTCGCAGGAGCGAATCCCGCAGAGAGACCGATACGGACGCATACGCCCCGCAGCCCGATGTGTCGCGGGCGAATACCTGATACTTTGTCGTCTTTACCGGTGAAGCATACGGAGCGGAGCTTTTTGTATCCGAGAGCCCGGCAGCGGGCGACCAGTCATAGCTCACCCCACCCGACGCCTCCAGCTGCGTCGACTTCCCATAACAGATGGACCCGCCCGGTCCCACCTGCAGGTCGGGTCCGCGGATCACGACGTAGGTGCTGTCCTCCGTGATACAGCCGCCGAGGGTTTTGATCTTTATATAGTACATCCCGCTGTCGGCGAGCTCGGGATGATAGATGTGTGGCACGGGTGATTCGACGTAGAAGCCGTTGGGACCCGAGACTTCATAGGTCGCGCCGCCGTCGAGGTGAAAGACGATGTCGCTGTCGCGGCAGACAGGCGAGTTGGAGCCCACGGTAAACTTGTCCGTAGGGCGGTCCACTTCGATTTTGATAACGTTCGACGTGAGGTTGCAGCCCAGCTTGTTGATATCTGCCGCTTCCGCCGCTCGCATACGCACATAAAACGTATCGGAGAAATTGAAAACGTGCGAGATATTGGGGCTGGTTTCACCGGGTATATCGGTCCAGGTCGCTCCCTGGTCGAGACTCTGCTGCCACTGTACCGCCGGATTGTTCAGGACCGCGGGCACGGAATCGGGCGTCGCAAATTTCAAATAGTTATTCTCGATCGAGCTGGTCAGCACCAGCGGCACATTGCCGAGGTAACAGGTGCTGGTCTTGTACGCACTTTCGTCTCCCGGAACGGAGATATCGATGTTGGGACCCATCGGCGTCAGCATAATATTATCGATCGCGATTCCCGCCGTACAATCCGGGTATACTCCAGCCGGGGCTGGATTCACCAGGATCTTCAGCACGACGTCGTTCACACCGGGTGGAAGGGTAAATGTACCGCCGTAGAAATTGACCGGAGGTCCGTGGATGAGGTCGTACCAGCCATAATACCAGTTTTGATTGGTCGGATTCCCTGGCGCCCCGAGGTCTCCGGTTTGAAAGGAGGCGATGACGGCGCCGCCAGTGGTTTCCACACTGAAGGTGTAATTGGGATAAAAACAGGACGAATTAGTAAGGTTTCGGACCGGAGCCCAGAACAGATAGTCCCGGCTGCTGCATAGCCCCGTCGCGGTGGTCTGAAAAAGGGTTCGGACGGCGGTGGAAGGATGGTAGCTGACGAGCATCATATAGCCCGGCGGCTGTGTACCTTCTTGTGCAAAGGGGCCGTAGTAGAAGGTGCTGCCGATTTCATAACCGCCGGTCTTCATCTTCGGGACCGGCATCCCGGGACAATCTATTTTATTGCTGATGGCGTATTCCCCCGGCAGGGGGCAGGCATTGGTGGTATAAGAGAAGGATGTCGTGGCGCCCGTCATCGGCGGACCGGGATTGACGGTACCCCTTCCAAACGTATAGTGTACGCTATAGCTCCAGGGTTCCGTCAGCTTGTCTTGCGCAAAGACCCCGAAGGAGAGCAGCAACAACAGTGTGACCAGCTTATATTTTCCACATGACAGCAGCATTCAAGGCCAAATTCACCATTAATTTACGGCTTTCCGGCCAGATAGCGGGATGCTTCGCGCGCGGGGGCGGGGCTTCTGCGCGGGGGCGCCCTTACTTTTCCACGAGCAGGGCCGTAGCAAATTTGCCCCGCCGCCGGAGGTATTCCTCTTCCTCCTCGTCGAGGCCTTCGACGATAAACCCGAGGTCATTGCGCTTGTCGGGCTCCTGACTATACACAAACTCGATCGACAGGACGACGGGCTTCCGGCCGACGCCGAGCATGGTCAGGTCGAGGCGCATCCCCGCAGTGAATCGTCCGACGCGCGGCGTCACGACGATGACCAAGCGGTTCCTTTCACCCAGCCGGAAGGCGCCCTGGAATTGGATTTCGCCGGCAACGCGGTCGTGCCAGGAGAGGCCACAGTACCGGCATTGTTTGGCCTGTGGGGTACGGGCCAGCTTCCCGCATCCGGGGCAGGTATTGAGAAAGACTTTTCCGGGGTCGTTGGCGATGATGCGCTGCGCGGTGTTGAGAATGAAGGCGTCGTAGCCGTCTTTGAAGAGCTCCAGCACGTGCGGGCCTTCTTCGCTGGATATGGGCGGCAAGGGGGAAGAGCGTAAGGTCCCCGGGAATTTTCCCCGCCCTTTGTTCAGGTCGTCGTAGTGGAGAACTCGTCGTTCGTTATCTGTCAGCAGGCGGGAAAAGAAATGGACGATATAGGCAGCCGTCTCCAGTTCCATCTACACTAATTTACGGCTAAGAAGGCAGATTTTTTAGCCTTCTTTTCACCCGGCTCCCTAAGCGGCCTTTTTCAGATTGGGATTGAACTGGGGGATGGGGCGCGGGAGAAAGTATCCTTTGATGAGCTCTTTGTTGATGACGCAGAGCTCGATGTGGAGGCGGTCGGTGAAGCTGGCGCCGGTGTAGATTGGGCCGCCTTCGAGGAAGGCGGGCATATCTCGTCCTGCCTTGAGATAAAGTTCAGACAGTTTATTATATGCGTGTTTAACAGTTTCAAGAGAATCATGTTCCACCAGATTAAGGCAATGTCCCAATTCAATAACGGCTCCTAACACAAATGGTGTAACAATCCTCGTTTTATTCTTTTGCTTGCCTTCCGCTGATTCATTAGCATACAAGAGAGCCCGGCCAGGATTTTGTTCCCAAAAATAAATACCGCTGCCCAGCCAGTCCCAGGAGTTTTCGCTAGGCTTCAAATCCATTTCTCCATTTAAAACCTTCAAGCCAACGTCTTTATCACAGCTGTGAAAGCCCGTGACCTGAAAGGGCTGATAATAGGTCATTTCTTTTTACTTTTTTGCTTTAGAAGCTTTTCTTCGTGTTTCCTTTTACTTTCTTCCGTTTCAAGCCCCAGCCTGATTAGCTCCTGCCAGGCGGCTTCTTTTGATTTCAGGCCTCTTGCTGCTGTCTTATCAATGGCATCATTCAATATTTTAAACTCTTTATCCGTCATAACCCCTCCTTTTTAAGTTGAAACCAAATATACCCCAATTCACTCCCCTCAAAAAATGAAGTTCCCCACCACAAACCCGCCCAAAACCCACTATTGCGCTCACTTTTGCGCGCATTTTTCGCACCGCCGAACTACCCAATCCCCCGCCTGCCGCCACCCTCCGATTAACAAAAAAAACTTTAAAAATCACCATATCCGCCTTAATTTGTACAATTCATCACCCTATCCTAAATCTTACCTTTACAGTATGAACACCTTAACTTCCTCCGACTATGCTTCCTACTGGTCACAGGCCGTCCCCTTCGAGACCTACACGGCCAGCGTCGAAGCGGAAGCAAACAGCAATCCCACAGTCGGTAACAGCAAATACGTCCCCATCAACTGGCGGCGCATGCACCGCATCATGAAAACGGCGCAGCTGTCCAATACTACCTTGAAGGTTCTCTCACAGCTCCATAAGAAAGTACGCTGGCTTGTCATCACGGAAAATTGGTGCGGCGACTCAGCCCAGTCCACGCCGATCATGCATATGCTCGCCGAAGCATCCAACGGAAGCATAGAGCTGCGGTTTATCTACCGCGACGCCAACCTCCCGCTGATGAACGCCCACCTCACGGGTATGAGCATGTCCATTCCCAAGGTCATCCAGCTCGACGCGGACTTCAACGTCACCGGCACATGGGGACCCCGTCCCGATAAAGCTCAGCAGATGGTGCTGCGGCTCAAGTCCAATCCAACGACCGCGCCCACGTACAACGAAGAGCTGCATCGCTGGTATGCACAGGACAAGCAGATGGGCATCGAGGATGGGCTTGTCGAGCTGATCAAGGAGGCCATTGCCGAACCATCGGCTACCGCTTAACCGTCGGCCGCCGCCAAGCCATCGGCCACTTAACCGTCGGCCGGCGCGGAGACCGCGGCCGCCGCCGACCCAACAAACCCAACGTTATGAACTACGCCCGATTCGCCTTTACCGACGCCATCAAGGCTCTCCAGGAAAATCACGGCAGCCGCCGCGCCTACGAGAAGGTCGAGAAAAACAACGTCGTCGACGGCCTCTCCGACAACGAAATCGCCTTTATCCAGGAACGCGACAGCTTCTACATGGCGACCTATGGGGAAAATGGCTATCCATACATCCAGCACCGCGGCGGCCCCGCCGGCTTCGTAAAAGTCATCGACCGCAACACCATCGGCTTCGTCGATTTTTCCGGCAACAAACAATACATCTCCGTCGGCAACCTCGCCACACAGTCGCATACCGGTCTGATCATGGTCTCCTATCCCCACCGGGCCCGGCTCAAGCTCTACGCAAACGCCCGTGTCGTGGGTCTCGAGGAGTCCCCTGAACTATTTGCCGAGCTCGACCCGGCGGACTATCCACACCGGCCCGAGCGAATGATCATCCTCGACATCAAGGCCTATGACTGGAATTGCCCCCAGCATATCACTCCACGTTATACGATGGATGAAATACGGGGGGCATTCGAGCCTCAGAGGGAGTATATCAAGCGCCTGGAAGAAGAAGTCCAGGCGCTGAAGGAAAAGCTGGCGTCACTTACGCATTGACTTTTTCCAGGGCCGGAGCCTTCGGGAAATCAACCGGAATATTCGCTACAGCAAATAAGTAATTCGTAAAGGTCTTATCGGCAATCACCAGGATGGCGTCCACCAGGTTCTCCTGCGTGTAGCCTGCGGCAAAGAACGCATCGAGCGATTCCTGGCTGGCGTGACCCTTATTTTCGGCGGCGCTCTTTGCATATTTCACCAGGGCGTCGTACTTCGCGTCGAAGGAAGCGTGACCGCTGCGGATTTCGAGGATCTGTTCGTCGGTGAAGCCGTTGAGCTTGGCCAGTGCGGTGTGGGCGCTGGAACAGTAGTCACAATCATTGACCTGGCTGACGACGAGGTTGATGACTTCTTTCTCTTTGGCACGTAATGAAGTCTTTGCGTTGGAGAAGGCCAGGTAGGTGCCCAGGGCGTGTTCGGAGAGCGCCATGGTGGCGAAGAGGTTGGGGACGAAGCCAATGCCTTTTTTGAGGTTATCGAACAAAGTTTGGTTAGAAGCGCTCACTTGTTCTCTGGCGGGGACTGTTATCGTGTTCATTTTTCTAATTTTTATTGCTTTTTGTCGTTATTGACAATACAAAGTAACGACACCGGGAAGGCGAAGGCAATGCACGTTTTGCGCTAAGAATTGCACTTTTTTCCCCGGCGCTTACGGACAGTGGCCCGAATGGGGTCGAGACCGGCATTTTCGTAATTCACTACACGTCAATAATATGTCCATCCGTCTCTTCTTTCTAACCCTTTTTGCTCTGCCCCTGGCACTCGCCGCGCAGACAATCGATAGTTTGCGGACGGAAGACGAGGTCCTGGCCTTTGTAAAGAACTTGTCCGGCCAGGACAAATTCTTCAAAGGCGTTCCCTATTATGCCATGGCCGACTTCGATAACAATGGCCGGCAGGACCTCCTTTTCTGCAGGACTACGCCCAATAACCCATTTTGTATCGTCGTCATGGCCTTTGGCAAGGACAGCTTTCGCGTCATCGAGCTGGCGACGAGGAGGGGGTTGGACTCTTTTCAAGCCCGGCTGTTGATGCTGGACGGTAAACCTTGCATACGGACATCACTCTTCAGGCCCGTTCTGGCTTCTCCACCTTCCTTATGGAAGAGAGACAACAAACGGTTATTTGTAGATACGTTGACCTATCTCTTCGATGAATTTATCCATCGCGGCCCGCTTCAAAAACATCAGATAGAAAAAATAGAATTCGGCTTGAGTGGGGGGACCGCCTCTATGAGCACTTATTCGATTTTGATAAAAAATGACAGCGCCTGGATGGACGAGCTCAATTACAATACGGGCGCAGGAGGCATTTATAAGGCCCGTTTGAATAAGACATTTTATCGAAGGTTGTACACGCTGCTCGACCACATCGACTTCCCCGACTTCGAAGACCGTTATGAGCCGTTGGGGACAGACGGGGCCTCCTTCCATTTCGAGATACGCTATGACCAGGGTAAGAAAAAAATGATTTTAGATGGAGAACCCGGCGTCACTCCCGGATTAAGCCTGCTCGAAGATCTTTTCGTCAAGCTCAAAGACAGTCTGTCATGGACCCCTCTAAGCTTCCTATCACATTGGGGCGAATTTGATCCCCCGCCCCACCAACACAAACCGGCTATCGACAGCCTGCGAACGGCCGATCAGGTGCTGGAATTTGTACGAACCTTCCGGGGATACGATTTGATACGATTTAACGGTCCACCCTCCTTTGCGAAGGCGGACTTCGACAACAACGGACGGATGGATCTTTTATTTACCGGGGAGAATTCCATTTCCAGTGAGAATTCCACACCCACCCACGAAAGCTTCGTGATCCTGTCATTCGGCGCGGACAGCTTTAATATTTGTACCCTGAAAAATCATTGGAGCGCAGTGAACGTAAAAAGCCGTTTGCTGATGATGAGCGACGTGCCTTGTATCGAGCTGGACCAGGAATTGACAAAATTCGTACCCGGCAACGAAAACCCGGTCAAATGGCGGCAGAAGGATACGCTGAGGCACCGGTATGGAGATTTTATATATTGGTCGCCGACTCAATCGCACCAGGTTGAACAGATCCGGCTCGATATCGCAGGATATGCCGATGGTCATCCCGTTCGACTGATCGTAAGGAAAGATACTGCGTACCTGGATCCATTGCAGGACAACAATCCGCTGTCTGACTATGAAACCAGGTTTCGCGCCGGACACAACTACAGACTCCTACTAGATAGCGCCACCTGCCAGCAGCTGTATGGATTGCTCAACGCAATCGACTTCCTAAAGATGGCCGACGATTACGATTCCCTTGCGTCCGGCCGTGAGTACACCAACTATTCGATCACCTATGACGGTGGAAAGGTCAAACATATCAACCACGTCGATAATTGGCGGGACAAAGTCTATGGACTCAGCACCGTCGAGCAGCTGCTTCAGGACCTCCAGGAGAATAAGGACTGGCAGGACATCACCATACAGGTCATCGATAGCCTGCGAACGGACGATCAGGCAGCGGCCTTTTTCAAAAAAGTCTCCACGAGACAACCCGACTACTCCCTGGTCAAGCCTGTCGGAGGCCCATCCTTTACAAAAGCGGACTTCGACAAAAATGGGCTGACCGACCTTTTATTTTCGGACCTGGTCATCATGTCCTTTGGGAATGACAGCTTTCAGGTTTGCGATTTGAAGCCGCAGCGGTTTACCCCCGACTTTCATGCAAAACTGCTGATGGTCGACAGCAGCCCCAGTATCGAGGTGTCCCGCATGAAGCGTATCGATACGCTGGTATATCGATACGGCTATTTTATCAACGAGCCCCAGTTTCACTATCCATATCCAAAAGACAGCGTAGAGTTATCCATCATGAAAGATTATATCTATTCATACCCGGTTTATTATACGGCCAATGGGGATAGTATTTGGATGGAAGTAATCCGGGATGACGCCTTTATACCTTCGGATACCTCGGGTTTCCATAAGCCGGGTAAATACGTGGCGGCCCTCGACCGGTCTACCTCTCTACGGTTGTACCTGCTATTGCACGATATCGATTTCCGGCAACTGTCCGATAGATACAAGACCACCCATCCACATGGTTCACAGGCTTTAATCAGGGTATTTTATGAGCAGGGAAAGGTCAGGGAAATCCAGGATGATGACTGGGGAGAAGTCTTTGGGCTGAGGGCGATCGAGCAGCTATTCGCCGACTTCCAGGATAGCCTGAAATGGAAGAAGATCGAGACTCGCTAGAAGTGGCGTCCCTATTGACTATTTCACATATTTTGTCTACATTTGGTCTACTCCTTCTAACCTGGACCTATGCAACTGACACCAACCCAAACGGCACTCGCGGCCTTATTGGCCCTTGTGTTTTTATTTCCCTCGCCCGCCTCCGCCCAAATGCGACAGGTCTATCTCGACACCGATTCAGCCAACCACATTTTAAAGATCAGCTTCTACTCCCCCGCAGAGGGATGGGTCGCTTTTTCCAGGTGGCTCGGCTTTACGACCGACAGCGGCCGGACATTCGAAAAGCGCTATGTCATCAACGTGGATAAAGGGCCCTATTCGGATCTCGGCTTTACCGACCCTTTCCGCATCAATGGCGTAAAGGCCTTCGACAAAAACACCTTTATCCTCTACGGCGACTACGGACGCGCACCTGCCATCCTTCGTTCGACCAATGGAGGCACGTCATTCAGACTCGTCTACTATGCGGCATTCGACCCGGCAAAACCAACGACGGGTGTACTGGATATAGACATTCCGCAAGGTGGTGACGTCGGCTACGCCGTAGACGGCAACCGGATCTTAAAGACCACCAACAAAGGCGTGAATTGGAGCGTATCCTACCGCGGCGCCCGCCCCGGCCGAATCAATGCCATAAATGCCAACAACGTCTTCGTCGGTAATATCGCCGACGGAAGCCTTCTCAAGACCACCAATGGCGGTGTCTCATGGACCACACAGACGCTTCCTGCGTTGCCAACGTCGATGTACTTCACCGACGCGACCAATGGCTGGCTTAGCACGCAGGGCGGCGTCTATAGGACCTCCGACGGAGCGGCGCACTGGCGATTAGTGAATGACTCGGTAGAGTTTACGAAGATGTATTTTGTGGACGCGGCTACCGGTTATGCTTTGTCCCGTTCTTATACCGTATACAAGACGACGGATAGCGGTGTTGTTTGGATTCGTTTGCAGCGGGATAACCATTACGCCGACTCGGGTTATTCCCATAATGATCTTTTTTGTCTGTCCTCGACCCAGGTCTGGGCGGGCGGCGGACATGGATTCCTGGAGATGAGCACGAACGGCGGGATTGCCCCTCCCGTGATTCCACCGCCCGTTACGCCACCGGTCACTCCACCTCCTTCCAACGCACCCAGCTCGATTACCCACCAATACCCCAACCCGGTGACGTCGACGCTGATCATCGAGAACCTGAACCCTTCGGATCCTTTCGATGCGATCGTCATCTACAATAGCACCGGGAACAAGGCGCTGACGCTGACGTCTGTGCCCGCGACCGATAAACTATCCGTTTCGGTAGGAACCCTCAATAAAGGATTCTACACTGTCGTAGTGCGAAGCCGCAGCGGCAAAGAGAGCCGTTCTGTATTTGTAAAGCTGTGATTAGCGGTACACGTCCAAAAGTCCGTCTGGAAGTTCCACGTGCACCTCGCGCTTCTTCTTGTCGAGCTTGCGCAGGGTCTCCTCATGGATGGGGATAAGTGCTTCTTTGCCGGGGGCTAATTCGATTTTACAGAGGACCTGGTGGGGTTGTTCGATGACTTCGAGGATGGGACCGAGGTCGGTCTTGCCGTCGATCAGCCTGAAGCCCACGAGGGAAATGGGGGCGGAGGCGCCGGCGTATTGGGTAAAGTCTTCTTCGGTGAGCCAGACTTCCTTTTGGACCACGCGGCGGGCGGTTTCCTTGGTGTCGAGGCCTTCGAGCTTGATGTAGAGCTCTTCTTCGCTTTTAACGCGGGCACTTTCGATGAACCAGGGGAGCATCTCGTCCTTCTTTTCTTCGAGGAAAATCGTGCGCAGGCCTTTTAACGTCGTTTTCTTGCCAAGGCGGTGTTGCAGAACGAGCTCGCCCTGCAATCCGAAGACAGCGACTAATTTACCAATATTGCGATAGTGAGTGGCCATAATAAAAACAGGAGGCCCGGAAGCCTCCTGCGAGAATTACATTTTAAGACATAAAGCTACTATGCTTCTGCTGCTGCAGGTCCGCCTTCGCTCTTCCTTTCAACCCTTCTCATGGGAGGACCACCAGGACCTCTTCTGCCACCACCGCCGGGACGAGCCCTGCGATTGTCTTCCTGGCGCTTCTTCATTTGGGCTTCGTGCTCGCCATGCCACTTCTGGAATTTCTCCATTGCAGCTGCGTCATCGAATAAACCTAATTTGACACCACGCAGTAAGTGTTTCAGATAGAGAACACCTTTGTACGAGAGAATACGGCGAACGGTATCCGTCGGCTGAGCACCTTTGTGCAACCAGTCGAGCGCTTTTTGGCGATCTAGTTGAACGGAAGCGGGAACAGTCAGGGGATTGTACGTACCGATTTTTTGGATGAATTTACCATCCCGGGGTGCACGGGCGTCGGCTACTACTATGAAGTAGAATGGCCGCTTCTTAGACCCGTGGCGTTGCAGTCTGATTTTAACTGGCATCTTAAATAGAAATTTAAATGCGTGAACAAATAAGGTTACATTTTTCTTGGGGTGCAAATATCGCACACCGCTATCACATTTCAAAAATAATACATCAACTTTTAAAGAGCGAATGTTGCAGTAAAAATTTTATAAACGGTGTAAAACTTTAACTTTCAACACTATTTTAGCAGTAATTGCTGAACCTGATAAGGGTCAAAAATCTGCTTTTTAGGGGTTTATCTACGGCGCCCCAATGCCCCACCCATGGGCATTTTATTCATCATCTTCATCATCTGCTTCATCTGCTCGAACTGCTTTAGGAATGCATTGACCTCGGCGATGTCTTTTCCCGCACCCTTGGCGAGGCGTTTACGACGGCTTTGATCGATGGAATCCGGATTAGCACGTTCGTACGGCGTCATGGAGTTGATGATCGCCTCGATGCCCTTGAAGGCGTCGTCGCTGATGTCGATGTCTTTTATAGCTTTACCCACGCCAGGAATCATACCTAGGAGGTCCTTGATGTTCCCCATCTTCTTGATCTGCTCGAGCTGTTGCTTGAAATCTTCGAAGTCGAACTGGTTTTTGCGGATTTTCTTCTCCAGCTTTTTCGCCTCGGCTTCGTCGAACTGGGCCTGGGCCTTTTCAACCAGGGTGGTGATGTCACCCATCCCCAGGATTCGCTGGGCCATACGCTCGGGGTAGAATACGTCCAACGTATCCATTTTTTCCCCGCTGCTGATGAATTTGATGGGCTTGTTGACGGTGTATTTGATCGAAAGGGCGGCCCCACCGCGGGTGTCACCGTCCAGTTTCGTGAGGACGACACCGGAGAAGTCGAGACGGTCGTTAAAGGCCTTCGCCGTATTGACGGCGTCCTGACCGGTCATGGAGTCCACGACGAACAGGATTTCGCCAGGATTGACCGCTCCCTTGATGGCTGCGACCTCTTTCATCATCGCCTCGTCGACGGCCAGGCGTCCGGCCGTATCCACGATGACGACGTTCTTATTCTTGCTTTTGGCCTCTTTAATCGCATTTTGGGCGATCTGTACGGCGTCCTTGTTTTCAGGTTCGCTGTAGACGTCGACACCGATTTGTCCGCCGAGGACCCTGAGCTGCTCGATCGCCGCAGGGCGATAGATATCGGCCGCCACGAGCATCGGGGAGAGGCCCTTACGCGATTTGAGATAGTTGGCGAGCTTGCCGCTAAAGGTCGTCTTACCGCTACCCTGGAGGCCGGCAATGAGGATGACCGCGGGGTTGCCCTTGGCGTTGAGCTCGCTTTCGGAGCCGCCCATGAGGTCGACCAGCTCGTCCTTGACGATCTTGACCATGAGCTGACCGGGGCTGACGGCCGTAAGGACTTTATTGCCCATGGCCTTGTCGCGGACCGTATCCGTAAATTCTTTGGCTATTTTGAAGTTGACGTCCGCGTCGATGAGCGCACGGCGTATGTCTTTGACCGTTGCTGCGATGTTCAGCTCGGTGATACGGCCTTCCCCCTTGATCTGTTTAAACGCTGACTCGAGCCGTTCCGACAAATTCTCAAACATGTGGTGACTTTATTTACATTGAATTGCTATAAAAAATTTAGAAAATATAATTTTTTATAGCAACTCCGTTAATGATTTTGTAACTGGACTCCGTCCAGTTAAATGAAAAAAGTGAATATAACCAGGTTATATTCACTCTAAAGAGGGTCAAAATTAAGAAAAAGTAGTGTATTATTTCTTCAAATATTTCGCTTTTTAGTGCGCCGGCCGCAGCAGGCTTTAAATACCGAGATAACTCCGCAGCATTTTGGACCGGGAATTACTCCGCAGCTTGGTGATCGCCTTATCCTTGATCTGACGGACGCGTTCGCGGGTCAGATTGAACTTTTCGCCGATGTCCTCGAGGCTCATCGGGTGGTCCACGCCGATGCCGAAGAAGAAGCAAATCACCTCTTTCTGGCGTTCGGTAAGGGTTTTTAAAGAGCGATCTATCTCTTGTTTCAGGGATTCCTTGTGCTCGATATTCGTCTCGGCCCGCTCGGCATTGGGGTTCTCGAGGACGTCGATGAGGGTATTGTCCTCACCTTCCGACAGCGGGGTGTCCATGCTGACGTGACGGGCGGATATGCCCAGGGTCGACGAGACTTCCTCGATGTCCAGTTCCAGGATCTCGGCCAGCTCCTCTGCAGAGGGCTCGCGCTCAAATTCCTGTTCCAGCTGCGAGTAGGCTTTTTGTATACGGTTCGTCAGGCCCACTTTATTGAGCGGCAGACGGACGATACGCGACTGTTCGGCCAGCGCCTGCAGGATGCTCTGGCGAATCCACCATACTGCGTAAGAAATGAATTTGAACCCGCGCGTTTCGTCGAAACGCTGAGCGGCTTTGATCAAGCCAAGATTACCTTCATTGATTAAATCGGGAAGGGACAGACCTTGATTCTGGTACTGTTTGGCTACGGATACAACAAAGCGGAGATTGGCTTTGGTTAATTTATCGAGAGCTCTTTGATCTCCCTGCTTTATACGAATGGCGAGTTTGACTTCTTCTTCGGGACTGATCAACTCGACTTTTCCTATTTCCTGCAGGTACTTCTCCAGGCTCTGAGATTCACGATTAGTTATACTCTTCGTGATCTTCAGTTGACGCATGCTCATAGGCAGAGGTCTTTAAAGGGTTTTTAGGTTTAAGGCTACTTTAAATGGATTTGAACTGGATTATGTTAAATGTGTAACAGTTTAGCTCTGGTAAAAACGAATAATTTATCCTTTTCGTGCATCAAATAGTCGTCAACTGATTCCTGTAGATGAGACTAGCAATTTAACGATTTCCATACGCCTTACCAATTTTTTTACTAAAGACTTGACAATCAACATAAATATGTTAAAAATAAATTAAAATCTACCCACAAACCATTAGGAAACTTGGGGTAAAAAAAATTTTGACGGTTGAATTTTTTTTATATCATTGCACAAGCCGGTCGGGAGCATAAAAGCATAAAAGTTGATAAACCCGGGTTTCCGGCCTACCAGGTTCTTGATTAATAGCATAGGGGAGGCTTGGTCCAAACGATTCAATCGCAATAGATGAGTAAGAAACAAATATTTACGTTAGAGTATCCGGTTAGATGTTCACCCTCGATCTTATACGAATTTTTAAGCACGCCTGCTGGACTGCAGGAGTGGTTTGCAGATAAGGTAGACGAACGGGATAATGTGTTCAGCTTTTCCTGGAATGGCACCACCGATAAAGCGGAAGTAACCGAAAGCGAGTTCGAGAAGTTCATTCGTTTTCACTGGATAGAGGCTCCCGCCGAAGAATTTTTCGAGTTTCGTATCGAAAAGTCGGAGGTTACCAATCAGACCATCCTGGTCATCAAAGACTTTGCTGGAAAGGGTGAGGTGAAAGATCAAAGCCAGCTCTGGAGCTATCAGGTGAAAGACCTTTTTCACCGGTTAGGCAACTAGTACGCCTACCAATACCCGAAAAAATTCAGTTAGTATTTCAGGTGCTTCCTCCCAACGGTGCGGACCACACGCAGCCGATAGTTTCAAGAATTCTCCTTCCGTTTCCAGATCGTCCGCTCTGACGAGCGGCCGGTAGTTTTCTTCCGTATGCTCGTGCTGCCATTCGTCTTCGGTCAGGCTTACGTGAAAGCCTGCGCCGGCCAGGACCTCCCAATGAGCTTTTAGTTCCGGAAGAAGCCGATCGCGATGAGCCCCCTTTAAGTGCAGAGTGATGCTAAATCCATGTCCCCACCAGAAGAAGGTCCGTATAGCCAGGACGTCCTCGCGGCCGAAGAGCCGGGGATAATCCAGCATCACATACGGCAGCTCCTTATAATTTTCTCCCTTTGAAATCTTTGGAGACGGTCCCGGCGCCGCCCACGCCGCCCGATACTCGTCCGCCAGCGCCGCAAACGCCTCCACCACCTTCTTTATAATGGAATTCTTCGTTAAAATGACCCCGGAATCCATTACCAGCCTCATTTCCTCTGACGAAAGTTGTAACTTTGCGACGTTCATAAGTATTAATATTTTATAAAGATACCATCCTTGTTCAAAAAGCTGGATCTATTGATTGTAAAGGCCTTTATCGGGCCTTTTGTCGCCACCTTCTTCATCACCCTATTCGTATTGGTGCTGCAGTTCTTCTGGCTTTACATCGATGACGTCGTCGGGAAGGGGATCGATCCGCTGACCGTAGGCCAGCTGGTCTTCTACCTGAGCGCAACCCTCGTCCCCCTCGCCCTGCCCCTGGCCGTCCTGCTGTCCTCGATCATGACCCTGGGTAACCTCGGCGAGACCTTCGAGCTGGTCGCCATCAAGTCCGCAGGCATTTCCCTGCTCCGCTTCCTGCGCCCCCTTTTCTTCGTGAGCATCCTGCTTTGTATCATCGCCTTCTTTTTCAATAACAACCTCCTGCCGATCGCCAACCTGAAGATGAATACGATCAAGTACGACATCATCATGACCAAGCCGGCGTTCGACATCAAGGAAGGGGTCTTTTATGATCGGATCGAAGGCTTCGTCATCAAAATCGGCAAAAAAGAAAAAGACGACTCCACGATCCGCAACGTAGTCATCTACGAACAAAGCAACGGCACCCAGCAGGATAATATGATTATCGCCGACGAAGGGACAATGGTCGTCACCCCGGACAAGCAATCCCTCGTCTTCACGCTCCGCAACGGCTCCCGTTACCAGGAGGACGCCGGCCGCAGCGGCGTTTCCAACGGTACACAGCTGGTCCGCATGTCGTTCAAGCAATACAAGAAGGTGATGGACCTCAGCTCCTTCAAGATGAGCAAGACCGACGACAGCAGCTTCCGCAATAACTTCCAGATGAAGACGATCTTCCAGCTGGGTAAGAGCATCGATTCGGTAAAAAACGTCGTCAAAGATTTTTCAAAGAAAGCCGGACAGACCGTAGCGTATAACGTAAAGGTCCGTAGCTATCTCGATACCTCCGGCTGGGATAAAGTGGAGAAGGGCCCAGCCCCGACCTACCTCAAGTCCGAAGCAGTGGCTAAAGACTCGGTCCGCAAACTATGGGCAGTGGCGGTCAAAAAAGAAGATTCCACGCAGCACGCCAAGGACTCGCTGGATAAGGTAGCAGCCCAGCTCGCCAAGACGGGCAAGAAACCGGCTACCCCTGCCGCGGGAGCGCCAGCCCTCCCCGCCCCTGCCGCCGCCGACGCCGCGACAAAGCCCAAATTATCGAAAACCCCGCCCGACCCGGTCTTTGCCGATCTATTGCCCGACAGCGTCTATAGCACCGTCCTGGAACGCACTAATTCCACCGTCAACAGC
This sequence comes from Bacteroidota bacterium, assembly GCA_018267545.1. Taxonomy (GTDB): domain Bacteria; phylum Bacteroidota; class Bacteroidia; order Chitinophagales; family Chitinophagaceae; genus Puia. Next base: position 21,552 of record JAFDYG010000465.1, read on the forward strand.
ACGAAAATCTCCCTCGACCAACCCGCGGTCCTATACAGCAACGAATCCGGCAACGTCCGCCAGCAGGAATCCGCCTGGCACGAAAAGATAACCCTGGCCGTGGCCGTCATCGTCATGTTCCTGATCGGCGCGCCCCTGGGCTCCATCATCCGCAAGGGCGGGATCGGCCTGCCGCTGGTCTTTGCCGTGATCTTCTTCGTCGTCTTCTTCCTGTTGAATAATTTCGGGAAGAAATTTGTCAGCCAGGCCGTCCTTACCCCTATCGCCGGGATGTGGATGGCGACCTATGTGCTGACGCCTATCGGCCTCTTCCTGACCTATAAAGCCCTGAACGACTCCCAGCTGTTCAATAAGGAATTTTATTTCCGGTTGACAAAGAATATCCGGACTTTTGCCGACCGGGTCCGCAAATGGAGAGAAACAAGGAAAATATCAGTGTCCAAAAATGGGTAGTCGCGGTAGCTGTCCTCTTATTCTTCCTCAAGCTAGCCGCCTACTATCTAACTCAGTCCGTGGCCGTCCTGACCGACGCCCTGGAGAGTACCGTCAATGTCATTGCCGGATTCATCGCATTATATAGCCTCTATGTAGCCGCAAAGCCCCGTGACGAAGATCACCCATACGGTCATGGCAAGGCCGAATTCCTCTCTGCCGCAGTCGAAGGTTCCCTCGTCTTTATGGCCGGTCTCATCATCATCTACGAGTCCATCATGAGCCTCCTGCACCCCCACACGCTGGAGAAGCTCGATAAAGGGATTTATATTGTTGCTTTTACTGCCATTGTCAATTATATCGTAGGCGCCATCTGTATCCAAAAAGGCAGGAAGAACAATTCCATGGCCTTGCAGGCGGGCGGAAAGCACCTGCAAACCGACACCTACAGTACCATCGGCATCATCGTCGGGCTCGGCATCATCTGGTTCACCAGGCTCGTCTGGATCGACAGCGTGGTCTCCATTATCTTCGCCCTCATCATCCTCTACACCGGTTACGGCATCCTCCGCAAATCCATCGCCGGCATCATGGACGAAGCCGACGTCCAGCTGCTACAAAACATGATCTCCTATGTCAACTCCAACCGCCGCCCCAATTGGATCGACCTGCACAACCTGCGCGTAATCAAGTACGGCGACATCCTGCACGTCGACTGCCACCTGACCGTTCCCTGGTACCTGAACGTGGTCGAGGCCCACGCCGAGATCGACGCGCTGACGGCGCTGATCCGCTCGCGTTTCGGGGAGTCGATGGAGTTCTTCGTCCATACCGACCCCTGCCTGGATTTCTCCTGTAATATTTGCACGAAGGAAAATTGCAGTGTGCGCAAGCATGCTTTCGAGCAGCGTATTGAGTGGGATTTGAACAACGTCGTGCTTAACAAAAAACATCAAAGTCCATCCACTTCGAAGGAGCAGCTGCAATTGGAATTTCCGTAACTTGTAGGAAATAAACCTTCCTATGTTGCCTGCTCACCGCGTCCTGATTGCGGGATTGATTTTTTTCGCTGCTTGTAGTGATGGTCTGCGCAACAACGCACCTGCCGTCGCTGCCGGAGTCCACTTCGAAGACACGCTTACCTGGACAGCCGTTTGCGCCAAAGCCAAAGCCGAGAACAAATATATTTTTGTCGATTGTTATGCCAGCTGGTGTGGGCCTTGTAAGATGATGAACCGGGAAGTCTTCCCCCAACCCGAAGTAGGTGAATATTTCAACCAACATTTCGTAAGTATCGGCGTCCAGCTAGACTCCACCGCCGCCGATGATTCGATCGTCCGCCGTCGCTACAAGCTGGGCTATTTGCTAAAGACCCAATTCGGGATTCATGCCTTTCCGACCTTCCTCGTCTTCACCCCAGATGGCCGGGCGCTGCATAGGCTAACAGGAGCAAGACGCGACCCCACCGCATTCATCCGAGACGTCAGTGAAGTCTACGACACGACCCGGCAGTATTATACACAGCTAAACCAATTTATTCACGGACGCCGCGACAGCGCATTTCTTGGAAATCTGGCGTATAGCGCCAAGCAGAATTCAGACCCCGGGGTGGAACAGGCTGTCAATGCCGCGCTCTCCCGATGAGCATCAATTACCGAAATGCTTGACATCGATCTTAAAAAACGAAACCGGCAATGTCGACGGCTTGATTTCCATTGCGACATTTTCCATTTTAAACTGCTTATTATCAATAATTGTCTTTAAAGGCAAAGAATGAGTTTTCTCTGCAAAAAAGGCCCAGTTACCATAGCGATGCTTCGCATAAGCGCTGCTATTTATCTTATACTTTGGGTTGTAATAAAAAGTAGTCGACCCGCTCGTCGTTTTAATGAACAATGCATCGCATGGGATTCCCATTACTGTCTCCGCATTTTTAGTCATCTTAAACTCCAGGACACTGTCCGAAGGCTTTGACGCATCGATAACCATTACCGAATCGGTCCCCTTGCTTCCAAGATATAATTGATTCGTCTGGTCATCATAGATCTGTACATTCATTTGACTTCCATTGGTAAGCGATTTATACTGGCGGTCTTTAATATAACATTCCTGCCGGCTGCCAAGGATAGCCTCGAATTTGTCTGAGGGAAACCCTGGAATCTTGCTTACCACGGTGTTTTTATATACTATTTCGCCTCGATAAAATACTTCATACAAATCTATTTCTTGGTTCTAAAATTGAGCTCTACACTCCTAATCGATCGATCACATAAGCCATGGGGGAAAAATAAACAGAGCGGTAATAGCGTCTAGGCGCGAGTCTACGCAACTTAGGCTGGGAAGGAAAGATTCTCATGTGAAAAGGTCAGTTTAAGGATTAAGCGTAACGAAATAAGCGAAAGATTGCGAAGATTCCTAGTATAATCCATCTGTTTTTTTAGACGCTCCCCCAATATTCCTCTTTAAAATCCACGTTTAATACCAGAAAACCGTGCAAAAAGATAACACCCCCGCTGACAGCATGGAGTAAATTCGTACAAACCGCAAGCGCCATGTTCGACTACATCGATAACATCGTCACCGCCTGTATTCCCCTGACCGAGGAGGAACGGCTCATCTTTCATTCGCTCCTGCGCTACAGAAGAATACGAAAGCGGTCTTTCCTCCTACAGGAAGGAGAAATCTGCAGCTTCGACGCTTTCATACTCAAGGGCTGCTTCCGCAGCTTCTATATGAATGAGGACGGGGGCGAGATCAACCTCAGCTTCTCCATAGAAGGAAACTGGGTAAGCGACCCACAGAGCCTTGGCGACCAAGAGCCCTCCGACCTATTTATCGAATCATTGGAAGAAGGCGAGGTGCTTTTGCTGGACCATCGCGGCCGTACCGAGCTGCTCGAGCGGGTACCAAAGTTCGAGCGTTTCTTCCGCCTGCTGCTACAGCGAAACCTTGCCAGCCTACAGCGACGCTGGCACGCGTCGGTGTCGCATTCCGCACAGCAGCGATATACAACCTTTATCGAAGTGTACCCGCAGATCGCGCAGCGGGTTACACAAACGCAGATCGCCAGGTATATCGGGGTGAGCCCGGAATTTTTGAGCAAGATGCGGAGCTCGATGTATCGGCGGGTTAGCTAGCTCATACTTTTTTCTTACCGGTAATAATCTTGCGTATTCTAAAATCTACCTGATCGGCCGTATCTGCTTTGTCCTGGGAGGTTAAAATACATTCCAGGCTGCCTTCGGTTGAAAAGTCTGCTGTTAAGAACCCATGTAGGTGTTTTGCAGAAGGTATTTTGTTTACCGATACGCCCGTAAATGGCTCAGCCTTTAGATGAAAATCCAAAAAGTATTTATCTTCACCTTCGACATGGATACTTAGATGCTCTTTGACCACCTTTAGTGTTCCACACAACCTCAATTCAGGTGCATTTACATGATAGCCAAACTCCGTCACTTCGACTGAGTCGAGCTTCTGATGAAAGATCACGGTAAAGGAAGTAGTTTTTTTATCTCTTTCTGAATAACAAAGGCCCTTATATTGAACAACGGGTAAGTTCGCATAAATCTCCTCTTTAAAATCGGCAAAGTCCTCATATCCAAGGAGTCTTGCAAAGGGCTCCACGCGGCGCGACGAAACAGTCCTTCCACGAGCATCCGTTCGAAAGAACAAAATTAATTCATAAAAAGACTTTACGAGCCCATAACTTTCCTGAGGGGTGAAGAACCTTGCGTATTCTAAAAGTGTTCGAACACAAAGATAACTTCTCTCAGACCCCTTAACTCCTAATATTTCAATGTCTGTTAAAGGCAGCACGTAACTTCCCCCACCTTTCTCCGCCAACAAATCCTTGAGACACTTATACAAATAATCAAACTCAGCTTTTAAAATAAAAATCATTTTTACTATTTTTACGTCCTGCCTCTATTTATCTCCCTCTCTGAGCCATCTGCCCATTCAATCAACACACGTAGAAATAAATTAACCATTTAATAAACTGAAAACAATGAACATCACACTCGCACAAGCAGAGGCCGCCATCAAGGCCGCCAAGGAAAAAGCCAAACATCTCAATACCCTCATGAATATCGCCGTGGTGGACGCCGGCACCAATCTGGTCGCCTTCGCCAAGATGGACGACGCCTGGCTTGGTTCCATCGACATCTCCATGCGCAAGGCCCGTACCGCGCGCTATTTCAACATGCCCACCGGCGAGATCGGTAAGCTGTCGCAGCCCGGGGGACCGCTTTATAACATCGAGCATTCGAATGGGGGCCTCATCACTTTCCCCGGCGGGGTTACCATTACCAATGATAAAGGCCTCATCATCGGCGCAATCGGCGTGTCGGGCAGTACTGTCGAGAACGACCACGCCGTAGCAGAAGCAGGTGCCAACGCAGTAAAATAATCTTTTACAGGGAGGTGGTTATCGACTTAGAGTAATGCCCATGAATGAATTATCGCCAATATAGCCCTCGATTTTGGAGTATTCCCGGCGAGTTACGTGGATGATTTCCAGTTTCAGACTTAAAGCGTGATTACTATATTGGTCGACCCTCTTCTTATCATAGTGCAAAGAGATATCCTTATCCGAAACGTTCCACCTCCCTGTAATCATTCCATCATGACTGTCATCAAAAGTAAAAGTCTTGTCTTCACGGAAAGTATATCGACCGTTATGAGACAATTCGGCTCTGTCCCATGTACCTATCATAAAACCATTCGATATATATTCAATAGGGGTTACATTCTTGTTAGTATTCTCGAAGTAGGACCAGTAGACCCGGCTATTGGTGAAATATCCAAATGAAGCGCTATAGTTGTCTTTTTTAAAATCGGTGTAGCTGTCATGCGTTTGATTTAAACGTTCCCCAACTAATACAAAACCATTCTTCTTTGCTTCATCATATACCCTTAAATAGCCTTCTTTTGTTTTAGACTCATAGCGAACCGCTCCGTCCGAAAAGATCCGGATAAGCTCGTCGCCGCCGTCCCGGATGTATTTCTTCCCAAGATCATCACTGCCATTATTTTCGAAGTCCAGTTTTTCTATCTGCATCGGCATTTCGCTGTAAGACGTGTTAGCAATGTCGAGCAGTTGTTTCAAATGAACCTGCCGGTTTAATACCCACTGTTCATGTTCCTTCTGAAGCCTGCTTTCCTCGCGCTTCTGATAGAATAAATTAATAATATAATAAATACCATAAATTCCCAGAACGATGAAACCAATTTTTACGACCGTGGAAAGAACTTGCAGTCCTGTACGGATAATTACATCCTTGGGATTCAGTTGATCATCTTTTAATTTTTTACCGGAGACAAACGTAAGGCCCAGGATAACAGCGGCGGGGATAACGGCGCCTGATATGAAAGACACAATCTCAGTAGGAGTCAGCATGGCGGGGGTATTGTACCGGACAAATTATGAATCATTGCCGAAAATTTCAGCCGTTAAAACACCCATTTTTTGTCATTCCATATTCGGCGTTCGTCCTTTTCCACGCCGCGTATATGTTGCGTCGACTTGGTGACTACTGTCCGCACACAGCTTCCACCTGGATCACCGACACTGGGTTGGGGCGCCAGGTCAACGGTGTAAATGCAAAGACCGCTCCATAGACGACGGTATCTATCTTGTCATCGGTGACGGAGAAGTGATTATTCTCCAGCTGTAGGGTCGAAGGTGGATTGACGTATGTGTCGATACAAGGTTTACCCGCGGCATCATTCCGGACCACTTCGAAACCGTTGCTCTCCCCAAAGTTCCCGCCAAAATTACACACATAATAGAGCGCGCGGTCGGTCGCGTCGAATAAAGACATGCCGCCCCTGTCTGTACCGATGTCAAAAACATAAATGGTCTTGTTGGCGCTTTTCAGGTTAAGGCTGCCATCGATCACATACGTGCAGAGGTCACGGTTACCACAGGTGGAAAGATAAAGATTACCCTGGTACCAATTAACCTGGTTTATTTGATAAAGCCATGCTCCGCCCGCGGTGGACGATCGGCCCCGGGAGGTGCGTACGTCCCCGTTGGGGGCAAGCAAGGCAAAGTAAGGATTGGGTGCAAGCGGACTCGAGAAAGCCTGGTCTGCCATTAGCAGCTGGTCGTCTCCCGCATTGATCAGCTGGACGGGACGAACGACCGAAGTATTGCCGTCCAGTTTATAAACGCGGGCAAACTGCAGTTTGCCACCCGCATCCAGTTTGTAGAGCCGGTCGGATCCCCCGACGCCGGAAACAGACCCATTGCTGCTCGTCGCAAAAAAGATGCTACCATCGGAGGTCTCTGCCAACGCGTGACTCTCCGGGCTGAGCAGGTTGGGCTTCGTATAGAAGTCATCGTCGATTCCTCCGTAGGTATATCCCAGGGTCGTTGACCAGAGTGCCTGTCCGGCCGGGCTCACCCGGAAGACCTTCAGCCCTCCCCCCGATTTAGCCAAAAGAGCCAGATCGCCGTTTCGAAGCGTAGTAAGCGAGTACGCCCGCCATCCGGAATTATTGCTGAAACCGTTCGACCAAACAATATTACCGGACCTGTCCAGCTTCACCAGGAACAGACTTGCCGATTCTATGCCGGTAAAACTATGTCCCGCCACCCATACGTTCCCATCGTTATCCATCGTAGCGCAGGTTATGATCTGAATAGAATAGGAATCGTTAAGATCGTAGGATTTGACCCAATTGACCTGTCCCGAGGTCTTGTTGATGGAGGCGATGCGAAAACCCCTTGCATCATTAAGTTCTTCAAACCCCCGACTGGCTACCATGATCTGTGTATTCGGGTCACCTTTCGACGGCCAATAGCCTAGCGCATGCTGAAACGACGCCAGCGTACCCGAAATCTGCTTCTCCTGCATGTGGACGTCCTTAAAGTAGGGATGCACGTTACTGTCGTAAGTAGGGGTATTGTTGCTATTGTGTTTCTTACAGGCGCATAGCAACGCCAGGGCGATAAGGAATAGGGAAGATTTTTTCATAACTATACGTGTGCTCTACGGAATTCGTCGGGAGTTACCCCCTCATATTTCTTAAAGAAACGATTAAAATAGGAATTATCCTGAAAATTTAATTCGTAGGCAATCTGCGTCGCGGTCATGTCGGCGTTAGTGAGCAGACGCTTTGCTTCCAGGAGCACCCGGTCGCGGATGACTTCGCCTGCAGACCGGCCGAGTAGCTCCTGACACAACGCATTGAGATGATTCGGAGTAATGAAGAGCAGCTCCGCATATTCGCTCGGCCGCCGGAGCGTCTTATAGTGCTGCTCGACAAGTTTCTTAAGATTCTGCAGCACCTGCTGCTTCTGCGAAACCGCAGGAGGATGGTGTGATTGGGCCGTTTCGATATTAGCCTGTATGGTAAGAAAGATCTGTAGCAGCTGCGTCCGCAACAGATCCGGATCCCGCTCCGCATGATTACGATAGTGCTCCAGCATGCTGTCGAAAATCGCATAGACCTTTTCCCGAAGCGGCGACTCCATCTGAATCACCGAATCGGCTGCATTGCCGCTAAAGAAACTAAACCGGTCCAGGTAATTCGGGCTCAGCAGGAAGCTCTGCAGGAACCGCTCGGAAAAATTGACGACGTACCCATCCGGGTGAACATCGAAGCTCCAGCTATGCACCTGCCCCGGAGTCATAAAATATATCTGCCCGGGCTCCACCAAAAACTTCGTAAAGTCGATCGAATGACTCCCTGCCCCCCCGGTGAAACACACTAAATGATAAAAAACATGACGATGAGCATTGTGCAGATGCGGAGACTGCCGGCCCAGGTACGGACCAAACTGCTCGATCATAAAATCCCCCGGGTCCAGTGGCCTGGCCGTCAGGTTGCCGATATTATAGACGGGTATCTTCTCTTTCGCCATAAAAAAAGCCGCCTGGACGAGGCCCACCCCCATCCAGACGGCTCAAAGATCAGGATTTTATCCTAAATGTTTCTTCAGCTCCGCCGCAGCGTGCAGAATCAACGATTTTGTCCCATTTTCATTCGCCAGTCCATTCAGCATCCCCCAGTCGTGGATCATCCCGTTGTACCGGATCGTCGTCACCGTCACGCCGGCTTCTTCCAGCTTGCGGCCATAGGCTTCACCTTCATCCCGGAGGATGTCGTTTTCAGCTACCTGGATCAGCACCGGGGGCATCCCCTTCAGCTCTTCCAGGCTGGCGTTGATCAGAGAGGCATATTTTTCTTTCCGGGCCTCGAGGTCGGTGGTATATTGGTCCCACATCCACTTCATCAGGGGCGTGGTGAGGAAGCGCTGGGCGCCATAGCGTTCATAAGACTCTTGCTCGAACGTCGCGTCTGCAACCGGCCACATCATGATATGGAATTTCACCTTGAATTCTCCTTTTTCCTTGGCCATCAACGTCGTAACGCCGGTCATGTTCCCACCGACGCTATTACCGACGATGGCGAGATTCCCGCCATCTACCCCGATCTCCGAGCCATTTTCGGCCACCCATTTAGCGGCAGCATAGATTTCATTGATCGCCTGGGGATACCTCGCCTCGGGTGAAGGGGTATAGTTCACAAATACGGCGGCATACCCGCTTGCGACAACCAGATCGCGGACCAGCCGGCGGTGCGTCGGATAGTCCCCCAGGATCCATCCGCCACCGTGGATAAAAATAAATACGGGCAGCACCCCAGTAGCACCCTCGGGCTTGACGATGTTCAGATTGATCGTAAACCCACCGGCTTCGATGGTCTTTTCAGACTCCGCAATACCGGAATAGTCAACATTAAAGGCTTTCTGCGCATCGATGAGGACCTGACGTGCAGCTAGTTTAGGCAGACTTTCAACAGGCTTACCACCAGGCGCATTGACGATCTTCAAAAATTCTTTTACGCCGGGAGTCAGGTGTTCGTCGACCAGGTAATCGACGGGTGTGATGACGGAAGAAGTGGCTGTGCTCATATCTTTTCGGTTTTGATTGTGATTGATACAGCAAAGCTAGGACCACCTCAGACCCCGGGAAATGTCATAGTTTAAGACTTAGGCTTAATGTAGGTTAAGAAAAGCCACCGCACCCCTATAAAAATACTAACCAGCGCATTCGAGATAAAAAAGATGGTTTTTACCGTAGTGGCGAAAGCCGTCAGGTAAGGCAGCCACGAAATATCCGTACACAAATACGTCGCAAAAGAAAAATTCTCGGTGTAATCCAGCCCCATCCCAATCCAGATAGCAGCCACCATGATCTTCTTATACCGCCCATTCCAGCAAAAACGAACAATACTTAGCATTGTCAACGTGTAAACTATCGGATACACCAGGTCCACCAAAAAGAAGCTTCTAAAATATCCCGCCTTATTATAGTAGAGATGGGCCGCATCCTGAACGTACTGCCAGCAAAACCAACGGCAGCTCCCGCCATCCAGCAGCTGCGTATCGATCGGATGACTGCAAAGCGGGTCATCCCAACAAGAAGACTTCAAATACAAATGACCAATACCATGAAAGATAAATCGGAATACAACTACTAACAAAATGTAAGGAACAATGAGCCTGGGGCTTGTCAATTTCTTCATGGTCCTACGGTTTTGAATTGTTGGCTGAGGGTTTGAATAAGGGGATTGCTATCCAGACGTTGATCGATCCGGCGCCGGGTCGTATCGGACATAAACCAGTTCATCGAATAGGGCGGTTCTTTTTTCAAAGAATCTTTACCCATCTCCACCGCATCTTTATACAGCGAAATCTGCAAATATTCGGTCGGAATAGCCTCTTCAGCGCTAACGTCTTTTAAATACTGCCGAAGCCGGCCGTCATTGACCGTCGTCTGCATATCATAGGCTCCCACGATCGTCACTAGCGGAGCAAAGAGGTCGTTCTTGATCGGCGCTACGGCCTCCAGCTTTTCCGTTTCGATGACCGGGCTATTCAGTACATGCAGCACCACCAGCCGCAATCGCTGCAGCCTCTTCCGCACAACCGAATCCTGCCGTCCCAGAACCATCATACCCCGAATCAGCTCCTGCACCGCACCGGCTCCGGAATTATCGAAGTAGCCCCCGTCGACAAAATAATCCGGGCCAATCTTTCCGGCCGGGCTTAAGTACGGGAATCGCGCCCCCAGAATAGCCGCAGACGCCAGGCTGATATCGCTGCTATCCGCATCCAGCAAGCCGATGGCGTCGACCCGCCGGTTAAACCGCTGCGAATCGGGAATGATATTCGCCACCAGACCGGGATTACCGTCCTGCATCCGGGTCGTATTGACGAAGAGCACGGGCAGCACGGCCTTGCCGCTGCCGTCCAGCGCGCCGAACGACGTAAACGGTTGCTTGAAACCAGGATTGTACAAGGTATCGTTGTCCGCGGGCGAATATTTTTCGAAAGAGTTTTCCAGCACCGCCCCCCGATCCTCGAAGAACGGAAGGTGCAGGATATAGTTGAAATAGTCCGGTCCCAGCATACGCGCAGCCGTAAACGAAAAATAGTCCTGCTTCAGAAAACTCTTTGCGCTGCGCTCATATAGGTTCATTCCAGGGAAGCGCTTGTCGCATAACAATCCATAGAAAGTAGCAACCCCCACCCCTCCACCGGAAGTACCGGACAGACAAAAGACGTGGTCTGAAAACCTTTGCCCCGGACTACTCGGAGAATTATCCTGAAGCCTGCCAAGCGCAGCCGCCGTCCAGTAGCCAGAACGCGAGGCTCCCCCATTGGATAGGACGAAGTAGACATTGTAACGGCTGGTGTCGTTGTCGGGAACCCGCTGAAGCCATGCCCTTAGGTACTGTTCGAAGGAAGGCCGCTGAACGTGGGCGCTAGCTTCCATCGCCATCGTCCGCACCTTGTGCGTTTCGTTGAGACCGATAAAGAACGCGCACAGAAGCAGGATCAAATGCAGATTCACCTTATATTTTACCGAAAAGGCCGTGACAAGATTGATAAACGCCAGCAATACGCTAAAGCCGAAGAGCACCAAGGTAAAGGGCCCAAGAAACCGGGCCACCGAAATGAACAGGATGGCCGCTGCGTCGAACAGGAGCGCGGCGACGCTTAGAATATTGAACCATTTGAAGTATCCTTTCTCTTCCGGGTCAATCTTGAAATAGTTCATAACTCGCTGGAAATTGGTCCGCCCCGGCGTACCCTGCCCACCGGACCGCCCACCCTGTCTATAAGCCCTGGAGGACGGGGACGGAGAAGCAACGTGATGCAAGTTGATATAAAAGAAATAAACCGTCTCATACAGCAGCATCAACAAAATAAGCAGATACCAGTGCTTAAAGAAATCCACCTCGACGATACAGGCAATCAGGGCCAGCGCGAGGAAGGTCCAAAAGATCTTCCAGAACGCGCTCCTAAGTCGTTTGATAACACTATTATCCTGCATGGACCGGTCTTCCAGCCGTATCCTAATCTTCTTATCCACAAAATAAAGCGCCAGGGGAATGGCAATCAAAATGCCCCAGGCGGCGATGCCAGGAAGAGGGCTTTTTAATAACGGCGACTGCAGTAGCGCCAAATTCACGACAAGAAAACAAGCGTGGCCCGCTATCCGCGGATAAGCATCGTAATAAGGATTGTCGTCCTCCTTTCCTCTCTCTCGTTGGTGGTGCTGCCGGATAAGCGCAATCACCCTCGAGGAATACCAGCTGATATACACCCAGAAACCGACGACGATAAAAAAGGAAAGCAGCCGCCAATTAATCAGACCGGCGGGATGCGGCTCAACGAATGCAACCAGAATATCCCTACCCTGACCAAGCCCCCAGAAGCACGCAATCGTCAGAAAGATAAACACCAACGAAGGAAAGAAAAGCCACAACGCAGCCATCAATCCCGATATGCGGCCCACCATCGAAGGCGTGATCATCGCATACAGCAGCGGCGCCACACCCAGGATCAGCAACCACCACTTGAAAATCGTATACCATAGCAGACTCCAGACCGGCCCCGTCGACGACACGAAGTGATAGATGAGGCTGTCCTGGATGACGTCGATCAGCGTACCCAAGATAAACAGGACCATTCCGACCCGAAGCGCCACCACCACCCGCGGCTTGATGCCCTTCTTTTTCCTTATCTCGCGTAATATCAAAAAACAAATGGAAGGGCAATAAACCAGGATCAGCACGTAATCCAAAATAACAATATTCCTCACAGCGGATGCCCGCTCCGGCGCCTCCCTCCAATACCGCATGATCTGCCGGGTCTCGCCATCGGCGCTCCGGTTGAAGCTGAGGTAATCGAGCTCCGGGTGCTTACCCGAGGCCTGTTTGTTCTGGTGCGCTATCAGAGCCACCAGCAGGGCGATGATCGCCAGGACCAGCAGGGGAAAGAGGATTTGTTTGCGCATATTGGAGATAGATTAGTTTTTGGATTGTGTTTGGGGGGATTTGGCTTGTGGGAGTTTTAGAATCTCCGCAACCTTTTGCTTGAGCTCATTGGCATCGTTCGTTACCAGGACGGCACGTCGTCCTTCAGCCGTAGTTTTTACGCGAGCCACCTGAGGAGTATAGAAGATCAGCGGTGTTTTAGCAGAAGTAGCCAGCTTGTCGGCTTCCAGACCGCCATTCGGGTCTTTGCTCTGAGCTACATTCGAAATGATCAAATCAAATTTCCTGGTAGTCATAATTGAAGCAGCATCCTGATAATCGCTAACTGTAGTTACATAAACTCCCCTCGAAGAAAATTCTGCTGCAATATTGTATTTAGTGCCGTAAGGCCCTCCCCCGACGCTATCATCTATCCACAATAAAGATGGCATTTTAGTTAACCTTGAAAAGACCGGGATAGTGGAGCGCATATATTTCCTCAAATCGGTCAGCGTAGAGGGTTCCTTTTTTAAGCATACCCCATATTTGCCTCTCGGGCCGTCAGTTATGATAATGGTTCCAAATCCATCATTCTGATAGACCCTAACCGAATCAAAACTTACCCAGGTTAAAGGTGTACTTCCATCGGGATAATTCCTTCCATACCCATTGTCAGTTTCTTCGATCCATTTCATAAAACCCCTACCAATAAATACCTTCTCCTTTCGATTTGCAAAACCCCAGTATCCATAATCGGACGAGATAGTGTTGATTCTGCGAAGTTTATTGTCATCGACAGGTAATATGGGGTTGTATGCACCCGCCAAAGGACCATCGCGAATCGTGACATCGGCTCCATTGCCATTATCCAGTTCGACATACAAGCTATCCACAGCGGAAGAACTCTTGACGCTGCGATTTCGATAAAGAATAAATGCTATGATTTCCTCCGTAAGATCCTCACGGATAGGTATTTCTGACACAACCGGGTTCCCCTGTACTACAATTCGGTTACTGTCGAATCGTATCGCCTGGGTCATGTTGGCATTATAATATGGAATTCCGACCTCAACCTGGGTCAGGAATTTTCGATATGTCGCGCCGGGATCCTTCTTTGTGGATGGTTCTTCTTTCCGTGGCTCGAAATATCCATTACTACGAGAAAAAGGCCCCACATTTATAGAAGCGGCCACAACAGTAGACGCGACCTCTATTTGCGCCTCGTCTAAATCTTTTTTCGAGACCTGAGGCAGATCCCGATCGAGAGGGTAAAGGAAACTATTGTATGTGTAATGAAGGATATACGATGAAGATGGATAATCTGCTTTATACTTCAATAGCTTAGCCTTCTGCGACCTATCCAGACGGGCACCTAAATAACCGGGAAGGAAAATGGCCAGCCCCGAATCCCTATAATAATGCGTCATCCGATTAAACTTATCACAATAACTCGTATCCATCCTCCGGACGTCGGCAACATTGAGATAATAATCCTGACAGACAGAAAAATCGAATGCACTATCCGTAACATTCTTTATAAAGAAAGGCTTATGCCCCTTCGATGTGTCATCCCTTTCACGGCAAATAACCTTAAAACTATTACTTCCCATCCCGCAGATAGATTCAATCCGAAACGTTGTATACTGCCTGGGATTATTGATGGAATAATAGATCAGTCTTGCCCTCAAATCGATCGTAAGCAGTCGATTGCTCGTACCCCCATGCCAGATCTCGTTCAACTGCGGCGGCAGGCTGGCACTTTTTAGCGGGCAGAGATTCACAATAGGCGGCGGCACACTCGCACCTGTCGGACAATTCCGCCTTACCTGGATCGAAACCAACGAGTTAGTAATCTGAATCAACGTATCCGCAGTCAGCGTTCCTTCTTTGGCGTCACTATTCAGGCGTAAATGCACGGTTTTAGAGAGGAGACTAAGCGGATAGGGCAGAATGGCTTTCCCATTCTCAAAACGATTGATCGAAGCATAATCTTCCGCACTTATCTCCATCTTGACATTCCCTTCCCGAATCGCGCTATCCACCCGGCAGGTATCCGAGATCTGCAGGCGAAACTCGATATTCCGCGTCGTACTATCGTTACGACTCACCAGGTGCAGAGAGCGACCAAACTTATTATCAAAAACCACCTTATTAAACAAACCCAACACCAAACTGACCGCCAGGACTATCGACACCCTATAATAAGGAAGGCGCCTGTTTTTCCGGGCCTGCGCTTTTACTGCTCCATCGGCAAGTCCGAAGTATTCCCCTACACTCACATTCTCCCCATTGAATTGGATCGGAGTCTCGTATAGATCTCCTTTCTGCTTATCCAGATAGCGCCTTAACGGACCATCGAATATTTTTTGATTCTCCCACCGGTGTTTGAAGAGGACGTAAGAGTCCTTATATTTTTCTTCCCTTCCGTTTGCAAAGAGGATAAATTCATTGGTCATTCGCTGGTGCTCCAGCTCGCTACGGAAGAAGTGGTCTTCGCCATAGCTAAGGTCCGCATATTGCAGTACCTCCAGGATGGTAGTACGAGCAACCAACTCGTTGGCAACGGTCAGGTGTTTGAGCATCTCCAGACGAATTCCCTCGGGCCAAACGCCCTCTTGCATCCATTGGATTCTCACCAGCCTTAACAGATTCGTATAGTTCAGCTTCTCCGGGTGCCCAACCCCGGTGAGCAGCGCCCGGCCCACTTCTACCAGCATCTCCCATTTGATCTTAGGATAGATGGCAACAGCGCAGACCCATTGAAGCAGGTCCTCATCACCGCCAAGATAGTCCTTCAGTTCGTCGAAGTCGGTAAAGTCATAGTAGCCGGCCTCGTACCAGTCACCTTGCTTTTTGAGAAACCCCTCCTGTCCCTGTTGTCTTTCCTTTATAGCCTTGATCAATTGCAATTGCCCCTGTATATCGGCGGGCAATAGAATAAAGTTTTCCTGCAACACCTTTTCCCGCCAGTCCCAGTCGGGCCAAGGTTTGGGCGTAAGGATCGCCATATTTTCCCACTCCTTCAAAAAACTCGTCAGCTCGGAATCGACCGAAGGGATGGAAGGATGGACCAACTGCGACGCCGTACCGAAGATGATCAGTGTGCTAGACCGGTACAGTTCCTGTAAACGAACTAGCGGGATCCCCAACGGATAGTCGCTATTATAAAAATTATCCCAGGTCCGGTAGTGAAACAGGGTGATACGAATATTCTCATCCTCCAGCAACCGCGCCAGGTAGTTGAAGAGCTGTAACTGCTGACTTTTGACGTTTGTGGCGTCGATGAGAATCAGGAATTCTTCCTGTCTCATCCTGCTGGTAAAGACCAGGCCAGGAGCGCCCCCCGAGTGGATGATCTTGCGGATGCTCCGTGGTATGCTAAGAAGCATACTTTCGTCTTCGACCCTGGTACGCATGGATCGAAACAAGGGTCCCATCTCGTTCTCCCGCGCTACAAGCTGTACGTCGTGGTTCTCCATAGGAACTTCATGGGGGCCAGCATCTGGACGCGCCCGCGGCTTGTCTGCCTTATCTATCAGCGCCTGCTCCGCACGGATGACCGCTTTCTTTTGGGCGCGTCTGTCCCGGATGAGGGCATAGGCAAAGGCCAACGCCGGAACCAGTAGGAGCAGCCACCATAGCCAGGCGGCCAGGCGATAGGGATCGGCGGTAAGCGGGGAGCCTTTTTGCTCCACGCTAATACCTAGGCTGCCCTGATTGGCGGCCGTGACGTCATAGTTAACGGATTGGCTCTGCCGCCAGGAGCTGTCGCCGCACGCCGGCCAATAGTAGTAGGTAAAAGTATAGGACCCCGCTGTGTCAAGCCGGTAGGAAAAACTCTCGCCGAGGTTGGACAACGGCTTGCCGTTTAAACGCCATTCCCATTTCCTTCCTTTTGATTTGGATGTATCTCCTCTGAAGATGGGCGCAAGCTCGACGCGCTGACCTGCGGTCGTAATTCCCATGCTCTGGTTTATATTAATGAGATATGTCGAACAGATCAGGACCTTCGCTGTATCGAGGTAGGTCTTACTTCCCGACTCTACCCTAAGCATCGCCACGTGTTCGCCTATCTCCTTCATCGACTGGCGAATCGAGTCCGAGCCTGCTGGCTTATTATCGAAATACCACCGAATCTGCTCTTTTGGCGTATCGACGTTTAGGGCCTCCATTAGAATCGTATCTCCCGGAATAGCGTATATATGCTGGATCGAGTCGCTGGTCGTCGTGCTCCAAACCCCGCCTTCGGCTAACACTGAAGCCCTGATCTGGGGGTCCTCCCTGAATGAGATGGGTGTAGGTGGAGGCGACCAAAGGAAATACCATACACCCGCTGCCACCATCAAAGGCGCCAGCACAAATAACAACCATCGGTAACGCTTGGGCAAACCCCTCCGTCCCTTCCCTTCGGCTTCCTGCGCCTGTAGCTCCGCGATATAACTGTCGAAGATCTCATAGAACCTTTTCTGCTCCTCTTCGCTCGTCACCACCAGCGGGCAAAGCAAATACTTCAACCGCAATGGGTCGCCTTCTTTGTTCCCCTCCACGATCTGGAGCAGCCGGACATAATCGGCGGGCTTTAGCTGAAAGCCTCCTTGCTGAAGCATGTCGACCAACCTCGCAAAGGGAACCGGTATTTTGACAGGGGGTGTCACGCTCTATCCAGGTCCTCCCGGTTTTTAAACAGAGTGTTGAGGCTCGAGCGATACAGCTGCCGCCGCGCTTCCTCTTCTTTGCGAGTATATTCACCGAGTGGACTATCCTTAAGCAGACCGTATTTCTCCAGGATCATTACCCAGTCCAGGAATTCGGACGTGGCGGGTTTTTTATTGACGGCCTTCTCCCTGTATTTGATAAATTTTTGGATCGCCTCACCAAGCTGCTGCTCCCGGGCGGGGTCGCCGACGGACATGCGGGCCGCAGCGATCTGCATCAGCTTATCCGGGCCGGGAAAGGGAATATGATAGAAGACACAGCGGCGAAGGAAGGCATTCGGCAGGGTCTTCTCTGAGTTGCTGGTCATGATGACTACGATTCGCGCGTCTTTGCCCATTTTGATCTCCTTGTTCAATTCCTTTATACCGAACTTATAGTTTTCGATTTCATTGAGCAGGTCATTGGGGAAATCGCGGGGAGCCTTATCGATCTCATCGATCAGGACCACGCTGCTTTGCGGCTTTTCATTCAATTCCTGAAACTGCCGCAGTCCCGACAGGGCCTGCATGTCCGGACTCGACGTTCCGTGTGAACGGCCGATGGCAAGGCCCATCGCATTGAGCTCGATGAAATTCTCCGTCGGCTTTGGGCCCTGCGCCTGAAAGTGTCTTACTGCGTCATAATAATAAAACAGGTCGGTAGCGGAAGAACCCGACTTGGTGTTGAAGACGACCGGGTCGGCGTGGAATGGTACAGGGTCGCCCTGCGTCTGCTCGTGCAGGCGCGCAGCAACCCAACTAGCCAGCTGCGTCTTGCCCGTACCCGGCTCACCGCTGACGACGAGGGGTTTGTTCAGCGCAATGGCGATTTCCACCGCCTGGATCAGGGCTTCGTCGGCTACGTATCCCATAGGATCCGTGTTAAGAGGAATTGCCGTGATCTCTATTTTTCTGTTACTCATATTGCTAAACTTGTTGTTTTTTGATGTATTGATAGAACTGCCGGATTTGACGTTCGGCCGGCTTCATCCTAAATCGTCCTTGTAGACCGGCAAAGTGTTCATCGAGGAGGTCTTCCTTTTCCCCTTCGTCCGCGGTGACGTATTTTCTGATCCAGCTTTCGAGCTCGGATTTCTCCGCCATTTTAAAGCGGCTTAGAAAAACCAGCCAGGGCGGCGTGGAGCCGAAATGAGCTTTTATCGATTGAATGCCGGGTGGATCACCCCTTTCTATGTCCTGGTGGTCGTCTACAACATGAAGGAAGAAACGGATGGGATGGCCGTCGCCTGCATTTAATGCGGCAAAGATCGCGGCAAGTGTTTCTATTTTTTCTTTTACGAGGTGACTCTCGTGACAGCTGAACTTTATGACGGTGTACTCCAACGTATCGCCCTTTTTTGTCTCGAATTCTCTTAACTGCCGAAGAAAACTGTCGCGACTTCGCAAAGAGTCCCCCTCTTCATCGAAGAACTCGTTGAATGCACAGGTAAATACGTCTTCTTCTCTGATAAAAAGTGAAAAGATCGCACACCGATTGATAAAATTCTCTCCGAGGTCTTCCGGTACTCCGTTGCTGACAAAGACCTGGAAGCGAGGCAGACTGGAGTCGATCTTCCACTGCTCATAGCTGGCATACTGGGGAACGCGGTCGAAGCAATATTTCAATCGTTCGTCCAGCTTCTTCTCCTTTGCAGGCAGTTGGCCATTGAGCCAGGCAATCATCGCCGCAGAGACGCGGTCGCTAAGCCCCTTGATGGTGGCAAAGGGACTCGAAGGTTGAGCAACGGCATTGGCCCGGTCGCGGAAGGTGTTAAGCTTCTCCTGTTTCTGGGCCCGGGTCCAGACGCCATCGGTTTCGGCATCAAGCGGGAAGACATCTGTCTGGGAAGGATCGACTGAAAAAGACAGAATGGTCGTCTTGCCTGCCATCTTCGATCGAAGGGCAGCCTCGAATTCCAGTTCGGTAATGGACCGGTTATTAGGATTGACGCCAGGGTCGTTAGGGATCCAACCATAACGATTCCCAAGCAGGAGAATATATATGTCACAGCCCGCTGCGTCATCGACGCAGCGTTGCACAGTAGACTTCTCCGAGGCCGTATAAGCCTCCATCGACATCAATGGATAGGTGTCGTTTAGTAGCCGAAAAAGATCGATCACCCCACTCCGGTACTCCTTCAGATCGTTAAAAGTGGAGGAGAGATAGACTTTCCTCATAGCAATGGTTTGCAAAAACTTACCCGGAAAATACAAATAGAATCGCGATAAAAAAAAGCCACCCGTAAAGGTGGCTCGTATCAATCAGGTAAAGAGGTGCTATTCGATGCTTACCGTAAAGGGCTCGGTCTGGGGAGTCAGACAACGTTCGTCCGTACAAGCCTGGTAGGTAATGTTCCCCTTGAGGGTCGTCTTGACGGGGGCCCTCATAGTAATCGTCTGGGCAAATTCTACCGTACCACCGTATTGGTACTGGATGATATCGGCTAGTTTGTCCTCATATTTCTCTTTCTTTCCATCCTCGGAGAGCTTGCCTTTCAAGGCAAATAAGGGACTTTGGAAGAAGGCTATTTTTGTCGGCTGCGCTATCGCTTCCTTGGGCTGATTCTGGCTGTAGATGTGCCAGCCTTCGTCGATTTGAGCCGTTATATGGATAGTGTAAGTCTTGTCGCCCGTCTTTTCCGCCTTGTAGGTCAGGTGGACTGGATTTTGTTGAGCAGAGGCGGAAACTGCCAGGAAAGTGCCGATAATCAGAGTTAGTATTTTTCCCATATAATGAAATTAAACTGCGTTCTCTACTTTTAACCGAAAAATCGCCCCCGGTAACCAAGCCGCCGCCGTTATTTTTCATGAAATTTTGACACCAGGTTCCCTCAGGTCCTATCTTTGGTGCCCAAAACGTCAATCATGCAAAACTGGCAAGACTACCAGAAACAACATAAAGATCGCTTTCTCAATGAGTTACTAGAATTACTCCGTATCCCATCCATCAGCGCCCGCAGCGAGCACAAACCGGACATGCTAGCCTGTGCAGAAGTGGTAAAACAGCGCCTCCTGGAGGCCGGAGTCGACAAAGCCGAAGTCTACCCTACCGACGGACATCCCGTCGTTTATGGCGAAAAGATCACGGATCCGTCGAAGCCTACGGTCCTGGTTTATGGCCACTATGACGTACAACCCGCTGATCCTCTGGAGCTTTGGCACAGCGGTCCTTTCGAACCCGTCATCAAGGACGGCAAGATTTACGCCCGCGGCAGCGCCGACGACAAGGGGCAGTTCTATATGCACGTCAAGGCGTTCGAGACCATGGTGCGGACCGGCAGCCTACCCACTAATGTGAAGTTTATCATCGAGGGTGAAGAAGAGATCGGCAGCCCCAATCTCGCCAGGTTCGTCACCAACAATAAAGCCTTGCTAAAGGCCGACGTCATCCTGATCAGTGACACGGCCATGCTTAGCCTCGACACCCCTTCTATCGACATCGGCGTCCGCGGCCTTTCCTATATAGAAGTAGAAGTCACGGGCCCCAACCGCGACCTGCACAGCGGCGTTTATGGCGGCGCGGTAGCCAATCCGATCACGATCCTCGCGAAGATGATCGCTTCCTGTCATGACGAGAACAATCATATCACCATCCCCGGCTTCTACGACGACGTAGTCGAAGCAACGCCGGCGGAGCGCGAACTGATGGCCAAGGCGCCTTATAACGAGAAGGAATACATGAAGGAGCTGGGTGTCACGTCGCTCTGGGGCGAGAAGGGCTACAGTACAAATGAGCGTACCGGTATCCGGCCAACGCTGGAGCTGAATGGAATTTGGGGAGGATACACCGGAGAGGGGTCAAAAACAGTCTTACCGTCAAAAGCTTTCGCAAAAATATCCGCTCGCCTCGTACCGAATCAAAAGGCCGGAGCCATTACGGAGAAGCTGCTCGCGTACTTTACAAAGATCGCGCCTCCCGGTGTTACGGTCAAGGCGCAGGAGCACCATGGCGGCGAGCCCTATATGACGCCCATCGACAGCAAGGCCTACAAGGCGGCGGCGAAGGCCATCGAAGCCACGTTTCACAAAAGCCCCATCCCGGTTCGCGGCGGCGGAAGCATTCCGATCTGCTCGCTGTTCGAGAAAGAGCTAGGTATCAAGATCGTGTTTATGGGCTTTGGACTGGACAGCGATAACCTGCACTCGCCAAACGAGAAGTTCGACGTAGTCAACTTTTACAAGGGTATCGAGACCATCCCGTACTTTCATCAATTTTTCGCGGAAGCATAACGCGTATTAGCAGCCGCCTGGCCGCCAAATTTGGCGTTTAGCTTGCTGCCGATAGACACGAGGGCCGGGCTGAGCACACCCGTAATAAAGCTCTCCTTTAGGGACTCCTTATTGTTTTCCCAATAGGCGTTCGCTTCCTCCCGCGTAGCCATAAAGCTAGACCTGTACTTGCTCTGTCCGGTCCCATATACGGCGGAATAGACGAGCTGCTTCTGTGCGTCGTAGCACTTGGCGTCGCATCTCACGGTATAGAGCGCTTCTACGTAGTACAAGGTTTTGTGGGCCGTATCTTCCGTAACGAACTCCTTTACTCCTGATTCCTTGATAATCAAGCTGTCCGAGCTAAACTGAACGGTCAGAGAAGAGGCATTGGGAGATTTGGAAAAGCCGCGAATGACGAGGGCGCTTTCGATATTTTCCTTGGGGACGCTGTGGAGAACACTTGCTGGAGCGTTGATTTCCAAGGTGTAAGTTTGGGCAATGGCTGCATAGGGCATGACGCAGCAGGCCAGTTTTAATAGGGTTTTCATTCCCTTATAACGCTTCCGGACGGGTCAAAAGTATGGGAAAAAGGCAGATTTATGCCGCCCGCAACCCTACGCCCCCAGCAGCCGCACCGGGTTGATGACCGCCAGATGCCCCCCTGCCTCCCTGACCCGCGCAGCAAAGTCCGACGTTCCTCCCGGCCCATCACCGGTAGAAAGCTCGTCCCATACCAGAAGCGCATATAGACGGTCCGCAGACGAAGCTTCTTTCTTCGCAACTTCGACCATCCAAATATTGGCCGCAGCGAAGGGCGAAAGATCATCCGGCAGCGGCGAATCACGGCCCTGGAAAAGTATTCGTATTCCTTCATGCGTTTTCAGCGCGTTAAACCTCGCCTCCCACCCGGTACCCTCGACGCGTATCGATTCTTTGATAAAAAGCTCTTCCTTCAGGGACAGACAAAGCCATACCTCTGCGCCTCTTTCAAGACAGATCTCGGCAAATAGAATATCGCTCCCCCTGGCTCCTCCACAAATCGACAAGTCTCCCAAACCGACATTCCAGGCGGCCAGCTGATGAGACATCAAGTCTCGAACAGCATCCACCTTACTTTCTGGAAAGCGGGGCTTTGGCCGGTTAGGCAAGTCGGTCATATGACCACTACAAAGGATAATCTTATCGTAAGACAATGCGGGTGTTTGAGGCCGGAAATTACAATTTCTTCAGCATCTCAGCGGCTCTTTCCCGCATCCAAGGAAAGGGATCGTTTTCAGCGATTTTTTTTAGGACTTCTAAAGTTTTGGGGTGGGAAGGCCAACGCTCGAGGAGCCTCTGCATCGAGGTCTCTCGAACATAGTAGTTAGAAGCAGTTCTCATTTCTTCTGAACTTTCCATACCGCCTTTCTGAGCTAGCTGGCACAAAAACTCCAGAAGCTCATCATTATCGGCAAAATGTTGAGTCACTAATTGAATAATTCGGACATGATTATTATCTGGCTTCTTATCCAATAATTCCTTCTTTAAAATATCAAATACTTCCGGATCACCTTTGTAATTAGTTGCAAGCGCCATCATTCCTATAAGGTTTACAAGTGGTTCTTTATCCTTCTTCACCTGATAAATTAAAAGTTCACGCATACCTGGCTCATTTTTGTATTCACTAAAAAGAGCCTCTGTGCAAACATAACGCATAACCACTTCCTTATCGTCCAGGGCTAATTTTTTCAGTAATGGGAATACATCTGGGTCTTCTCGCCAGCCTTGAACCAGAGCAAAAGGCACCATGGCTCTCGAAAAAAACTCCATTTCACGAAGATTCAAGAAAAGATTTTTTTTAATCTTCATCTCATTTTTTCCAACTTGTCCAATAAACTTACCAAGTAGCTTTTCAATTGAATAATATTTGACATTGGGTCTTGAAATTTTCAAAAAATCTGTAAGTACATCGACACAAGGCCATGAAGAATCTATCGTCAATATAGGCGTTATTATATCTTCTTCAATAAATGAAAAATATCCATCATTGGGCCTGTTCGTCAAATTAAAAAGGTTGAAAACTCTTTCCAGTAGAAACTTACAAGGCTCACGCATCATTTGCAAATTTCTTACCTCAGCAAGACATTTCAATGCCAGCGAGAGAAAGTAAGGAAATTTTCCATTTCCAGCCTGATCTTCAGACCAGGATCTTTTCGCCAAAAACAGAATAATATCCGCTGTAAAACCTTCCGCCACCACCCCCGCAATGATCCGTAGCACCTCATGCCAGGAAGGATCGTCGCAATGCTCGCCAAAAACCTCATCCCTCAGCTGCTCGAAACTTAGCTCGCGAGTCTTTTCGAATTTCTGTATAAAAGCCATCGCGCAGAAATATTCCAGGAACCCACGATGGACAAATCCAAATAAGTTACCTCCATACAACGACAGGATAAAGTTTCGTTCCCGGAACTGCTGTATCATCGACCGGGCAATCCTCGCAGCATCCGGTATCTTCTGGTAACGCTCCCGCAGATATTCTTCGATCTCCTCCTGCAGCCTTTCTTTATGAATATAGTTACCGGCCAGCCCTCCTTCTCCGCTTTGCATCTTGAAAGCCAGGCGGCGTAGAATTTCCTTTTTTTCCTCACCGCCTATAAAATCAGCTTCTACATGGTTAGCCTTTAGGTGACGGTTGATATCCCAATGCTCGATTAGTACACTAGCAGCATGCTCATATAGTTTCCATCGCTCGCGAGGTAGCTCCTGATTCTTACCGATGATCGCCATGATCGTGAGCAACATCGGATTACCCGATAGTTGCCGGATGGAAGCCGCGGTCTTGAAGGCTTCCTGTATTCTTTTAACACGGGCTTGGGCTTCTTGTGGTCTGTCTGCCAGAACTATTGAATACCATTTATAGACGAATTCATTTACTTGCTTCTCGTCAAAGTCCTGTAGTGTAAACTCCTTGAAACCCGCATTCATGAGAATCGACCGTTGGTAACCAATGATTCGGCTCGTTACGATCACTCGGACGTCGGGATATTTTTCAGTAAAGCCTACGATCTCGCGCGTGATTGTCTCCCGATCGGCCGGGTCGAATATTTCATCCAGCCCATCGAAGAGAAGAAGGGTTGGTTTTCTTTCCGATAAATGGCGTAGCAGGGCCTTTTTATCGGGGAACGAGGACTGGGATTCGGAAAGGTGGTCGCAGAAGTCCAGGAAAGTTCTGCAATCCTGATATTTCTTCTTCAAAGCAATATAACTCCTGAGCTCGATCAGAAGAGGAAAGGCCCCGAGATAAAAGGAATGAAGTCGGGGATTGATCGAAGCATCGATCATCGACAGGGCCATATATTTCAACAAGGTCGACTTGCCCGAACCCGGGTCTCCAAGAATGATAACGTGAGGGTTAGCAGGATCGGTCAACATTTCCAGCACTGGCGCCGCCTTTTTTCCATAATAGGTATCGCTAAGCTTCTTGATTTCCTCCTGCGAGATATGCGCCGGCAGATCGTCCGCGCATAATTCCCTTTCCAGCTGTAGCGTACTCCAAATGTCCTTTGGCAATTCGATGGGAGGCCGGTTGTCTCGAACGTGCTGTTCCACGAAGATGATCCGCAGCTGAAGCTGCAGGTGATCTTCCTTCTCCGGAGGGGTCAGCCCTTCCAAGTCTATCCGCCGGTATCGATTTGCCAAGCGCTCCATATACTTTCCCATATCCTCGGGTGGAGGAGCATCCCCTGTAAGCATACTCAACGACGCCGAAACCTGTGCGGCCAAACTATCAGGCGTCGTAAACAACGCACATCCATGCCTCTCGCTCAGCTCATCCCGCAAACGCTTGATGACACCCCTGTTTTCATCCACCAATTCAGGAGGCCATGGGTGCTTCCCATCCAGCAGGTAGATAAAAATTTTCTTACCCGTCTTCCTAGCTTCCTCGTATTCCATCCGCGTAATGGAATATTTTTCCGGATTCTCCTCTTCAGGCTCCCACCCATAACGCCAGGCAAAAATCCCGATGTACACCTCGCAACTACGCACATCCTCCAAACACTTGTCCACCGGTCGCTTATCCTCGGCATTATAATATTCCATCGCCACATCCAAAAGCCCCATTTTTCGGACGGCCACGCCCGCTTTATCCCTATGTTCCTTTAGGTCATTAAAAGTCGACGATATATATACTCTTTTCATGCGTTGGTCCAATTTACGGTACCCCGTCTCAATGCAAATAGGTAAAAACACGGTATTTTTCCCCTTGTCCTTCCCTGAAATCCATCAATAACTTACCTTTCCACAACCAGCAACTATAAACTTTAACTATGCCCATTTCGAAACTGACGCTGAATGGCCAGGTACAGGCCCCCGTGACAACGGAAGATCCGAATCACCCCGACCTGATACTCGAAAAAACCATCCTGGTCGCCCCGCCAACGCGCGGCGAAGACAACCAGGTACAGATACAGATGGGCGAGGACAACCTCGTCGAATTGATCTATGAGGATAATACGACCTGGCTCTGCACCGCCGATGCACTCGAGGAACTATATCCCGGTCAGCTCAAGCAGCAGCGCGGAGCCGACGAAGGAATACAACTCCCGCTGACCCTCGACGCCCCCCCATCGGAGCGGGGGCTCGTCCAGCAGATCGCCCTCAAAGTAGCCCAGCTCTTTACCAAAAAGGCCGCCGCCGTGGGTATGGCTGAACTGGCCAAGACACTCGAAGAGAAACACCTCGGTACGATGAGGGGCGTGTTTCGCGTTTCATCGACCTTCGAGCTTTCCCCCTTCGTGGCAACGGACTCCGACAGCAAGTCCGGGCCCTCCCTCCTGTTCATCCACGGCACCAACTCCTCCTCCACCGGCTCCTTTGCAGAGCTCGTAGGCTCCGACCTCTGGTCCTATGCCACCAATACCTATAACAAGAATAATATCCTCGCCTTCCAGCACGAGACACTGACCAAGAGCCCCCTGCAGAACGCTGCAGAACTGATAGCACAGCTGCCTGCCGGAGCGGACCTTCATGTCATCACCCACTCCCGCGGCGGACTGGTCGGAGAAGTCCTCGCCCGCTTCAGCGGCGCCGCCGGCGTCGGCTTCTCCGAGATGGAGATCGCCTACCTAAAAAAGGAAAACCGCGACGACGACGTAAAATACATCCGCCAGCTCCAGGACGCCTACAAGCAAAAGCAATTTAAAGTCAGCCGCTTCATCCGCGTAGCCTGCCCTACCGCCGGCACCACGATCCTCTCCAAACGGCTCGACCACTTCTTCAATATCGGCCTCAACCTCATCGGAGCGACCACCGGTATCGCGGTGAATCCCATTTATATCGCCACGAAAAACCTCCTAGTCGCCGCAATCGACCAAAAGAACGACCCGAAAGTCCTGCCCGGTCTGGAAGCCATGAACCCCGATTCCCCCTTCATCACGGTGCTCAACAGCCAGAAGATCGACGATACGGAGATCGACGACACCACCCCCATCCTGGTCATCTCCGGAAATTGTAAGGCCAAGGTCAACTTCAAGGCGCTGCTGATCCTGACGGAACGACTTTTCTTCGCCGAGAAAAACGACCTCGTGGTCAATACCCAATCGATGTACGAGGGCTCGAAGCGCCACAGCAAGCTGCGATTCTTCTTCGACGAAGGTACCGACGTGGACCACTTCAGCTACTTCAAGAATAAAAAGACCAATAGCGCGATCAAGCTGGCGCTGGAATCACCCGACCAGGTGATGACCAACGGATTCACCGAGTTCTCCCGCGGCGGGTCCGCAGCACGGGGCGCCCTCGCAGGTCCCGGCGATTATTTCAAGAACGCCGCCATGGGCAAACGCCCGATCGTCGTGCTGATACCCGGTATCATGGGCTCCTGTCTCACCCAAAACTTTGTACCCATTTGGGTCCGATACGTCCAGATCCTCCAGGGCGACCTCTTCCGTCTCGATCTGACGAAGGAGGACGTTAAGGCCACAGCCATCGTAAAAGCCTCGTATGAGCGGCTGGGTGAGACGCTCAGCGCCGACTACGACGTGGTCACGTTCCCCTACGACTGGCGCCTCTCCCCCAAAGACGCCGCAGGCCAGCTGGAAACCGAGCTCAAACGGCTCATGGACCTGAACCAACCGATCAAGATCGTCGCGCATTCGCTCGGCGGCGTGGTCGTCCGCGACCTCATGGTCTTCTATGCAGAAACCTGGAAGCGTCTCAACGCCACGGATAACTTCCGTCTTTTGTTCCTCGGATCACCGCTGATGGGCTCCTTCCGGATCGTCAACGTTCTTTTCGGCGAAGACGATATCATAAAAAAACTAAGCAAGCTAGACCTTCTGCATACCAAGCGCGAGCTGCTAGCCATGTTCGCCAGGTTCCCGGGTATACTCGGTCTTTTACCGCTAACGTCAGACCCCAACACCGATAATTTTGGCATCGAAGGCACCTGGGCCCAGCTGGCAAACGCCACGGATAACAAAGACTGGCCCATACCCAAGGCGAACGCCGGTCTGGACCAATTCAACCAATACCAACAAGCCGTCGTCAAGGCCATGCCCGGTCTCGACCTCAAGAACGCGGTCTATGTCGCAGGCCGCGACAAGGAGACGCCGCTCGGCTACCGCATCGATACCAGGAAAGACAACCAGAAGGAGCTCGTATTCCTCAGCACCGCCGAAGGAGACGCGAGCGTGACCTGGGATTCGGGTATCCCCAAGAGCCTGATTGAAAAGAACGCGGTATACTACGTCAACCATAGTCACGGGGATCTCGCCAATTCCCCCGATATGTTCAGCGGGATAAAAGAAATCCTGGAAAGGGGTAAGACCACCCTATTCACCAATATCCGCCCGCTGGTCCGCGGCGACCAACGTGTCTTCCGCAAGCCGCAGACGGCCGACTTCGATCTGTCCGAGGACGGCGTCAACAAAACCCTCATGGGTCTCTCCGACGAAAAGCCCATCGAGAGCAGCCAGTTGCCGGTACGCGTCAGCATCGCGCACGGCGACCTCAAGTACGCCTCCTATCCAGTCCTGGCCGGGCATTTCAAAGGAGACAGCATCCTCTATGCGGAAAAGCGCATCGACCAAATTCTAAACGGACAGCTCGAAGAACGGAACCGCCTCGGCATCTATCCCGGCGACTTCGGAACCTGCGAGATCATCTTCACGCCCGTCGAGGACGAATTCCAGGGCGCCGTCATCGTCGGCATCGGCGAGCAGGACGGTCTGACCCCCTTCGACCTGGCCAAAACGATCGAACAAGCCGCGTCCAAATACCTGGTCCTCGTCAACGCCAAGAACAAATCGGCGACCGAACGCATAACGGGCCCCATCGGCCTCTCGCCCCTCGTCATCGGCTGCGGCTACGGCGGTCTCAGCATCGACAGTAGCATCCACGCCATCCTCCAGGGGATCACCAACGCCAATGCACGCATCTCGAACCTGTATGGCGAGAAGGCCAGGCTCGTAGAAGAGATAGAATTCGTCGAGCTATACCAGGACCGCGTCCTCGGCTGCTACTACGCCATCAAGAAGATCGCCAGCGAGATGAGCGGCGCGCTCAATATCATCCCCGCGCAAGACGGCATCCGGGAACGCAACGGTTCCCGCCAGAAGGTCAATATCGACCAGGGCCGCGACTGGTGGAACCGCATCACCATCGCCAAAAATGACGACGAGAAGGCCCAGGGGATGCGATTCTCCATTTCGACCGGAGCAGCGCGGGAGGAGATGCAAAACCTATATACCGCGGGAGGCGTCGTCGACAGGCTCCTGGCCAATATCTCTACCGATAACGGCTGGAGTACGGACAAGGCCGCAGCGCTCTTCGAACTGCTGATGCCCAACGCCTTCAAGGCCCGAATGAAGAG
This sequence comes from Bacteroidota bacterium, assembly GCA_018267545.1. Classification (GTDB taxonomy): domain Bacteria; phylum Bacteroidota; class Bacteroidia; order Chitinophagales; family Chitinophagaceae; genus Puia. The sequence goes on from JAFDYG010000465.1 coordinate 51,015, forward strand.
ACACGGCAATATCACCTGGGTACTCGACGACTATACGGCCGGCTACCCCTGGGAGCTGCTGCAGCAAAGAGGCGAAGACGTCAAGCCACTTTGTATCAACGCCGGTATGATCCGGCAGCTATCCACCGCCAACGCACGGACCAATATCGAAACGGTAACCGCCAACACGGCTCTCGTAGTCGGTGACCCGGTGACGGATGGCTTCCTGCCACAGCTGGACGGCGCGCTGGATGAGGCAAAGGGCGTAGCCCAGTTCCTCGACGCGCATGGCTACAAGGTCACACAGCTGCTGCGGGAAACCGAAGACAATATCATCCCCGCCCTTTTCGGCAACGACTATAAAATCCTTCACCTCGCAGGGCATGGCGTCGTAGGAAGCACCATCTGGGAAACGGGTATGGTCGTAGGCAACGACAGCTTCCTGAGCTCGGCCCGGATCGCGCAGATAGGCGCCTCCTCCGACCTGGCATTCGTCAACTGCTGCTACCTCGGAAAGGTGGACGAGGTCGCGGAAAAGTATTACCAGGACCGCTATAAGTTAGCCGCCAACATCGGCACCCAGCTGATCAACAACGGCGTAAAGGCGGTGATCGTAGCAGGCTGGAAGGTGGACGACGCAGAAGCCAAGAGATTCGCAGACGTCTTCTATCAAAATATGTTCATAGGCCGCCCCTTTGGCGAAGCGGTCCGTCTGGCTCGCGAAGCTACCTACAACAGCAATCCCAAGATCAATACCTGGGGGGCTTATCAGTGTTATGGCAATCCCTGGTACCGGCTAAAGGCCGAGGGACGCTACCAGGACGTAAAGCAATACGTCATCTCCGAACAAGCCGAGATCGACCTCCTCAACCTCGACAGCGACATGCGCACCGGAGACCATCCTGCCGAAGAGCTGCTCACCCGGCTGAAGACTATCTCCGACGAGACCGACCGTGCCAACCTGCGCACACCCACCGTCACCGAGTGGGAAGCGATGATTTATAAAAGCCTGGGCAAATACGACCTGTCGCTGCAAAAGTATCAGCAGCTCATCCACGGCATGCAAGGGGGCTACTCCTTCAAGGCGGTGGAGCTCTACTGTAACCTCCGCGCGAAGCTGCTCAAGGAACGGATCGACAAGAAAGAAGCCGCGGCCCAGCTCGAGAAGGAATTCGACCAGCTGCACTCCGAGCTGGAGGCGCTGATCCTCCTGAGCCCTACGGCCGACCGTTACGATATCATGGGAAGCTGCTGGAAACGGCGGACGGCCCTCTACCTCGACAAAGATTCCAAGGCGAAGCTGATCGACGCGGTTCAAAAATCCGCGCAGTATTACAGTGCCGCGGACAAGATCGCTGACAAGGTCTACCCCTTCTGCAATTGGATCGCGCTGCAAAACCTGCTCATCGCCGCCAGCATCCAGCAGTGGGGTGAAACGGCGGATATCCCTACCCTGGACGATATCCACCAGCGGCTCGCTCGCCTCGAGCAAGTGTGTGCGCCTGGCCCGGGAACCAAGCTGTTCCAGGACTGGATCGCTCCGGCCAATCTCAAGCTGACGAACTGGTTTGTCGTCAACACGCACAACGGAGCCGATACAGCTGACACACTAATGGATGGAGTTGTAGATATCTATCATGACACCTGGGGGCGGGTTGGTGCCACAGAGGACCGGATGTCGGATATCCAACACCTGCAGCTGCTGATCGATGCGCTGGCGGGACTGACCGCGGGTCAGTCTGCGGAACATTTTATGATTGGTCGGATGAAGGCGCTGTTGGAGCGGTTGAAGCAATACAGTGTTTAAATACAGAAAGTCTTGAAATAGCCTTGTATGAGATAGCGGGCCAGGCCGGCGTATTCCTGGTCGGGGTCTTGGTAGTGGCGGAGGATTTCCATTTCTTTTTTAAGGATGCCTTCGAACCAAATGCTCTCAGCGGGGTCTTCAAAATGGGCATTTAAGTTGATGATGGCTTGTTCGACGCGTCTTAGCTGCGCCTTGATCTGGACGACCTTTGCGGCCCGGGCCTGCACCAAGCCGAGGCGTTGGAGGGCGTAGGTATTAATCGACGTTTCGGCTTTGACTTTGTCGATGCCGTTTAACCCTTCACGTGCAAGGATTCGGCCGTCTTCATGGTATTGAAAGAAGTGCTCGATGTCCAAATCGGTGCAGGGTTGTATCAGTAGGCGTTGGTCCTCTTCCCGGGATAGCGCCGTTTTATAGGCAATCGAATCCTGGAAAAATAATGCGCCTTCATCCAACGTCAGTTTATATGCCTCCGTCCGCAAGGGAAACTGTTCTAGTTTACCCTGTGTAATTTCACGTATTTCGTCTCCTACAATTTCATGTGTGTGCGTCTGGTTGCAAAATGGACAGGCAAACAACAGGTTATCCCAGTCCACTATCAACCAGGGATATTCACTCTTCGGGCGGAAGTGTTCGATGTCCCCGCTATAAATCGTCGTAATCCTGCTTTCACAATAAGCGCACTTCCCATAGAACATCTTCTTCAGGGTTTCGCGGACAGCCCTGTCGGAGTATACACTCTTGCGTTTAGGCTTTCCGGAAATCTTACCTAGCAATAGGATGACCTGCTCCGTCTCTTCCTGTCCTTTACTCGGAGGCGTCAACCCTGTCTGCAGGATGTCCGGACAATCAATTCGTTTAACGTTGATCATCTCCGGTAATATTTAAGCGGTTCCACAATTCTTCTACACGCTGTACCACTTCATCCTTCAGCTCGGCCCTACTTAGGGGGCGGTCAGTGTATTGAAGTTTCTTTGCAAGCACGGTATCGATGACGTGGTACATAAGCTCTTCTCTGAGAGACGCACCCATTTGCTTCCGTTCCTGTAGCTCTGTCGTCAGCTTTTTGAGCATAATATCTTCCTTTGCATCCAGCTTGGTTCCTTTGCCAAGCAAGGCATAATAGGCATTGAACTTTGCTTCCAATTCAGGATCGATCAGGCTATTGAGACCAAAGAATTCGGACGCCAGCAATTGGTCGACCCGCATGGAGGCCGGGTCTGGAAGTTCTTTGACCGGGATGATTTCGCCTTTGAGACTCTTTAATAACAAAATCTCGTCTTGCTCGGCCCCTCTCAGGCACAGGGGATGATGGGTCGAGATAATGAAGTTCATATTGGGAAACACGGTCCTAAGCTGCTTGACGATTCGCATCTGCCAGCGGGGGTGCAATTGATTTCCCAACTCGTCGATCAGAACGATGCCGGTCATCTTGTCCATGTCGGCGTGGGCACTGGAAAGCTTCATCATGATGTCGACGGCAAGGATGATGGTGCTTTTGAAGCCGTCGCTGAGTTCGGAAAATTGTTTCTCCGACTCCTTGAACATAAGGCGACCGTCTTTTACGGTCAGTTCATTATTCGAAAAGTCGTGGGGTAATAATTGTTTGATCGAATAGGCAATAGAGTCGAAGAAATCGCGCCTATACTTGTGGATTTCCGCCAGCCATCGTGTAATGTCGTTTAAAGGCGTCAACGGGGCGAATAAATTGACGTAGCTAACCCGGTCTTTGTCCTGATCGTCGACAGGCTCGACCTCCTCAGCCGAAAGCCGTAATGACCCATAGCCAATTAGGAAAGACTTGAAATCCCCCGTTTGATCGATCGTACCGTCTCTCTTTATAGTCGTCGTTATGACATTTTCGTTGTTCCGCTCCTTAACCGTAATCCAGGCCTCTTCCTTGCCATTTTGAACCAAATTAGATTTTACGACCCGGGGATCCTTCTGGATCCCTAAGGCTAACGCCTGCAGAATACTGCTCTTACCCACCCCATTCTCTCCCAGCAGGAATAGCCAGGATTTTTTTTGAACGGCATTCTCCTTGAAGTCGATCTTCAGGTCGGCGATTCCTTTGAAATTTTGGATATGAACGTATTCTATCGGGAAGAAGTCGTTGGCGGCAAACTCAATCGGTGGTGTATCTTCGGATTGCTCCGGAGAACCACGCTCCGCCAAAGGGCGATCCGAGACCATCGTAATTTCAAGTATCGAAGCCAGATCGGATCTACGATGCATTTCTTTTAGCAACGCCCATCTTTTACAGGAGACAAATTCTACACCGACATCCTCATAGTATACCTTCCTCAAATAACCGACTATATTCTCGTGCTCAACCCTGCTATCCCTATCCATCAATACTCCGACAATATATTCTATATCCTCGATTGCAGAAAGGCGTTTCTCTATATGAGAAATTCTATTCAGGCGTAGCAAACCGATCGTCTGTTCCCCTTTTAAGGTCAGGCCACGAATAGTTCCGTCGCTAGAATAGGAGAAGTGCTTATTGATATCCCTGCTGCAAGGATCGACCAATAGGGGGTTTTCTTCATGGAGGTCGCTATCCGGAGTCTTGGCCCGATTACCCAGGATAGGGAAATAGTTTGCTTTATACTCCAGGCATTCCTTGCAACAATAGATCATGTTATCCCACCTGAACGCGAGCCACCAATAGAGGTCAGGGAAGTAATCGGCCTTGTCCCTAATTCCCGAATAAGGCCTGAATCTGTCTATGAAGCCGTCATTGGACGAACCGATGTATACTCCGCAGTAGCCGCAATTGTGCCCAAATACTTCCTGGATGGCGGGCTTCAGCTTCTCATCGATCTCAGCGTTGAAAGGGAAGTCGTACCGCATCTGCCCCCGGTCTGCGTACTCATAGAACTCGGTCATCTTCTCGATGGCTAGTGCTACCGTCTCGTCTTCAAAAAATCCGGGCTCGGGTCCCCTGTTAATGATCATTTCTGCACGGTTTTTTTAGCGAATTTCTCCAAAATCTTCGTTCCGGCCTGTGTCGACAAGGAGATCATCTTATTGACGACCGCGATGGGGATCAGCGCATTTTCATAGATATCGCAGCGTAGCCTTGCCACACTAAATAGGACTTCCTGCAGATTTTTGAGGTCCTTTAATTCCGGCACACTGTAGTAGGTGACCGGATTATCCACGGGCAGGGTCAATACATAAATCCGTTCGTCCAGGGACTTATAGATTATCTTCCCCCCATAATAGGTAGATTCCCCATAACGCTGGGACTTGCTGTCTCCTACAAGGACATATCGGTAGATGTGGGCGTTGTTTAGCAAAAACACCTCCCCCGGCTTTATCTTATCCCGAATTTGTTTGGCGTGTTCGACAAAGGAGCCGCCGGCCTCTACGCCGACGAGGTTGATGCGGTTGTTAGTCTTGCTAAGGTAACTAAGAAGCTTCAGCATCGGCAGCTGCATGGGCGCAGTCTCCCCGCTAAAGCTTAGCGGTCCGTCCTTGACGAATAAAAACTGACTGACGAGTCCCTCTTCGATATCGATCAGTTGCCGGATAGCGTGGAGGATCAAAAAGGTTTCCACTACACCCCGCAGCATCGAGACGATCGCCTCAGCCCCCGTTTCGTTGTCTACCCGTTCGAAAAGCTTGAAGACGTCCGTCAAAAAGATTTCTTTACGGCACAGGTGGTGCGTACACGCCCAGGAATACTCGGGGCGCATTTTGTCTCGTTCGAGTGGGATGTCCCTGGTCCCGCATTGCGGACATTGCGAAAGCATATGCACGGGTTTGACCGCTGCTGGGTTATACGTCTCGAACAGGAACCAATAGACCGTCTCCAGCATCGGCGAATTCCAGGCGTGGTCCTTCCGGAAGAAGTCCTGTATGGCAGTCCGGACGACGGTCTTGAAATCCATGCCCCCGACCAGGGAAATATTCTTTGTAGGCAGGACCAGCTTCTCGCGCTTGATTTCCTTCAACTTCTTTATATCCTCAGGAGAAACAAAGGGCTTTTTCTCCATGTCCTGGAGGTCCTTTATCTCGATTACGATGGAACCAAACTGGAAAAAGGTCAGCAGCGAAGAAGGAAAGCCCTCATTTATGGGCAAGGTCGTATTCTCGCCATCCACCGCAATGATGTGCTCGATCGAATTGCCTTCCGGGTAGTCGACCGTGTATTTCAGGGCTGTGTTCAGCTCCACATTGCGCGTACTCGCCGGGATGGTGCAATTGTTCAAATAGGCCTGAACCTCTTCATCCCTGATAATATAGGAATGAGAGGTGCGGCTTTCCCGCTCGAATTTTCCGTTTCGTGAATAGTCGGTCATACTATTTGAATAATTTCACCTGAATGGGTACGACAAAAGGGTTAGAATAAGTCTTCATCCGGACAAACCCTTTGTCGCTCGCCGCGCTAAACTTGACCAGTGAATCCGCGAAGTCGCTAAAGTCATAGAACTTCCGCAACTCCCTCACCTCATCATCATTGTTCAGATGCGCGATAAACCAGTTTTGGGTATTTTTAAGAATATTCGAGCTGATGGAGCTCACCTCCTGCGTGGCATAGATCATCCCGAGGTTGAGCTTGGCACCTTCCTTGGCGATGCGGTTATAGATCTGATTTTGTTCCTTGTCTTCTTTCTTCGGAAACAGGTTATGCGCTTCCTCGAAGTAAAATTGAATATAATTATTTGGATAGGCGTCGATAAAGTTCTTCATCGAACTGTTAAAGATGGCCCGACAGATTTTTTCCGAATAGAACTCCTGTATTTCCGGATCACCCTGGGAAAGGTCGACGATAACGATTCTACCGTCCCGGACGAGGTTCCTGATTTCGTTCTCGAATGGAATATCCGTTGCAGGAGAATGATAGGGTACCAGCGGCTTTAGCTTGATAAAGCTGCTGACGGAGTTCCTTTCGCCCGGACTCCGGTATTGGGTAAGGAACCGGAGCAGGGCCTTCATATCATTATCCGCCCATTCCCGGCCGTTATGTTTCGACTTATAATTGACTAAATAATCCCAGGTCTCATAGTTCTTCCAGACCTGGCTGAACCAGTCGATCGCCTGGTCATAGGTGACGGGAGTTTTCATCGTAGGGGTGACGTTGCCCTGATTCAACTCTTTTGCTCCCTGGAAGAGAAGGGTTGCGTCCTTCTGGGGAATTGCAAACCCCGCTTGTTTTAGACAACACTTATAGATGGCGAGTTTGCGATAGTAAGTCGTCATCTGGGCCTGGTCCGATTCGTCTTCTGGCTTTTCGAGGTTGATTCCCATGAAGTCTTCGACGTAATCCGACTGTTTACCCAGGTTTTTAAAATGCTCGCGGATGAGGTCCAGCCCCGCGATGGGTTCGCCAAAGAAATTGACCTTCATTACTTTGAACCCCTTTTTTTCCAGTACGCTGTAACGGGTAACCTTGTTTTTGTATTTCTCGTAGATCGCGATTTCGTCTTGCAGGTTCTTATTCGCATACTCGCCGTTGATGTCGAAGATGATTTGGCCGACGGGTGAAGCCTTCGCAGCCAGCTTCTCTGTCGCCTCGATCAGCATCTTCACCGTATTGGACTTACCCGTACGCGTCATACCAAAGAGAGCTGTCCGTTTGCCAAGGATATCGGTGGTATTGATATAAACTTTTTCGTCCTTGCCGATGCTGTCTTCTTTGCGGCTGGAGCTATATCGGACGTGGCCGATCTGGAAATTGGGCACGGGGTTTTGCGAGTCGCTGGTTTCGCGAATATTGACGATGTATTGCAGATATTCTCCCGAGGGCTTATAAACCCTATAGAGGTGAGGTGAATAGAAGTTTTCGACGTCGGCCCCAAATTCGATTACCCCCTGTTTATTCTTATAAAAAGTCCCCAGGATGGAGCACTCCAGACCAGAACAGCTAAATTCAAAGCGGGTGAATTGGTCCATTTGGCGATCTACACCCGCGGTCTTGAGCTGCTCCTTGAAGTATTCGATCCGGGAAGCGATGACATTGTTGTCGCTGGGAATGGCGCAGGGTTTGAGGGCTCGCAGGAGCAGACATTCATTGACGTCTTCGTCGCCGAAGTCGTTCTCGTAGAAGGCCAGAAGGAAGCAGCCCTGGGCAATACCCCCGACCTTGTGTTTCCAGTCGTCACAGGTGAGTACGCTCGTCTTGTCAAAGTCGATTTTAAAGGGATTCCCGACGAAGTTACCGGCCTGTTTGGCTACTTCGAAAATATCAGTCCGGGCGATGGTTTCGAGGGTTTTACTAACATCCTCCATGACAGCATTGGATTTGGTTCAAATAACTCAAAAAAGTGGATAAATATTATGATTTTTATCCAAACTCTTAATTTAATGGATTTTATCCATCGAATCACTGCGTTTATACCGCATAGAAAGGCGTCGAACCCAAAGCTTATTGCAAGGACCCTAAGGTCTAAATCGCAGCGACTCATCAGTGAATACACTTAGTAATGGAATCTGGGTAATTGCTTATTAAAATCCCGCGCGGCTATGGCAGAAACGGCCGAAAAATCGTAATTTCATTATGTCGGTTTAACCTGCTAAAATCCCTTTAAACTCTTCTAATAACGATGAAGAAGCCTGCTTTTCTTACAGTAGACGATGCCATGTGTTTGACAGAAAAAGAAAACGCCAAACTCTTCTGTGATCATCTCAATCCCGCGCAATACCGTTTCCTCAAACTATTAGGTTTTCATGAAGTCCTGATCGACCACGCCGAGGGTATGTATTATTACGACCGTTCGGGCAACAAGATCATGGACCTCTTCGGGGGCTTTGGCGCCATTGCACTCGGGCACAACCATCCCCGCCTCCTAGCCGTCCGCAAGCGCTTCGAGGAGGAGAAACGGCACGAGATGGCCATGGCCTTTATTTCCCAGTACGCCTCCGCCCTGGCCCGCAACCTCTCCCTGGTAGCCCCCGAGGGTCTGGACATGGTGTTCCTGGGTAGCACCGGCTCCGAAGTTGTCGAGGCCGCGCTTAAGCTTGCCGAGAAGGTCCAGGGCCGCGCCCGCTCGACCACGATCTACGCCGAATCCTCGTTCCACGGCAAGTCCAGGGGCGCCCTTTCGGTCACCGACTCGGCCTTCTACCAGTCCTCCTTCCAACTATTACACAATAACCTTCGGGTACCCTTCGGGGATGCCCAGGCCCTCGAGACCCTGTTCAAGTCCAACCCGGAGATCGGCATTTTGATCCTGGAGACCGTCCAGGGCGGCGCAGGCATTATCCCAGCCCCGGCCGAGTACTGGCAGGCGGTACGCCAACTCTGTACGAAGTACAAGGTGATCTGGATAGCCGACGAGGTCCAGTGCGGCATGGGTCGTACCGGCAAATTTTTCGCCTTCGAACACACTGGCGTAGCTCCGGATATCATCGTAACGGCTAAGGCGCTCGGCGGCGGCAAATCCGCTATTGGAGCCATGATCGCTCGCAAAGACCTCTACATGACCGCCTATGGCACATCGGATACGGCCATGATCCACGGCCCTTCGACATTCTCGGGCATGGGCGAAGTCTGCTGCACCGCCATCGAGACCCTCCACGTCATGTACGACGAGGGATTGATCGACAATAGCGCCGCAATGGGCGCCCTGATGCTAGATGAGCTAAAGAAGATCCAGGCCAAGCATCCTTCGCTGGTCAAGGAAGTCCGCGGTCAGGGGTTGATGATCGGTATCGAGTTCCACGACTTTAGCAATACGGTCCCGGGACTGCTAAAGGGGATTGTGTCGAGCTTCGACGAAAGGCTGAAGGGAAGCTTGTGTGGGTTCATCGGAAGCATTTTATTGAGAGACTACCAGATTCTCGTCGCATTTACCGAATATAACCGCAATGTTATCCGCATCGAGCCCCCATTGATCATTACCCGCGAAGAAGTGCTGCGCTTCACCAGCGTACTCGACGAAATTCTTTCCCATGGGGTGTCGAGGATGGTGATGAACTATGCTAAGAATTTTCTGAAAGTTATATAAGAAGACGGCTATTTGATCTTTATTCGATGCATATAACCGGCAACACCATTCGGCACATATTCATTTAAAAAGACGTTTGGAATACTGATGGTTTGATGGCCATTGTAGTGAAGCTGGATATCGAACCAGTGGTATGCGCTTATTCCACTTGAAAGGGGTACCGTAAAAAAGGCCGCCTTTTTAGGTTCTATCGTAGTATGACCACTTATGGATTTCGTATAGTTATCTCCTGTCTTTTCCAGGCCAATCCTATATCGGGCATAGAACTCATCGTGTTCGGGCCCTCCTATAGCCGGAGGCGTCAAATCCTGGATGAAATTAAAATAAAAGCTGTCTCTTTCCATCTGTCCGTTCGCCATTTTACCAGAATAGGATATCAGTCCGACGATTCGGGCGATACCCTTTTTAAATCGTCCTACAACAGCAGCATCGGCCGGAGGAAGAAAATAAATAACGGAGTCTTCTCTATCCTGAACCAGGTCAAGCTCGATCGACTCCAGCTTCTTTGTATTGAGGCCTTCCGCTTTAAAAAATGGCTCCAAAGACGGAAAATCTTCATTGGCATTGGCCGGTTCGACTTTTGGAATCGACAAATGGTGTTTAAAAGGCTTCGAGTAGGAAATCGAATCCCGGGCGGGCTGGATATTAAAGTCAAGCCGGACGTCAGTAGCCTTCCCCCAGCCTGAATTATAAAGAGGTAAGACAAAGTGATCACCTTCACCAAAGCTCATTTCCGGGAACTCATTTCTTCGGCTTTTCTTTATGTTTAGCGTGATGTCTTCGATTAGTATTACGTCGGAGGAATTATTGACGACCTTGAAAATAAGCGTCGGAACAGAAAAGACTTTATTGGTGGCATCCATATCAGTGGGTGGCGTCTCTTCTCCGGGTTCAAAAAAGCATTCACCGGTATCTACCGGTTCAGACCTATCCAGGGCATAATCCTCGCTGAAACCTCCTATTCTCCTGATAGTATCGATTCCTTTCGTAGCAACGGGCAAGATCTTATGTAGCCTAAATCCGCCCTGAAAGTCTTCATTCAAGAGTGTATAATTGAATTCCAGGCAATTTTTTCTCTGGACTGTAACACTTAGTGAGACGTCACCCGCCGATTCCGAAATAGCATCCGAAATCTCTCCCTCGAAATCATGACTGTGCGGGGGGCGAAAGAAAAAAGCGTGGTGCTGAGAGAAAAGCTTCTGTTCGGAAAAGACCGAATCTCTGTGCAGCTCTTTTGGGTCTTCTCCCACGACTTCCGTAAACTTTTTTGGTGAAGAGCCGTTTTTAAAATGCCCGGCACTTTCCCGCACTTTATCGGCAAAAACAATAGCGGAACCGATGCCGCCGGCAACAACCACGATCAGTACAGGCCACTTCTGGGATTTAATTTTTTCGAGCCAATATTTATAGAAGTCTTTAACTTTTCTCGCCATTTATTCTTTGGATTAAACAACTATACAAACAACTCCCGGTCGCGGATCTTGATGGCATCGGTGTAGTCTTCCTCCCACCAGGCCTTGTCGCTGGGCTTAACCGGAGGCTTGGCCAGCTCCAGGACCTTCTTCTTCTTATCCGCCGATGCCTGGATATTCCGAAATTCGTAGTGGTCGAAGATACGGACCGCTTCGATCATGTAGGAAGTAGCCACGCGCCGGTCCTTTATGACAAATAGATTCTCGCCATTCTTCGTATCCGCGGCCACCGAGAAGTTATAAGAACCAAAGTAAACCCGAGCGGTTGGTTTGTCGAAATCGATAACCACGAACTTGTGGTGCATCCGCGTTCCAGAACCGCCGGTGGCTTCCTCCTTGAAAGGCTGGGGAAGATCGTCCGCGCCAAGGGCCGCAGGGGCAACGGGAAGCTTGTTTCCGTCCGGGTCGGTTACGGTGATACCGCCGACCTTCTTGTCCGAGATGCCATAAACAAAAATCTCTTTTTCGTTGGTGACCTTTTTGATTGCGTCGAGGATCACACCGGGGGTTTCGTACAGGAACGCCAGAGAGTAGAAGCAGGAAGAAGTGGTATTATTGGAAATGTCGTCCGCTACTTCATTAAGACGTTCGTTGTCGTCGGCATGCGGAGAAAAGCTGACCCTGGCGTCGATGCCTTGAAGGCCCAGGTCATTCCAGGCCGAAGCACCGGGGCTGGTGCCGAAGTCGGCGGGAAGATCGCTCGCCCAATAGGCGTCGAATGCTTCGGTAAAGACCTGAACCGCAGTAGCGCCGGAGACGAGGGCGGCATTGTTATTTTGGACGAAAAATCCGCGCCAGCTGAGATTTGTCGAGCCACCGATCGCTTTCTGGACGGTAGGGCCATCTACGATGATCGTTTTATTATGCTGCAGGCTGCCCATATGCTGACGCTTGACGTTCTCACGCCCAGCCGACGCCACAAGGATATCCTCGGCCTGGTTCTCCGCCGAACCTTCCTTCTTATGGTCGGCGCTATTGTCGATGATGACGCGAACGCGATTGCCCAGTCTCACCAGCCGGTCCACCACGTCGGGCTCGTTGAAGTCATAAGCTACGACCATCACCTTTGCCTCGGTATCGGCAATCGCTTCGTCCAGCAATTTCAATATCTCTCGATAGGCTTCAAAGCCCATCCAGGTGTAGGCCTGCTTGGCCTTAGGGTGGGTAGGCGTAAAGGTCAGGCCTTTCTTGGCGCTGGCCGGGAGCAGGGTCGAGATCTTTCCATCCTGGGAATAATAGTCCACGAAAGCCTGACTACTCACAAAGCCGCGCGTAAAGGCGATGTTAAGCTGACCGGGATAAGTCTCCGAGGCCAGGACGATGTCAGCGGTCTGGGCTTCTCCATAGGAGAGTTCGTCCGTAGCTGTCATAAAGACCGGTGTGACGCGGTACGTAAAATTTCCGGGCAGATCAGCATTCAATGGGAAGTGAACCCAGCGGAACTTCTGGATGGGCGCCCGAAGCGTCGAGAACTTATTGGTGTCTTTTGATTTTGTCTGTCCAGGGAAGGTGAGGCGATTCTGCAGCGCCCAAAACTTATTGCCGTTGGGCTCCTTGTATTCGATGGCAAAGCCCACAAAATCGTTTGACGGACGGCCGTTCTTCCAGTTCATGGCGAGCAGGGCCATGCCTTCGCCGCGGTGGATTTTTAGGGTGAACAGGGCGTTGGGGTTGCTGCCGGTTACCTGTGAGGGAGGGCCCGGCGATACAGCGGGCGTTAGAGGGGTAGCTAATACGGGGTTCATAAAATAAAGTATAAAGGTGTAGTCGAAATGACTACGTTAAAAGTAAACAAATACGCCTTCCCCATCAAATTCTGCTATCAGGATGCGGCGCCGATTCCTACATTCGTCCCCCACAAACCTTATCAAATGTCGACCAGACCCAGAAAAATAACCTTTCTGATCTCCGTTCTTGCTTTTTTGATCCCGACCTTTCTCATCGAGCGGAATATCTTACAGCATACAGGCGGGGAATTTACACTTCCATGGGATGGTTCCTTTACCAATATTGCGGTCGGAAAGAACCTGGCTTTTTTCGGCGTCTGGGGATTGTCGAAGTCTGTGTTTCAAGCCGCGTCCTCATCGATACTGTATCCCCTGACCCTGGTACCGTTCTTTTTTATAGCCGGGGCGCACCTGATTATCGCCCTGATAGTCAATGGGATCGCAGCGGCATTCTTGCTTTGGGTATTACAACGGGAGATGATTCGCCGCGGTCTGTCCCCGATGGGTCAGCTGGCGATCCTGCTGATGATTGTCTTTTGCCTGCCCCTACCCTTGCTGGTTATCAGCGGGATGGAGTTTACCCTTTTCTTACTCATACTGGCCTTATTCGTCATCGCCTTCTCAAGACCACTACACTGGCGGCTATACGTATATGGCGCATTGTTGGTAGCCGTTCGCTATGAGGGTTTGTTGATAGTCGCGGCATTTGCGGGTCTGCTCCTTTACCGAAAACAGCAGGTCGCTGCAGCACGGCTCCTTCTGGCCGCAATCGTTCCGATTGTCGGTTTTGGACTTATTTCCTTATCCAAAGAAAGCCCATTTCTTCCTCCGGCTCTTCTACAGATAAGAAATATCGACGTATATGCGGCTACGATCATCGGGACAATACTGATTATTGGGGTGGTCTTTGTACCATTGCCTTATAAAAAACCCTGGCTGGCTTGTTCCGTGCTTGGCATCATCGCGCTGGTAAGGACCTGGGAGGCACTCGGCGGAGTCACCGCCGCGTCGGTTGGCGTCTGGCGCCAGCAGATGGAAGTGGCGAAGTTTGTTCGCCGGTATTACAACCGTTATGGCGTGAGCGTGAATGAGATTGGAGTCGTATCCTACTTCACCGATGGCCGGAAGGTGGACCTGACGGGGGTGGCCAATTATTCGCCGAAGTGGGGAATGCCCAAATGGGACCAGAAGAAACGGTTTCACTGGTCGCCACTGACTTCGGATTCGCTTAGTTATTGGGAAGGCGCAATGGTGGCGATCATGACCGGACCAAAGTCGGATGAAAAGCCGGTGGGCCGCTGGGGAAAGGTGGCTTCCTGGAACAATATTCATTTCTACGCCCTGGATACGTCGATAGCCAGGAGGCTTAGAAATAATCTGCGGGACTATGAAAAGACGCTGCCTACGAGTGTCCAGGTACAATATTATTGAGTCGCCTTCTCGATAAGATACTCTGGGTCTTTGATGATACTTAGATACTGCGTCTTGTCGCGATAATCCGAATACACGACGGTTTTATTGACACCAATAATGACTAGAAGGCGACCGCTCAAGGCATAGAACTCTTTTAGCTTGAGCTGCTCTAAGGCGCGCTTGATCGATTCCTGTTTATTTTTGAAATAGGTTTCCGAAGTATTCGCCAGCTTTCTGCTAAATAAATGGACCAGGTAATTGACACAGTCCAGGTCGGTTGGTTCTTCGGGCAGCGTATTATCGGTTAGCTCGGACCAATCTATATATGACTTTGCATCGAAAGAGGCGTATAGGACGTGATTGGTGTTTAGGAAGAGTCTTTTATTGCTGGGCCGCATAATCAGTACTCTATTCCATTCTTCGGGGAGCTTGATCTTGCTCATTTCGAGACCACTATTCCAAACATTGGCAAGGCTGGTGACAACGGGAAGGGGTGTATATGGGTCCTCCTCTATAAAGCCAGCTTCGTACTCCAGGCGTAACCCGTCATCCCAGCGGGCCGAAATGCCGTCATAGGTTTGCAGGATTCGCATAAGCTGCAAGGGCTGGCCCCGGTACGTAAGATTTGGAAGCGTAGTCAGCTTCTGATTCGACTCGATCATCGGAAACTTTATCTTCTCCCAGAGCAGATCACGATTTTCGGGCTGTCGATAAGTCCAATAGAATTCGGTGGGGATTTTTAAGTTAACGGGCTGGTTTAGTACGGCGTAGGGGTTATCGAATTCGGCCAGTCGGCTATTCACCAGCTCCAATAACCGTGTCTCGAAGAAGGTCTTTAGTTCAGTAGCGAGCTCCTCCATCATCAGCTGCCGCCGGGAAACGGAGACACGCTTCTCGTCGACGACTTCAAGGTCGAATTCGACGAAGAAGGAAAGCGAAGTGTCGGGGTCGCTCATGCTCAGGTTCGACTCGATATTCATCCCTTTCAGGCTGACGTTGCTCAAGTTGTTATTGGGAATCCAGCAGTATCCCTTCCCATCCGCTTCTACTATATAATGCCGGTCCGCTTGTATCCGTTCCCGCATATAGTAAAAGCTGTTTCCTTTTAACAGCTTGAAATAAGGTATATATATCCGGTATTTACCGAGACCCTGGTATTCCCCTTCCTCGACGATGAAATCCATAGCGGCGGCGATTTCTTCGATCAGGGGAGCCGCGTCGAAGTCGTCGTCTTCCAGGTGTTCCTCCAGCTCTTCCAGCAAGTTTAATTTGATATCCTCCGGCGAATTGGTCCAGCCAGGCCCAAGTTGCAACCCGTCTTCATCCAGAAACGATTCATAGCTCAACGCACAGGGAGTTTTCGAGACGTCTTTCTTCAGGAAGTCCCTAAACTTCTCGTCCCAGGCGACAATGTCACTCACTACGTCCTCTCGCAGGCGGAGTTCGATGGTAGTGCCACTGGGAGACTTGCTTAGGCGTTTCAGCTCACCGAAATCGTGGGTTCCATTTATCTCGAACTGCCATGCTACTGACTCGTCGTCGTCATAGCCGGTATTCGAATGACGCTTCGTTTTTATAATCAGTCTATCGGCCAGCATGAAATAGCTGAGCACCCCGATTCCAAATTGTCCGGTCCGGCCCAGGTGGAAACCCCGCTCTTCGCACTGGCGTTCCAGCTCCCGTATTTCGTGACGCTTGGAGACTCCATTTACGAGAAAGAATTGCTCGATGATTCCGCGGGTCATGCCCACTCCCTGGTCCTTGCAAACCAGCCAGCAGCCGTCCGGCCGTTGCTCCAGCGAAATCTGTATCTTATTTAGCTTTGCAAGGGTGGGTATTTCACTTACGTCGCGGTCTTCCATGATGATTGCGTAGGCGATCTTTTCCTTGATGGCGTCGAAACAGTTTTGGATCAGCTCTCTATAAGCTGCTATCGAGTCGCCATAAAGCTGGTTACCACCTAGGAGCTCGAGGATCTTAGCCATATTGGGCCGAAAGGCGCCGTGGATAAACACATAAGCGTTGTCTCGAGGTTGAATATCGCACAGGATCTGGGGATTGATGACCCATTCATAGCCTTCTATAGCGCCGACGGGGGAATAGTTCAGGGGTTTTAGCCTAATCAGCTCGTTGCTCAGTTTCAGTTCGTTTTCGATCCACTGAACCGTCTCCTCGACCGCCTTATGAAGGAGCGCACGCTCTGGCCGAGCATATACGGAGTATTGGTGCTCCTTTAATAATAGGGTGAACTGGCTATCTTTCTGCCAGTAGACAAGACTTCCCGGGCTGACGGCGCGATGCGTAAGCAGCACCTCGGGGGTTCGTTCGGGGTCGTTTTCCATCACATCTGCGACTCGCAGGCATATAGCCAGATAGCGAAGGTGCACGGTCACGCCCGGCGCTACGATACGGGGGTCAAAGCCGCTGCCCAATAGATGGTCGAGGCCATAGTGGTGACTCTTGCAGACTTTGATGAGGTCATCCCACCAGGAGCCATAGTTCTTCCAGGTGGTACCGCTGAAGTTCTTTTTGATCCAGTCGCCACTCCAGTCGTTGTGTTTGTGGCGTATGTAGTACGATAGAATATAATTGGAAAGTGAGATGTCTTTTACCAGATCCTTGCGGATGTCGAGGGATTGCAAGCGTTCGTTATTGTCGACCCATCGTTGAAACTGGGTAATTTCGTCCTCCGAAAGTCCTTCCTTCTTTTCGACGAGGTATAGGTAATGACGTTGTACGGAGTCATAGTCTGGGCTCATGCCGATGTCGTGGAGATAGGCGCTGAGCAGGAGCAGGGTAAGGTCGTAATCGGATAGGATGGATTTTGTCTTCTCGGGCATGAGCTCCCACATGCGTTCGGCTACGCGAAAAGAATGTTCGGCGTCGTGGAGGGTGAAATCTTTGGGGGTGGTGCCGCCTTTGTTCAATATTTGCTCGATGGCGGGCATGACCTCGGGGCGGTTGAGGAAGTTGAAGGCAAAGGCGGCGTAGTCACCCTGGCGGGTCTTCAACGCCTGATAGATTTTCGTGTCTTCCCAGTTCTTGTTTGGCATGGTTAAAGTTACTGCGTTTGATCTCTTTCTACAATTTTGATCAGATATTCCGGGGTATCGAGATAGGGGGCATAAGAATCCATGGTTTC
The DNA here is from genome assembly GCA_018267545.1 of Bacteroidota bacterium. GTDB lineage: Bacteria > Bacteroidota > Bacteroidia > Chitinophagales > Chitinophagaceae > Puia. Next base: position 68,510 of record JAFDYG010000465.1, read on the forward strand.
TTCTCTAAAATAATCAAATCCCTCCTCGTCAATTCTAGAGACTGTAGACATTAGAAAATAAATCTCTTTTAATCCCAGTGTCTTGAAGATCCCTTCCATCATATCCGGATACAATTCGTATAGCGCTTCCCACTTATCTGGAGAAAAACTGTAAGCAGCATATATTATAAATGAAACGCATTCCACTTTGTTGTTAACATCAGGGCTTGCTTCTCCGCTGTCAAACTTGAAAAATTTAACAAAGGTATCTTCGTCATAATACTTAACGAGAGGATGATTGCCGTTCAAGACATTTTTAGAATGGTTGCTTTCCATGAGGAGTATTTTGTTCCATGAACTGGGCAATACGACTTCGTGAAAAAAAATATCCTTTCCGATCGGTTTTCCATCCATTACAAGGAATGGATAAGAGGTATCGTCCGGTTTAAAAGCCAACCGATAGTATAATTTAAAGTAAATATCTAAATCCATGCCACCACCGAAGCTGTCTGAATTGGAAATATATTTTTTTAATTCAAATCTTAAACGCTGGAGTTTTTCTCCATCCAGGACCAGGTCATTATATCTGTAGTCGGCCTCGCTGGCCTTGAAATGGGTGGAGTCATCTACTGCGGGGTATTTGATCTTCTCCCAAATAACCGAGTCTTTGAAATTTTCGTACGGACTAGCAGTCGCCCAATATGGTTCCTTAGGCACAAATCCTAAGTGTAAACTACCCAACATTGAATAGCAATTATCAAACATAGCCCTATTCTTCAGGAACAAACCATCCACCCTTTCTTGTAATCGTTGTCGCACTGCCTGGAGGAACAGATCGTCACACATCATCTCTTTTCTATTTACCTGCAATTTGGATGAGCCCAGCTCTTCGAAATCCAATTCAAGATATATGTGCTTAAACCATCTGTCTAACGATTGCGACAATTCAATCTGTATCCCTTTCAGGCTGAGAAGAGGAATGAGATCGGGTGACCATATATGGCCGTTTCCTATCTCGTTGATAAAATGAATGCCCTCATGCATTTGTTCCTTTAGAAAAACAAGCGAATTCCCTTTTTTTAATTTGAAATAAGGGATATGCAATCTATACTTCACGAAATCGGAAACGATTCCTTCTTCTTCAATAAAACAGATACTTTTTCTAATTTCTTCAACCGTCTCTTCATATATTAATGCAAAGGCTTTTCTCAGTTCTTTATCTTGATGCGTCAAAAGCGCTTTGTCATTATCTTCACTTTTTCGTACAAGTCCTGACTTTTCTATAATCTTATCTATTATATCCTGATGCCCGGCCGTCCAGCCCGCTTCAAGCCTCACCGTCCGGCCTGAAAAAGACTTGTAATGAAGCGTGCAAGGGGCCCTTCGAACATTTGTTTTAAATAACTTCTCAAACTCTGTGTCCCAGGTATCGATCGCGCCTACGATTTCTTTTTTGAGCTTCAGTTCGATCTTTGTTCCGCTCTTTAGACTTTTCTCCTTAGCCAGCTCGCCAAAATCGTGTCTACCATTGATCTCGAATCGCCATCCGATAGATTCCTCGTCGCGATAGCCCGTATTGAGCTCCCGTTTTGTCTGGATGACGATCTTGTCGGCCAGCATAAAGTAGCTAAGGACCCCGATTCCAAATTGTCCCGTACGGCCCAGGTTGAATCCTCTTCGCTTACATTCTCGTTCCAGTTCCATGATCTCGTGCCGTCTCGACACCCCGCTCTGGAGGAAGTACCGCTCGATGACCCCTTTGGTCATCCCTACCCCGCCGTCTTCGCAAACCAGCCAGTACTCGTCGCCGCGCCGCTCCAGGGAGATAGTGACGTTGATCAATTTACCCCAAATTGTTGCCCCCTCGACAGGCTCCAGGTCATTTGTGATAATTTGATAGGCTATTCGTTCCTTAACGGCGTCGAAAGCATTTTGGATAATTTCGCGGAAGGCCCAGATCGAGTCGCCGTATAATTGGTTACCGCCTAGGAGCTCGAGTATTTTGGCCGTATTGGGCCGGAAGGCACCTTGTATATATTCGTATGTTCCCGGCTTGGGCTGGATATCTCGCTTGATGATCGGTTCTACCGCCCATAGATACCCTTTTAACTCTAAGGAAGGTGAGTGTGTCAGCGGGCGCAGCCGCACCAGTTCTTCGCAGAGTCTTAGCTCCTGCTCGATCTGATCGGCGGTATCCTCGATGGCCTTATGGATAAATGCTTTATCGGGACGGGCAACGATGACATATCCGCTGCCCTTCTGTCTCGTAGCAAATTGGTGATCTTTTAGCCAGTACTTCAGGCTGTTTTCGCTCACCTGGCGGTGTGTCAAAATCACTTCCGGCGTCCGTTCGGGATCGTTCTCCATGACGTCGGCTGCCCGCAGACAGATAGCCAGGTAGCGCAGGTGAACGATAGCTTCATCACCGATGGGCTTAGGATCAAAATCTCCTTTTAGCAGATGATCGAGCCCTTCGTGATGACTCTTACAGACAAGAACCAGGTCATCGACCCAGTGTAAATAATTCTTCAGGGGAAGCGCCGTCAGGTTTGTGTTGATCCAGTCACCGCTCCAATCGTTGTGCTTGTGTCGGATGTAATAAGATAGAATATAGTCCGAGAGCCTTTCGTCATTCACCACTGCTTTCCGAATGTCTAACCCTCCGGCGCCTTCGTCATTGTCTATCCATTCCTGAAGTTCTTTGACCTCTTCTTCCGATAATAAGCCGCTTCCCGTCTCGCTTGTCAGAAAGCCATGATGCCGCTGCACCCGGTCAAACTCCGGGCTCATTCCTATATCGTGCAGGTAGGCGCTCAGCAGCAGCAAACCCAGCTCATAATCCGAAAGCACCTCTTTGGTTTCGTCGGGGATCAGCTCCCACATCTTCTCCGCCACCCGGAACGAATGCTCAGAGTTGTGCAACGTAAAGTCCTTTGGCGTCGTCGCCCCCAGGTCCAGGATCGTTTCGATCCTATCCATCACCTCCGGGCGCTCCAGGAGGTTCCGCATGGCTGCGGCGTAGGGGCTTTTTCTTTCGGTTAAGGTTTGATATATAGTGGTATGTATCCAGCTTTGTTTCGGCATACCCTAATATAGGCATTTTCCTGCTTATCAATTTCCAAGAGAAGACAGGTTATACGTCAGGGAGAAAAAATACCCGGCAAGCGGAAATTTTGTAACGGTAGGCACGGCCTCAGGCAATAGAGCCGCAGGGTATTGCGCCCCTTCAGAATAAGCCTTATCGAGAACCTTGCTTTCCCTCAGCGTAAGACCGGTGCTCAAAACGAGTCGATTTTTGTTCCCGATGATCAATGACGGCCCCACGTGGAGATTGACGACAGTTGCACCAGTATTCAAACTGGCGCCTATCGAACCGGCCAGTTTTATAGGAGCGCTGGAACGACGATAGATGTGCATCAGCGCACCGATCGATACCAATGCTTTCTTTCCTGCGTTAGCGTATGAAATGGTCGATAAGGAGTCGGTCACTGGTTTATAATAGTAATCCTTCCCAAGAAAATCAGGATTGCCCGCGTTGATAAAAAGTCCTGTACTGAAATCGATCTTGATCCCGCCCTTTGTCCGGAGGGTTACCGCAAATTTCTGTTCATTTGGCTTTGGACAAGTCAGCAGGGGGTCGGCGGTCACCGTGAACGTCACTTTTGCCTCGTCCCGCTTCATAGGGATCAAAGGGGCATAGTATTCGTAGCTGGACGTATTGATCCGTTTCAGGTCATCGAACAAACTATATATCTTACCATCGTCACTGATTTTGTGGATGTTGGCCAACAAATCTTTGGCTTCCGCCATTCGGTCCTGCATGTCTTTCGTGACATGGTCATAGTCGTCCTTTGTTCGAGAGACTTGATCCTGAGCATCTCCCTGCGCTGCCTTTGCTTCACGTACTTTCGCCTCTGCCACGGGAGCGTCTCGAGTGCCCTTTGCCTTTTTCAATGCTTCGTTGGCGGCGTCGAGCGCATCTTGCGCTCGTGCGAGTCTTTGCCGGTTAGCCGAAAGTTTTTGCTGATAATCTTCATAGCTCTTATCGCTATACTGATGGAGCAGCTCGTTCATTCTCCTCAGTGCATAGTCGGCACTTTTGATTTGATCTACTGCCAGTGCATTCCATTTATTGGCGACCTCACCGATTTCGTTGCCGCCTATATTTAGATCGGACGCGCGTTGAACGACCAGTTGTTTGACCTGGCTGATAATATTCGCGGAAGTCTTGTCACATTGTTTGCTGATTGCAACGGCCTGATTGTGGATATCCACTCCATGATTGATCAATAGAGCAGTGGATACGATGACGTTGTATTCGCTATAGAAGTCCTCCTTCCGACTACTGGCCGGGGTAGCAGCGCTGCTGTCGGCAAGCGAGTGGTCGCCCGGGGATTTAGAAGCACCAGTAATGAATGCGGGAAGTGTCAGCGTGGTGAAGATAGCAGGGACTGCAGTATTAAAATTCGACGTTACCGTGTCCGCAGAAACCTTATACAGAAACCGGTTGATGTTGATGAGTTTAACCTGCACACGTTCGCCATGCTCAAACTCATAGTATTTCGTAGCATCGGGGAGCGATAGATAGTCGATGGTCTTTGTCGTGATCTTGGTCGACTCACAGCCGACCATCCCACCTACTGCTATAAGCAACAAGTAATAAATGTGTTTCATTTCTTTTTCCAATAATGTGTGAATATAAATTGAGAATCCAGTCGTGACAGTTTCTGTGGCCAGGGGATCGCCAATGACCCCGGCTTCAAGATAGAAACAGGTACCGCATAGAGCATGATAGACAGGGAATCGAACCGGGAGTGGTCTGCACCATCGAATTGCTTAAGGACAAACTGGTCGACCGAATCTCGTCCCCAATGGTAGACGCTGTCATAATACGCGTAAAGTCTCGTCGTATCCCAGTTGATCTTTGCATCTGGGCTTTGCAATTCATGCAACAGGCCAATCATATGGCCGAATTCGTGCAGTACCGTTCTTGTAAAAAGGGCGCTGTCTTTGGTCTCATCTAGTCCTTGAAGGCACATAGTCGTCTGTCCTTTGTACCTGGGGTCAAGGGCCTGCTTACCGACAAGGGAGCTATAGCCGAGGCAGTCAAAGCAAATCCGGATATCGCTTTGTTCCTTTAGGCTGACCTCCCGTAATTTTAATTTCGCCATGTTGGTCCAAACCTTCCCCAGAGCAAGGACTCTGTCGGTAATGTTCAGCGGACCGCCATCAAAATATACCCTGATCGTGGCGCCGATGTCCCATAAAGTGCTTTTTACCGCTACCCAGGGCAAGGTAGTGTCGCCTTTCCGGTCAAAAACCAGTTGAGAAGGAAGGATCGTGCAAAGCGGTGTGCCTGGGGGGCTGGTATGGACATGCTGATGGGGCCTCTGACGGAAAGGCCAGAGACCCCACAGGCCCAACAACAAGACGATAATGATTGCAACGGTTATTTGAAGGCGCATTGACACGCCGGCAAGATAGACGCTGTATTCTAGTCAAAAAACGGGGAAAACACCCATTTTTTTTGGCAGGTTATGACTTTACAAATTTCATTTCTTTAAAATTCCACCCCCCTTTCACTGCCCGCACCCTGAGCACATTAGTCCCCTTCTCCAACCTCACCCCCTTCACACTTACCTCCTTCCAACCATCCCCTGCCTCAATCACCACATTCTCCCTATTCAAGAACGACAATGCACCACTCCCCGACACCATAAACTTCACCACATACTTCCCCGCCTCTGCCACATTCACCGTATACTGCATCCACTCCCCATCTTCAATGCTAAAAACACTATACTCAGAAGCCGAACCCTGTATATCCACCCCATCATTCCGATACGTCCACCCCCGATTCCCCGCCCCCGGATTCTGCGGCATCTGATACTGATACCTCGCCGAATCATTATCATGATACGCATATCCATTCCTCCCCAGATCAAAATCCACCGCCTTCACCACCGCCCCATTCCGAATCACATGCGCCACAAACGGCCTCGTCTCAACGGACCCCACCTGCCTGAACATCGCATCCGTCACATCCCTATGATATATATTGTTCTGCACCTTGATATCCTCCAGCAGCTGATTCAACGCAGCCTCCGCTTCCGCCTGCGTCGGCTTCGGCCCATTCTTCAACCAGTAATTCAACAACGAAACATACCCAGGCGTCTGCCTAATCTCCAGCGGATTATTAATCCCCATCTTCTTCTCCTGCCACCAGCACCACCCAATCTGACGAGACTCCACTAACTGTATCGCCTCGGTAAACCATGTATTCGAATTCTCCCCCGACTCCCCCAGCCACAGCGGAAAATTATACTCCGACTGCCAGTTAAGAAACCCCTGCACCGCCGCAACCGTATTCACATTCCCATACTTATGAAAACTAACCGCCATATTCTTATCCCACAGCGGAAAGATCCCATTATAGTTGTTCCCAAACCCATTTCCCTCCACGATAATAATATGCGACGAATCCACCTCGCGTATCGCAGAAGTAATCTTCATCATCAGCTCCCGAAGCGGCTTGTTCGACTTCTCCTTCGTCCCCCGGCGATCCGCAGGATCCTCAAAACCCCAATTCGGCTCATTAATAATATCATACCCCCCAATATTCGGGTCGCCAGCATAACGAGCAGCCAGCTTCCGCCACAACGCAATCGTCTTCTGTTGATTGGCCGCAGACTCCCACAAAGACGGCTTCCCCGGATCACGGTCCGAAATATTCAGATCATTCCCCTGTCCACCCGGAGCCGCATGCAAGTCCAGAATCAGATACATATTATTAGCCCGGCACCACGCCAGCAAACTATCCGTCATCTCAAATCCTTTAGAAATCCAGGTATTCTGCCCAGCCACCGGCTCAGCCTCCACCGGCAACGTATACAACCCATAGTGCATCGGCAGACGAATCGAATTAAAACCCCAGGCCGCCATCGAGTCGATATCCCGGCGTGTCGTATGATTCTTCAGCCACCCCTCATAAAAAGCCTTTGTCTTCTCCTCCCCAACCACATCTACAATACGCTGACGAATATGATGCTGCTGACCAATGTTCCCCAGTTTAAACATATAGCTCTCCTGCAACATCCAGCCACCAAGACCCATACCCCGAAGAATAACGGTCTGCCCGGAAGCATCGACAATAACCTTTCCATTAGCCTTTAAAAAACCACGAGGAGCCGTGGTCACGCCCGCCGACGCCGCCCCGGCCACATTCACCGCCCCAGCGCCGGAAGCAGCCGCCACCTTCACCGGAACAGAATTTTGAGCAAAGGAAAAACCCAGGGTAAAGACAAAAGCAAGCGTTAAACAGAATAAGTGTTTTTTCACGGTGAAATATTTGATAAGAATTCAGATAATGAAACCTCATTTTCAATAGAAAGCTTCTTCCGCAGCCGGTAACGGCTGCTCTCCACCCCTCGAATCGAAAGATTCAACAAATCCGCTATCGCCTTGGTCGACAAATTCAATCTTAAATAAGCACACAACTTCAAATCAGAAGGCGTCAGCAACGGATACCCCTCCCGCAATGTCTTCAAAAAGTCATTGTTCGATTTGTCGAAATACTGCGAAAACCGCTCCCAGTCATCATTCATCTCCAGTTGCTCATTAATGATCTTGATAATCCGCCGGACGTTCTTCGCACGCCTTTCCGGCTCCTCTTCCTCCTGTAACTTCAAGATCTCGTCCTTTATCTTGTTCATCAGCTCGCGCTTCTGAAGCAAATTCATCGTATTCGAAGCCAGCTCCACATTATTATGCTCCACCTCGGTCTGCAACTGCACATTCTTCAGCCGCATAATCTCCTTCTCGCTTTTTTCGATCTCAAGCTGGTGCTGATACTGCAGCCGCTTCTGCTCCTCATCGAACTTCTCCCGCTGCTTACGCAGGCGGTCCGTATGCTGCTGGATGTACTTCTGCTGCTGGCGCTTATAAAAGAAATACATGATTGCAATCGACAAAACGACATAAATAACATAAGCTACAATCGTATTGTACCACGGCGGCGAAATACTAAACTCAAATCGAGTCACGGCCGACTGCTGTCCGTTACTATTCCGCGCCAGCACCTCAAAGACATAATTCCCCGCGGGCAAATTCGTATAGGACCGTTCCGTCCGCTTAGACCACGCGGACCACTCCTGCTCATAGCCGCTAAGCCGGCAGCTATACTCCACAAACTCCCCAAAATAAGGCGACGAATATTCGAAGTGCAGCGAATTCCACTTGTACCGGATAGAGCTCGCAAACTTATAGCTGTCATAAAGCTGCGACGAATCCTTCCTAAACAAATACCCCCCAAACAACACGCTGTCCCGCTCATGAAAAGCCGTGACGTTCCGCAACAAAATCCGCAGCGGTCTATTCGTCGCTCGATACTTCTCGTAATTGATATGGTAAAAACCCACCTCTCCCGCGATCAGGATATTATTCTTATTGATCGGGTAGATAAATTCCTCGTCATTCCCCAGCACGCTATTATTGAGTTCCGAGAAATAGGTTATGACAGGACTCTCCGGATGCGATAAATCAATAACCCCCGGTCGCTTATTTTCAATAAACCAGATATTCCCCTGTGTATCCTCCCGCAGATAAGAAACCGACTTCGAACCCAGCAGACGCTTAAAAAACTCCGATTCCTTAAAATCCTTAAGTCCCTGGTCATACTCGAAAATCCCTACCCTTGTCACCAGGACTATCTTATTTTGAATCTTATACAGGTGATTATGCCCCGAAGACAGTATCCCCTTCTTATCGATATACGGATGACTAACCGGCGCGCCCGTATCATTGAAGGTTATCTTATACAACCCCTGATAGGGATGCACCACCCAGATATCATCCCCCGAAACCACCGTATACTTGGCCGATTCGAAGAAAGCATGAATCTTAGGATTGACAAACTTCCCATTGACGTAGTTATACACATTGACCCCGCTATACGTTCCCGCAATAATCCTTGGCGCCGGCTGCTGCCCACTTAAAGGCTGAAAAAACCAAAAGCCATTCGATGAATCGAGAGCAGTACAAGCATTCCCGGCCACAATAAATGCCCCATCATTCTTACCCATCAACAGCTGATTATTGACGACCGAAAGCCCCCAGACAATCCCATTGCTCCCCTTCACCAGAGAAAAATCCTGCTGCATTCCGCTCAAATCATTATCCGGCCGCAGCGGCATGCTAAATAAGCCATAGCCCGTACCGATAAAAAGTTTATTATCATGAATCGCCGCCGAGTACCCCGGACTCCGATTCTCCGAGCTCGGCGTGATATGATTGATCGCACTATTGTAAATAACCAGGTCGATCCCATTATTGAGCCCCAGCCAGAAATTCTTTTCCCCATCGACCATGATCGCATTGATCGTATTGGACTGCAGCCCCTCCTTCTTGGTGACGTGCTGCAAAATTTCGCTCTTCGTATTAATCACATAATAACCATCCAGCCGCGTACCGACGATGATCTGCTCGGTGTCGACCGCGCAGATCACATGGACAAATTGCGAGCTAAGCATCGACAGCGTCGGTGACTCCAGCTTGCGCAAGCTATCCTTGTCGTATAAATAAAATCCCAGCCTTTGACTCGCCATCAATATCCCATGCGACCCAAAGGTCGTCAGGGCCCGAATACCAATCCGGTCGTGACTAAACTCGGGGCGCGGACTCAGCTGTACCCAGCCCGTATCCTTAAAAACCATCATCCCATGCTCGTACTGCTGGGCGATCAGCAACCCACGGGCAGTAGCAAGAAAGCTCCAGTTGATGCTTTTATAAGCGGTGATATGGCCGTCGTGGAGGCGAAAAATGCGTTTGTTCGACTGGAAAAACACATCGGCCCCATAATGAACCACCCGCCAGACGTCGGTAAAATCGGTCTCCCCCGCAGGAATCTCCGGCTTTAACGACCGATAACTCAGCGCACCCTTCGCATCTATATCGAAATACCCAAAATCCTGCTGACCTCCGACATAAACCCGATCGTCGACCACCGCAAGCGAACGGACGATACTCCCGTTGGGCAGAGAATAGGTCTTCCAAAAAGTGCCGTCGAAAACTAATAACCCATCGTCATTAGCAAAATAAAACAGCCCCCGCCGGTCCCGGTCGATGAACCGATTCTGGTTCCCCGAGGCATAAATCTTCTTGGTATAATTGATGATCTCCGGTATGAGAATCCCCGTCTGCCCAAAGCAGCGCGAGCCGGGCCCAATACCGACAATCAGTGCAAAAAATATCGTTAAGAGCCTATTGATAGATAGCGATTTTATGTGTTCTTATAAGATAGGGAATATTTTTCGATTCGGACCCATTGTTGAAATAGATAGCCTTTGAACTTTGCAGCGGCATATGACAATCCATACAGCTGCTACCCGAGACCTCAACAGTATGCGTAACCCCCTTATGACAATCCATACAAGTGTTCCGTGCAACAGCCCCGTGCGGGTCATGACAGGTCACACAAGTCATCCCACTCTTCTGATAACAGACGCTCGCCATTAGCAGCTGCACCTGCTTTCCATGCACATCCGGCTCGTTACGAGGAACACCTCCAAAGTCCGGCTCGTAAAAATGCGACAAAGTATCCCCCGGGACAAATGCAAAAAGTGTCCTCACCGTTGCCTGATCGTTCCCCGAATGACAAGTCGCGCAAAGGTCCATCTGTCTCTGCCGGGGCAACCCTTTAATCGACACCATCCCCTTCTCCTTTGGATGCTCCGCATGCTCCCGACCCGGACCATGACAACGCTCACAATCGATTCCATAAACAATACTGGCGCGGTCCAATTTGTCCTGCAATTGCATCGGCCCCGTCTGAACCGACTCGCGAGCCACAAAAGAAGCATGACACTCGAAACACCGGCTTGGTATCACCCGATTAAACCGGGCGCGCCCCGCGGGAAAACCCGGGCTGTTAATCCATGCATGTTGAGCGGTCAGGTAGGTAAGGGGCAGCTGGAAGAGCGTATCCTCCTTCCAATAGCCAAAGGTTTGGGCCTTTTCACCGGAGCCAAAGACAATGTCGAAGGTCTCGGACTTTGCGGGCCGGCCCGCCACGAACAAGGTTTGGGAGTTATCGTGTACTTGAATATAGCTCGAATCCCCAAAATAAAATCGATCGTTATTGATAGCAGAATGAATCAGAGCCTTAACGGAATCGAGCCTTGCAGCGGACGAAGTCTTATAATGATTACTATGCGTGTAAGTATCGGAAGTCTTTTGATGGCATTTCAAGCAAGCGTCAGTCCCGGCGTAAAGGTCTCCACGCGGGTCACTACCGGATGAGCTATTGAGGCACTGTGAGAAGCAAATCGCCAGGACCATCAGCAGGCCTGTGACGATCGTGATTTTAAGGTACTGCATGGCACAAAGCAAAAGTAGAGCAAAAATAAAGGCCAGAAAGCGTATTACCGCCTTCTGACCTTTAGCAAAATTACATTACTTCGTTCCGCCCCATTCCTTGCTTTGTAGGAGCTTAGTATTATTCAGCTCATTGAGCGGAATCGGGAAGATCTCGTGGCGACCTGCAACGAATCCCTTAGGACCGAGAACAGTCGCAGCCTTACCCCAGCGAACCAGGTCGGGCCAGCGCTGACCTTCACCCGCAAACTCCAGACGGCGTTCTCTTTCGAGCGCGTCCTGGTTCAGCGTGGTAGGAGCCAGACCCACACGGGCGCGGACGGCGTTGAACAGATTATAAGCACGGGTACCCGCAGCAACGCTCTGACCGGAGTTCATCAGCGCTTCCGCTTCCATCAAATACGTGTCCGCGAGGCGGATTTCGTACTCGTCCTGGCCGAAGTTCAGCTCGGGAGTGGCAGCAGCCTTGTCGGAAACGCGGCCGATGAATTTACCCAGGAAATACCCGGTGTTATTGTACCCGGCGGTATACGTAGCAGCGCCAACGGCCTTCAGACTATCCAGGTTGGCGATCGTCGCATTGTAGCGGGGGTCGCCGTACATGAAGTTGGCGAAGTCCTTGGTGAACACCAGGAAGCTATAACCTGCGAAATAGTCGGGAGCGGTGGAAACTTTCTGGGAATAACCGCGCGGACCGGTAGTGATGCAGATCAGGTTGCCAT